>CAKUWD010000072.1 GCA_934699065.1 uncultured Treponema sp.
GAATCTTTATACTTTCTGTTCCAGAATGCCATCATAGACCTCCGTTACTGTAATGTTGAGATCATAAAATCTCACACTATATATAGTCTCAAAGTGAACATTTTAGGAAATGGTTTGGAAAATTAATTGAAAAAAGATTGCCACGTCGCCATTGCGAACGCGGGAATCTAAGGCGTATCTCCTACTTGCCCTAAATCAAGCATAGAATTATAATAATTTCGTTATTTTTTTTTGTTAGAAGGTTTCTTATGACTATTGAGATGCTTGATAAGGCTGTGCGCCGTGTTCCTGATTTTCCAAAACCTGGGATTCTTTTTTATGATATTACAGGAGTGCTTGTAAATCCGGATGCGCTCAAATTCTGTATTGACCAGATGGTGGAAAAATTTAAGGATGCTAAGATTGATGCGGTTGCAGGTGTTGAAAGCCGCGGTTTTATTTTTGCAGCTCCTTTTGCAGAACGTCTTGGAATTCCTCTTGTTTTAATCCGAAAAAAAGGAAAGCTTCCTGGCGAAACTTACCAGTGCAGCTATTCTCTTGAATATGGAACCGCAACTATCGAAGTTCACAAGGCTGATATTAAAAAAGGCGGCCGTTACCTCGTTGTTGATGATTTGATTGCTACCGGCGGCACGCTCGCAGCTGCCAAGAACCTGATAGAGCAGGGAGGCGGGGAAGTTACTGATTTCTTTGGCGTAATCGGTCTTCCCGCATTAAATTATGAGAAAGTCCTCTCACCATGCAAAGTAACTACTTTGATTAATTATGACGGCGAATAAGCGGTGGTTGAGCTTGTCGAAACCACCATTAAAAAGGTCATTTCGACAGGCTCAATGACCATAATAAGGATAAATACTATGATAAAACTACCATCAAAATATAAAGCAATTCTTGGAACCCGAGAAACCGAGCACGCAATTGTTGCAATTAAAGATTTCTTTCAGCTGGCTTTGAGTACAGAACTCAATCTCACCCGTGTTACAGCTCCTCTTTTTGTTGGAGCAGGAAAGGGTATTAACGACGACCTCAACGGCGTTGAGCGCCCTGTAAGCTTTCCGGTAAAAGACCTTGGTGATGCTAAAATGGAAATCGTTCAGTCGCTTGCAAAATGGAAGCGCCTTAAAATCACTTCCCTTGGACTTGAGCCAGGCTTTGGTATCTATACAGATATGAACGCCCTCCGTCCGGATGAAGAACTTGATGCAATTCATTCTATATATGTAGATCAGTGGGACTGGGAAATGGCAATCGATCCAAAAGACCGTACTGTTTTCTATCTTCACGAAATTGTAAAAAAGGTTTACCGCTGTATTCAGCGAACTGAATTCTTCCTTTACGACCGCTACCCACAGCTCAAGCCAATTCTCCCAAAGGACATTAAAATTCTTTACGCAGATGATTTGCAGAGACTCTATCCAAAGTTGACTCCAAAAGAGCGTGAAGATAAGGTTGCTAAAGAGTACGGTGCTGTATTTATTACAGGTATCGGCGGTAAACTGGACGACGGTACAATTCACGACGGCCGTGCTCCAGACTATGACGACTGGATTACAGAATGCGGCGACGGTCACCGCGGACTCAACGGAGATATTCTTGTATGGAACCCTGTTCTTGAGAGAGCCTTTGAGCTTTCTTCTATGGGAATTCGTGTAAGCCCTGAAAGCCTTAAGCAGCAGCTTGAAGAACGCGGTTGCCCTGAGCGCGCTAAGTTTGAATTTCATTCACGCCTTCTTAAGGGCGAACTCACACAGACATTGGGTGGCGGTATCGGCCAGTCACGTCTTTGTATGTTCCTCCTGCGCAAGGCTCACATCGGTGAAACTCAGGTTAGCGTGTGGACAGAGGAAATCAAAGCCGACTGCAAAAAGCACGGTATTGAACTGCTCTAGATTGCCACGTCGCCCTGCGGGCTCCTCGCAATGACAGATGCTTTGTATGTCATTGCGAGCGCAGCGAAGCAATCCATTGTTGTAATTGATAATGAACACAGAATATAAATTTACAGCGGCAGAATTTGAGTCGCAGATTCCAACCTTTAAGACTAAAGGAATTACAGAGTTTTCGATTCACGATTCTGCCCTTGCAAATGACAAACAGAAAATCCTTAAAATCATCAGGCTCATTGAAAAAAATGTGCCTGATCTTTTTGTATCAATCCTTATAAATGCATCTGCCCTCGACCGCGAAATAATTTCTGCTGCCCAGAATATTTTTTCTTCTTTTGATATTCCGCTTGAATGCAGCCAGAAGGGTGGCCATCTTCTTTTTGATAAAAAGTTTTATGCAAACAAAGCCCGCCTGCTCAATGAAGCTGGGCTTGTTTTTGGTTTTCATCTTACCTATGCTGCAATTCCCGGTGACACATTAAAACTTTTTTCGGAACGTCTTGATTTTGCAGTGCAGCAGTATCCGAATCATATAGAATTTCCTCAGATTATGAATGCCGAGCTTGAACCGCCAAAGGTTACAGGAACTTTTTCTGCCCAGGATATCCGCTGGTGCCGTGACACTGCTTTTGCCTGCAGAACCTTTTACACAGCCGGCCGTGCAGTTCCCTGGTTTCTTTCTGTACTTAAGCCGCTGAGAATTTATCCTTCGCGCTTTTTCTCTGATTTTGCTGAATGGCAGAGGGTAAACAATTGCTCTTACAAAAGCGGCTTTAATCCTGAAGGTGAAGATCATAAATCAATAGAAAAAATGCAGCTGCTTTTTCTTGATGAAAAGTACGAAGAAAAGCACTGCCATTCGCTTATAAGTCTTATGCATGATATTGTGAAGATTAACGGAGCAATGTCGCGTCTGGCAGGCGAGGGAGAAGAGTGTACAATTACTACATCATATCATCCTGATGATTTACTTAGCGAAGAAGCCTTGGATCTCGTTTCCTTCGCAGAAAACGTGTGTATGGAAGAATGTAAGGTCAAGATCTTTTCTAATGGCGAAAATCCAGATTATGCAGTACAATAAAGTCAGAGTATATGTATAACATAGCCGTTTTTGTTCACAATTTTTCAGTTGAATATGCTGACCTGATTATACAGGGAATTTATCGGTATTTCTCAGACAAACAAAATGTGCGGGTATTTTTTGCGCAAACTTCTACTCCGCATAATGCAAGCGGTATGTATGATTATCAGAACTGGCCGGTAGTCGAATATCTAAAATCAGAAGTAATTGATGAAGTTATAATTGTTTCAAATACTTATTGTCTTTATAAATCTCGTGATGAACTCTTAGACCTTATTCGTCCTTTCTTTTCTAAAAAGATCATTTCTATTGGAATGAACTTTGAGGAAGCAGGAATCTCTTATACAACTGCTCATTGTGATGATGTTTATGATGAAATTGTAGAGCATCTGAAAAATGAGCATGGCTGTACGAAAATAGCTTTCTTTTCTGCAAATAAGATTCAGTCACAGGAAGGTCAGGAGCGTTTTGCTGCGTTTAAGAAAGCTCTGGAAAAATCCGGACTAGAATTTCATTCGGAATGGGTGCTTGATGGTGCTTTTACTAAATCTTCAGCTATGGCAGAGTTGAAGCAAAGGTATCAGAAAAAAGAAGAAGTTGAATACGATGCAATAATTTGTGCGAATGACCTTATGGGAATGGCGGTTCTCGATTATTTTGCTGATCTGGGAATTAAGATTCCAGCTGAAATGAAGGTATTTGGTTTTGATAATACCTCGCATGCAATTTTCAGTATACCAACACTTGCCACTGTTGATCAGGCGATAGAAGATCAGGGAGCGGCTGCGGCAGAACTTGGCTTAAAGCTTCTGGAAGAAAATATCAGCAGTAAAGAAACTCTTACAGTGAATACAAAACTCAAGGCAATTTACCGCCGTTCTTGTGGTTGTGAAGATTTGCTCGAGCAGAAAAAGCGGGATGTATTCAGGGCTGCTGTTACACACTATGAAGAACTCAGAAGGGTAAGTAATCTTTTTGATGTTATAAAAGGTACTTCTAGTTTAAGCGATTTTGCAGAATCATTTTCTACAATTATAGAAAGTTCTGGTTTTTCAAAACTGGTTGCTTTTGTCTTAAAAGAGCCAATTCCTGTAATGCTGGAAGATGATTTCGTTCTGCCGGATGAGGCCAGAATCCTTCTTGATATTGATACAAAGAATGGCGTTGCCGAATATTATGAGGAAAGTGAAGCAATAAATCTTAAGAAAACACTTTTCCTTGAAGACGACATTAAGAATAATCCAGGCTGTTATATTTTTCAGCCTATTTTCCTTGGTACTTTGCAGTATGGATACCTTTTCTGTAAAGCAGAGCGTACTGATTTTGGAATGAACAATATTCTGCTTAAGATAATCACGAGTGTAATTGTACAAGCTTATGATTATACAAAAACAATTAAGCAGAAAATGCTGCTTGAAACTATGAACAAGGAGCTTAAAGACCGCAATCTGGACCTTAATATCCGTTCGAAAACAGATGAACTCACTCAGCTTTTGAACAGGCGTGGTTTTATGGAATACGGTCAGAAGCTGATTTTCTTTTCGGAAGAAATCAATACAGATGGAATTGTATTCTTTGCAGATCTTGATGGCCTTAAAAGAATTAATGATCAATATGGTCATGAATATGGTGACAAGGCAATTAAGGCCGTTGCTGATGTTTTAAGAACAACATTTAGAAAAATGGATGTAATTGGAAGGCTTAGTGGTGATGAGTTTGGAATTATTGCTTCAGGTATGGATATAGCCTTCCTTGATAAGCTGCGGGAAAAGGTTGATTCGCTGAATGAAGAGGCCACAAAGGCTTATAATTTCCCATTCAAACTTTCTTTGAGTCTTGGTGCTGTTAGATTTTCTCAGGAAAACAAAGATTTAAATGAACTTTTGACTCTTGCTGACCAGGATCTATACGAACAGAAGAAAATACATCATGCAAGAATGGGCTTGTAAGTTACCATCTGAGAACGTAGTGGCCTGGCAATCTGAAATATAATTATGGAAAAAGATCTTACCTTTACAACTGAAAAAAAACTCCGTCTTGATGAGTTTTTGCGGGCGGAATTGCCAGACAGCATCGGCTCACACACAGTTTCCATCTCAAACTCAAAAATAAGGCGTCTCATACTGGCGGGCGCCGTCCAGGTAAACGGACGCCCTGTTTTACGACCTGCCTTTGAGCTCCGTGGCCGCAGCCTTGTTACCGTGCGTTTTGATGCCGAAAAGTTCTTCTACGAAAAGCAGCCGGACGACGCCGCCTTCGAGGTCTCTGCGGCCGACATTCTCTTTGAAGACGAAAATCTCATATTTCTTAATAAACCGCCGCGCTTTCCCGTGGAGCAGACGATTACCGGCAACCGCAATAATCTGCACGATTCGCTTGTAGATTTTCTGTGGCGGCGCGCCCCCTCGCTGCGAAATCCGCCCTACGCCGGCATTATGCACCGCCTGGACCGGGAAACCAGCGGCGTAATCCTTTTTACAAAGACAAGGGCTGTGAATACGGCAGTTTCTGAAATCTTTCAGAAGCACGACCTTACAAAGCAGTATCTGGCTGTGGTGGAAGAACCTCGTGATGCCCGTCATCCCGACGAGGCACGTCATCCTGAACTTAGGGAGCGACGGCTGGAAGCCGGCAAAATGCTCCAGTGGAGCATTTTGAGCGAGTCTCCGAGCGGCTGTGCCGCGAAGGGGCAGGGATCTCAATTCACCGTCGAAATGTACATGAACCGAGTTACCGGCAAGTCCCAGCAGGGCAAGTGGGGCCAGGTTCCAGAAAGCCGGGGCGGTCAGTACTCTAAAACAGACTTCCGCGTTCTCAAAAAAATCATAGTAGAAGGCCGCTCCTGCCTTCTTATTGAATGCACTCTCTACACCGGCCGCACCCACCAGATCCGCGTTCACCTTGCAAGCTGCGGCCTCCCCATCCTGGGCGACGAACTCTACGGCGGAAAGCCCGCAAAACGCATGTATCTGCATTCTGCACGCCTTTCTTTTACAATTAATGGTGTACTCTACGATGTAAAAGAGGCACAGGGGTTAGGGCTTGATTATTAAAAATCAAACCCCGAACAATAAAAATGGAATTACAAATTACAGAATTTGATCAGATGTTACAGACTTTGAGTCGAATGTAGCTGTAATCTTGTTTCCAAAAATAGTAAAATTAAAAGTCTTTCCATTAACTGTTGCAGTTGCTGTTGTTCCATCAACAGTGTAAGAGGTTTGTTCAAATACTTTGAAGCCTTTTAGATTTACTATAAGAAGTGATGTATTTGATTCAAAAATGAAGAAGCCAAACGGATAGTAAAAAGAATAAGAAGGATCATCATACTTTTCAAAAGGAATTGAAGTATAGAATGCTTTGCCTCCAAATCCGTTGTCTCCAGAAATTTGGGTAAGGGTTACATTTTTATCCTGGTCTGATGTCAGTGTTGTTCCTGAAATAGTATATGATATTGTTCTTGGAGTACCATTTGGTGAGTCTTTAATAGGTTCGAGTGTTGCTGTATTACCTGAAACAGAATAATTAACATGGATGTTAAGGCCTGAGAATACTTGACCTGATGTTTTGAACGCTACAATTTGATTTTTTTCGGCATTAACAAATACCTTTCCTGTAAAAGCATTTTTGTATGAAGTATGAAAAATAAGTTCGTCTTTGGCTTGACTTTAATAGGAGATTTTGCCATTAGAAGACTCTTTTCTGGCTTTGTATAATTTTCCATCTACTTTTATGACTGTAATATCTGTTTGTGGCCATTTTAATGATCTGGCATCATATTCAGTACCACCGCTGTAGCATGTATTATTTGTGAAGAGCGTATATGAGTTGTATATGTTTTTGAAGATTTTGTTGTCGATTTCTTCATTGTTTAAAGCAAGTTCTGTTACCTCATTTTTCATTACCGATACTTCAGGTATTGTCGCATTAAAAGTAAATGTTGTTGCCTCCATAGAAAATGACTGGTTTTCTACAACATTTTTTAGACTTCCATTATTCAGAGCTTTTTTGATGATAAGAGTAAGTTTAACTTCTATTGAAGAAAACTGAGAAATATCGCCATAGTATATGCCCGAATACTTTGGAATTGAAGAGCCTGTTTCTGAAAAAGTCCATACACCGCTTTTTGTATTATCAACGGATGCAGCACGAGAAAGAATGCTTGTGTTTACATTTGCATTTGAGGATTCTGTAAATGTATAAGAGCCATTTGAAGCAGAAAGGGTTGTAGTTTTACTACCATTAGAATCTGTTGTAGCTGCGGTTACAATGCCCGAGGTTATGGTTGCTGGTACTGTAACTTCGGTTGGGGTTGTCGGAATTACGTCGTTTCCGGGGGTATTGCTTGCATTTGCACATGATGAAAAGTAAAAAACTATAGAGAGTGCTGCAAAGGTTAATGATAGGTTGAAAATTTTTTTCATAAAAATCTCCTTAAATATATATTATTTTATAGTATTACTATACAAAAAAAAAGCACTATTTCAACTTTTGTTCTTAGAGTAACAGGACCAGGCCTATAACACTTTTTTTTAAATTTTTTTACAATTTTATTGACGTTTTAAACAAAAAATCATTAATTTATAGTATAGAAAACTTTTTGATGGTGGAAACTAATGGCTGAAGAAAAACAGACAGAAGAAAAAACTGAAGCTCAGACAGAAGAAACTGTGGATACAAAAAAAGCTGCAGAAGAAGCTGCCGAGAATACATCAGAAAACAAGGATGCAGCTGCTCCTGAAGAAAAGAAAGAACAGACTCCGGAAGAAAAGATTGCTGCTCTTGAAAAAGAAAATGCTGACCTTAAAGATCAGCTCTTGCGCCGTGCTGCGGACTTTGATAACTACCGCAAGCGCATGATGAAAGAAAAGCAGGATACTTACGACTATGCTAATGCCGGACTTTTAGGCGACCTGCTTGACAGTCTTGATAATTTTGACCGCACAATTGATGCTGCTAAAGACGCAAAGGATGCAAAAGCAATTGCAGACGGTATCAAGATGATTAATAAGAATCTTGTAAAGATGCTCGAAGATAAATACGGTCTTACAGGCTACGGTAAGGAAGGAGATGAATTCAATCCTGACGAGCACGAAGCTATCGGCCGTATGGAAGATGAAAAAGCCAAGAAGGAAACTCTGGCTCAGGTTTATCTCAAGGGATATAAACTTAAAGATAAGGTAATCAGACATGCTAAGGTAATGGTAAAGGTACCGAAGGCGTAACTTGACAAAAACTGTCATTCCCCGGCTTGACCGGGGAATCTGCACAACACAGTGATGTACAGATTGTCGGATCAAGTCCGACAATGACACATAAATTATAAGGTAAATTAGAAAGCGAGGTATATAAAATGGGAAAAATCATAGGTATTGACTTAGGAACAACAAACTCTTGTGTTGCCGTAATGGAAAACGGTGAACCAGTAGTAATTCAGAACTCAGAAGGTGGACGTACAACTCCTTCTATCGTAGGTTTTACAGCAAAGGGAGACCGCATTGTTGGTGCACCTGCTAAAAACCAGATGGTAACAAATCCAAAGAACACAGTTTACTCTGTAAAGCGTCTTATCGGACACCGCTTCAGTGAACTTCAGGGCGAAGCAACAAAGCTTCCATATACAATCATCGATAACGGTTCAGACTGCCGTGTAGAAGTAGAAGAGGGTGGAGCTAAGAAAAAGTATTCTCCACAGGAAATTTCTGCTTTCATTCTTCAGAAGATGAAGAAAACTGCTGAGGACTACCTCGGAACAGAAGTTACAGACGCTGTAATTACAGTACCTGCTTACTTCAACGACTCTCAGCGTCAGGCTACTAAGGATGCTGGTAAGATTGCCGGACTTAACGTTCAGCGTATTATCAACGAACCTACTGCCGCTTCTCTTGCTTTCGGTTTCAAACAGGATCAGGACAAGGAAAAGACAATCGCTGTATACGACCTTGGTGGTGGTACATTCGATATTTCTATTCTCGAACTTGCAGACGGCGTATTCGAAGTAAAATCTACAAACGGTGATACACACCTTGGTGGTGATGACTGGGATCGTGTTATTGTAAACTGGCTGATTGACGGCTTTAAGGCTGACACAGGCATTGACCTTTCTAAAGATCCAATGGCTATGCAGCGTCTCCGTGAAGCAGCTGAAAATGCAAAGATTCAGCTTTCTTCTCAGACTTCAACTGATATCAACCTTCCATTCATTACTGCGGATAGCACCGGTCCAAAGCACTTACAGAAGTCTTTGACACGTGCTCAGTTTGAACAGATGACAGATGACCTTTACGAGCGCACAAAGGAACCTTGTCGCAAGGCTCTCCAGGATGCCGGTATTTCTGCAAGTGATATTGATGAGGTTCTCCTTGTTGGTGGATCTAGCCGTATGCCTAAGGTTCAGGAAGTTGTTAAGGCAATCTTCGGAAAAGAGGGTAGCCGTGCTGTAAACCCAGATGAAGCAGTTGCTGTTGGTGCTGCAATTCAGGGTGGTGTACTCCAGGGTGATGTAAAGGACGTTCTTCTTCTTGATGTAACTCCACTTTCACTTGGTATTGAAACAATGGGTGGCGTTTTCACAAAGCTTATCCCAAGAAATACAACTATTCCTACAAAGAAGAGTCAGACTTTCTCTACAGCTGCTGATGGACAGACTGCTGTATCAATTCACGTACTCCAGGGTGAGCGTGAAATGGCTGACCAGAACCGTACACTCGGACGTTTCGACCTTGTAGGTATTCCACCTGCACCTCGTGGTGTTCCACAGATTGAAGTTACCTTTGATATCGATGCAAACGGTATTGTTCACGTATCTGCTAAGGATCTTGGAACTGGTAAGGAACAGCACATCCAGATTACTTCTTCTTCAGGTTTGAGCGACGAAGAAATTGAAAAGATGGTTAAGGATGCAGAAGCAAATGCAGCTGCAGATAAGGCAAAACGCGAAGGTGTTGATGCACGCAATGAAGCAGACAGCTTGATTTATGCTACAGAAAAATCTTTGAAAGACCTCGGCGACAAGGCTGATGGTGCTGAAAAGCAGAAGATTGAAGCCGCAATTGCAGACCTCAAGCAGGCTATGCAGGGCGACAATGTAGAAGACATCAAGGCTAAGACAGAAGCCCTTAAACAGGCTTCATACAAGATTGCCGAAGAACTCTACAAGCAGCAGGCCGCAGCCGGACAGGCCGGAGCAGGTGCTCAGGGCACAGAAGGTGCCGCCGCAGGTGGTGAAGAAGGTTCATCAACAGAAGGTGCAGATAATAAATCTGGCTTCGATAAAGGTTCTGCAGATGACGTTGAATATGAAGTAAAGGATGACGATAAGTAAAAATTGAACGAGGTCATGCTCGGAGTGAAAAATGACCGTTGACAACAAGCCTAAAATCGAGAATCCGTTAAAAACCGGGTTGCGACAGCGGGCTGGTTTAGGATTATCGAAAGAATGGCTCAAGCGACGAGGCTTGCGAGTCGCACCCGTTGGCAAGGGGCATTTTTCACGGGAGAGCAGGACCTTTTTTCAAGATGTCCTGTTATTGTAGACAGGACTTTTTTTTGATATATTAATTTATATTTTTATTGATGGACATACGATATGGCAAAGCGCGATTATTACGAAGTATTAGGTGTAGACAAATCTGCTGATCAGGAAGCAATCAAAAAAGCTTACCGTAAACTTGCTGTAAAATATCACCCGGACCGAAACCCGGGCGACAAATCTGCCGAGGAAAAATTCCGAGAGGCAACAGAGGCATACGAAGTTCTTTCTGACTCAGAAAAGCGTCCTATTTACGACCAGTACGGCTTTGCCGGTCTTGATGGAATGGGAGCCGGAGGTGGTGGTGGAGCTCAGTATTCACATGCCTTCCACGACTTCTCAGACCTCTTTGGAGGAGCTGGTGGCGGCTTCTCAGATATTTTCGACAGCATTTTTGGCGGTGGCTTTGGCGGCGGTTCACGTTCTTCAAGAAGTTCTGGTCCTGCAGCAGGTGCCAGCCTCCGCTATGATCTTCATATTCAGTTTAAAGACGCTGTTTATGGAACAAATGCTGACATTCATTTTAAGCACAATGAAGCTTGTGAAGCCTGTAAAGGAACCGGTGCTGCTGCCGGTGCTTCTAAGAAAACTTGTCCTACCTGTAATGGTATGGGGCAGGTTCGTCAGGGTAACGGCTTCTTTACTATTCAGCAGACCTGTCCTAAGTGCGGCGGCCGCGGAACTATAATTGATAAACCGTGTCCTAGCTGCCGTGGAAAGGGTATTCAGGAAAAATCTAAACAGATGTCTCTTAAGATTCCGGCAGGTGTTGATAACGGAAAACGTATCGTAATCCGCGGAATGGGTGATGCCGGAGAAAACGGTGGACCTGCAGGAGACCTCGTAGTTGTATTACACGTAGAACAGCATCCATTCTTTGAGCGTGATGGTGCAGATCTTTACTGCGCTGTACCAATCTCTATTGCACAGGCTGCTCTTGGCTGCGAAATTACAATTACCGCTCTTGATGGTAAGAAACTTGCTATCAAAATCCCTGATGGAACTGCAAACGGAAAACTTTTGCGCATAAAAGGCGAAGGTGTTCCAATTTCCGGTTCAGCACGCAAGGGCGATTTGTACGTAAAAATCATGGTTCAGGTTCCAACAAAGCTTTCAAGCAAACAAAAAGAGCTTTTGAAGCAGTATATGGATCTGGAAAATCCGCCAAGTGAACCAAGTTTATTGAATCTTTCTAAACTTTCAGATTAATAGATTGCCACGTCGCTAACGCTCCTCGCAATGACGTCATTGCAAACTTGTAAAACGGTTAAAAGCTAATAGCTAATAGCTTTTAGCTTTTAGCCAAACCCCTAAAACCTAGAACCTAATACCTAAATTATTGAACTTTTTTCCCAAATTCTCCGATAATATGATAGAATAGTATCAGTCTATTTAAAATATTAAAGAAAGAATTAGGGGTAACCATGTACAGAACCAGAAAAAGAGTTGTTCTAATCTCTATAAACGTTATAACAATTATAAGCTTTATTATGGCATGTCTTTTGCTTTTACCACAAAAAACGGATGAACGTTTTTCTATGATTACATTCCTTGTTGCATTTATTGTTTTTTTTGCAGCAGTTTTCTGGGGAAATAGATTCCGTTCCTACCTTATGGCAAAGGTTCGAAGAGATACCCTTGAAACAGGTGAAACCGTTATTTTGAACGACTTTATTGACCGCCTTCGTTTCTGTTATTCCCTTGATGATTTTTATGTAGTAATTGGGGATATCCTTGAAAAACAGGGCGATTGTTCTGTACTTCTTGTTGATCGAAGTAAGAATTACATTCTTTATAACAGTCCTAACCGTACTTCTACCTCTGAAACTGTTCGAAATAAGCTTGATCAGCACTTTACTGAATCCTGGCCTGATGGTTTTTACTTCTTCGACCGTCATATTGGTGTAACAACAAATTACCGCAAGGCACGAGGTTTCTTTATGTGTTGCGAAGGCTTCCATCTTTATGTTTTCTGTCGTTATACAAGACTTTTTGACCTTGATGTTTATAAGAGACTTTACGAAGAGTATAAG
>CAKUWD010000073.1 GCA_934699065.1 uncultured Treponema sp.
TACGAAAGCTCTCCGCTTGCAATCATTAAAGTTCCGGCATTATAAATACCACCGCCACCTTTAGGATTTGAATATTCACTGTTTTGAACGTAATTTCTTCTGATTCCATAACCTTGTGGTATGTTTGCAAGGGTATAATGGGTTGCGTCTGTATAATCGCTGTAGCCTAAGTAAACCGCTCCTTCGTTATATATACCTCCGCCATATTCAGCTTGATTTGCATTTGAAATACCAGATGGAAGATTTGTATTATCAGGGTCATCTCCAATTAATGCACTGTCATAAATATAAAGTTTTGCTCCTGAAGCTACATATACACCGCCACCGTATTTTGCTTCATTTTCTGTTATAATAGTTCCATTTGTAAGTTTCAAAGTTCCTGAAACAAAGTTTATTCCACCGCCATAGTAATTGGTACTTGTATCTGCAGCACCATTTTTAATTTTTAGATTTTTTATTATTACAGGAGTATCTGTTTCTATATGAAGTACTGAATCATTTCCATTACCTTTCAGGCTGGCCAAAAGACCACTGCCATCATTATAACCACATAATGTAATTGAATTTGCTGCATAGTTATTTACAAGCTGCTGATTTCCTGTCAACTCACCAATAATGAAAACCATATAATCAATATTTGAATCTTTCATTTTTGAAGCGGCGCCTTCTAATGTTGCAAGCGGAGAAAAATAAGTTCCACTGTTGCTGTTATTTCCACCAGCTTTTACATAGAAGGTTCGCGTCTTAAAGCTGTCTACAAGGGCTTTTGTAATTCTGCACTTTGTTACGGTAGTTGTAACACCACCTACAGTTTCTGTTACGTCAACAAGATGAGGTGAACTGATTGTTCCGCCATTACGTACCCACTCACTGGTAGTCATATTGTCGTATACGTTAACTGTCTCGCTGAAGGAATAAATAAGGTTCATTAAATTATCATAAAAGTAAAAATCTATGCTTTTTGAACCGGCAGCTACATTGTTTTCTGTGATTGTAATTGAATCACCTAAAACATCAAAAATGCCATTTTTATTTGAAGAGCGATAATTTCTGATATTACTATCCGAAAGGATTTCTATTGTAAGGCTGATAGTTCCTTTTCCACTTGTAGTCTGAACAGGCATTAATACAAAGTCATGAGAATAAACAGGTGCTTCTGCTGTAAGAACTTCGGACGCTTCCATTGTATGAGATGCAACAAGAACTGAATTATTAGAAGAATCTTTAATTCCAACTTCAATCGTATATACAACGCCAATAGAAAGATTTGAAATGCTGTAAGAATCGTGGGTATCTGGAACAGAGCCTGCTGTTGAAGTAGAACTTCCTGCAGGAGTAGCCTGTGCATACCAGGTATAACCAGCACCTGAAGGTACGGAAGGAAAAGCTGTACGCCCAAAATTATTTCCTATAGAAAGCTTTCCGGTTATAGTAGCATTGGTTGTTACAGGAGGAAAATACAATAACTGAGGGTCTTCTTGCAAAGAATTAAAACAGGAAACATTCAGAAAGAGAAGACAAATCAGTAAAATGCAAAACAGCCCCCCCCCCTAGTTGAATGTATAGTGTTTGACTGTCTTTTCATAATAAGCAAACTCCTTTCTATATTGTAACATATAGAAAGGAGAAATACTATAAAATTCCTACCATCTTGGCATAATTGCCTTTAAGTGCAATAAGCTCATCATGATTACCACGCTCAACAATTTCTCCATGATTTACAAAGAATATAACATCTGCATTACGGATTGTTGAAAGACGGTGAGCAATAATAAAGCTTGTTCTACCCTTCAAAAGCTGCCCCAGTCCCTGCTGCAAAGCTTTTTCGGTATGAGTATCTACAGAAGAGGTTGCTTCATCAAGAATAAGAATGCGAGGGTCGCTAAGCAATACACGGGCAAAACTGATAAGCTGCTTCTGGCCCTGACTCAAGCCGCCACCATTTGCACTGAGAACAGTGTTATAACCGTCCGGAAAGGCAGAAATAAAATCATGTGCCTGTACTGCCTTTGCAGCGGCAATACATTCTTCATCACTTGCTTCAAGCCGTCCGTATCTGATGTTTTCCATTATTGTGCCGCTGAACAAAAAACTGTCCTGGAGCATAACCCCCATCTGCTTACGGATAGACTTTATCTGAAGCTCCTGAATATCAATTCCATCTATAAGAATCTTGCCCTTTTCTGCATTATAAAAGCGGCTGAGAAGATTTACGATAGTTGTTTTTCCGGCTCCAGTAGGACCAACAATCGCAACTGTCATACCAGGAGTAATCGTAAAATCAACATTCTTAAGAATAGGATTTCCCGGCTCATAAGAAAAATCAACATGATCAAACTGTACATGACCACGGATAGGCGGAAGTTCTCGAGCTCCAGGCTTATCAGTAATATCATCTTCTTCATCAAGAAGTTCAAAAATACGTTCAATATAAGCGCCTGTTGTAACCATAGAATTATAAAAGTTACCAAGATTCTGAATAGGTTGCCAGAAACGCCAGATATAACCGGCAAAGGCAACAAGTGTACCAATTGTAACAGTTTCACCAAGCCAGTTGATTCCGGCAAGATAAACAAGAGTAACACCCAAAGTAGAAAGAATATCTACAGAAGGCCAGATAATATTGTTGATGTTTACAGCACGAATCCAGACCTTTTTACACTTACGGCAAAGCTCATCAAAAATTCCCTGATTAACTTCTTCGCGGGCAAAGCTCTGTGTAACCTTCATGCCGTTCAGACTTTCAGAAAGATAGGCAGTAAGATTTGAACGCTTATAACTTTCCTGCTTCCAGGCTTCATGCTGCTTTTTCTTCATCGAAAAAAGAATGATAAAGAGAACCGGAAGTACTGCCATACAAACTAACGTTAGTTTGACATCAATAGCAATCATAAAGCCTATAATTACAATGAGGGTAAACAAATCTGAAATCAGCTGAATAATTCCATTCGAAAGCAAATCAGAAAGTGAGTTTACATAATTTACAACACGAATCAAAATCTTTCCATGAGGTCGGCTGTCAAAATAACTGAAAGGCAGAGACTGAAGCTTTGTAAAAACATCATGACGGATATTTACAATTATTTTCTGCGCTACACGAGTCATAATCTTAAGCTTCTGAGCAAGCAGAATTCTTACAATCAGAGTTGAAAATAATAAGGCTCCGGATATAATAACTAACATCCGGTAGTTTGCGTTCGGAATTGCCTTATCAATTGCCATACGCGTAAGATAAGGACTGCAAAGAGAAATTGCAGAAGACACCAGCATAATTACACACGAAAGAATCATCCAGCCGGTATATGGTTTTATCCATTTTGCAAGCCTCATAATAATATGCGGATTGAATTTCTGTTCTATTTCTTCATCTGTATCAAATTTATTTCTTGCCATTTTATACCTCAGTAATTGCTAGACCTAGCCAGTAATGTCTTGTCATAGATACATTTCTGACACATGACATTTATTTTCCAGTTTGTTCCTGCCAAACCTCACGATAATAACCATCGCGAGAAATCAAATCTTCATGACTTCCTTTATCCACAATTTTTCCATCCTGGACAACAAGTATCACATCACAATTTTCAAAAGACGAAACTCTATGACTGATGATAAATGATGTATGACCTTCGCTTCGGCTCTTTATAGACTGACGGATTTTATATTCTGTATCATTATCTACAGCACTTGTAGTATCATCCAGAATCATGATTTTAGGATCAGCAAGGAAAAGTCGGGCAAGCGCAATCCTCTGCTTCTGTCCGCCGCTTAAACCAACTCCGCGCTCACCTACGATTGTGTCATAACCATCTGTGAGGTCGCCGATAAATTCCTTCACCCTGGCAAGTTCAGCCGCCGCTTCTACCTCTTCAAAGCTTGCATCAGTTTTTGCAAATGCAATATTTCCTTCAACAGTATCGCTGAACAAAAAAGCTTCCTGCATAGTAATACCGACATTGCGTCGAAGCTCCTGAAGATTGTAATCTTTTACATTCTTGCCATCGATTAAAACTTCACCGGAATCAGCATCATAATAACGACACATCAGATTTGCAATTGTAGACTTTCCACTTCCAGTTGGACCTAGAATTCCAACAGTTGTACCAGGCTCAATTACAAAACTCATATCTTTAATAACCGGAGTTTCATTATATGAAAAACAAACATTGCGGAACTCGACACGGCCGGCAATCTGCAGTGCGGCAAAAGCGGAACTTTCTGAGCCGGTGCTTGTAGAGATCTCAGAATTCTCCGGATTTTTAATTTTACTGTCTGCCTTCCACAGCTCATAAAGTCTGTCTGCAGAAGCAGCAAAGTTCTGAGTATTATCAACCAGCATTCCAAACATGTTGATTGGTTGAATAAATGCCCACATAAGGCCGTTAAATGTAACCAGCTGCCCAATTGTCATTTCCTTTTGAATTACAAGGTAGCCACCAAACAAAATAAGAATTACCGGAAGTATCTGACAAAGAGCATCTATCCATGGCAGAAACTTTACACGCATGTCAGCATTGGCAACAGAAACATCCTTGTAAGCCTCGTTTTCTTTTTCAAAACGCTGTGTCTCATAATCTTCACGAACAAAAGCTTTTACAACACGGTTACCCTCAATGTTTTCGCCAACACGGGTATTTAAAACCGCAAACTGGTCGCGAACCTTCATGTGAGCCGGTCTGATATGAATCTTAAATTTTCTTACAAGAAAGAGAACTGGAGGCGCAATTACCATAAAGGCAAGAGTCAGCTTCCAGTTAATTGAAGCCAGTGTGATAATTGAAAAAATATATATAAGACTGTTCTCAAGAATCTGATATAAAACCCATGCAACAAAATGGCGTACCTTATCAAGATCCGAAGTCAAAAGAGTCATTACGTTTCCAGTAGGAGCTGTATCGTACCAGGAAAAATCAAGCTTCTGAATATGGGCATATAAATCTTCACGCATTTTCAGAATTACATTTTGTGAACAATGCTCAAAAATTACCTGATATGTATAGCGGAAAATTGATTTTCCAACAACAACACAAAGCATTATTGCTATCAATTTAAATAAAAGTTCGTGCTGTCCACCTTT
Organism: uncultured Treponema sp.; assembly: GCA_934699065.1. Taxonomy (GTDB): domain Bacteria; phylum Spirochaetota; class Spirochaetia; order Treponematales; family Treponemataceae; genus Treponema_D. The sequence continues at coordinate 5,078 of CAKUWD010000073.1, forward strand.
TATAACTTTATCTACAATACGACCAGTTACGACAGGATTAACCATATTCATTGCGGCTACACAAACACTTAAACAAAGTCCTGCCACCATTCCAAAACGATAACGACGGACATAGGTCCAGACCCATGAAAAAGCACTTTTCTCTTTCATTTTATCTCCAATATCATTGAATATTTGCAATGATACAAATTTTCTAAATTCTGATTTTACTCTAGCATTACTTTCAATTCCATGATATAAGAAAAGGTGTAGATAATTGTACAAATCTCTATATGCCTACAATCGAAAATCCGTTAAAAAACGAGCCGCAAGGGTCGTTTTAGGATTATCGAAAGAATGGCTCAGAGGCAAGCTGTGCTTGCCGACAAGGAATTACCTATGGATGACCTTTTTGAAGAAAGTGACAGCCTCAATGCACCTTTTCAGGCTTTTTCAGGTGACTGGAAATATGTGAAACCTCACTGGCATTATTTTACCGAGATGGTATATCTTGTTAGTGGAGTACTGTATGCAGAAGTAGATGGCAAACAGTTTACAATGAATCCAGGTGACATGATTATTTTCCACCCTAAACAGATTCATTCTTTTCTTGATTATCCTGTAAAAGAAGAATACTCCGAAAAACCATTATTCTATGTCATAAAATTTGATGACATGATTCTTTCAAACACGACTCCAGGTTCTCCTAAACTTCCAAAACTTCTTGATAAGGCAAACTCTGCTACAGAAGCAGCAAATCTTCTGACTGCCCGCGACCTGCGCTTTAATCCTGTAAAAATGTATTTTGAATACTGCATGTGGGAAACACAGCATCGGCAGTTTGGTTATGATATAAAAGTCGCTTCAATGATAAGCCTTATTGTAACTGAAGTAATCAGAATATGGCTGCGTCATGGTTTTCAGTTTTCTACAAAAACTACATTCGATCAGTTTTCTACAAAAGATTTTTCTGTACTCGAATATATAGACAAACACTCTGCAGAAAATATCAGCATTGAAGATTTAGCAAGCAAATGCGGAATGTGTTATTCAAACTTTGCAAAACAATTTAAAACCCAATTTGGAAAAACCTGTAAAGAATACATAGAATTCATACGAATCTGTAAAGCAGATACTCTCCTCCTCTATACCGATAAAACCCTGGATTATATCAGTCAGGAAACCGGTTTTACTGATGCCAGTCATTTTATCCGTACCTACAAAAAAATCAGAGGAATCACTCCAAAACAAAGACGAAACTCTCAGGTTTAACAAACCAAAAAAAGAGCGTGCGTTCTACAAGAGGAAAGAACGCACGCCCAGAATCAGTTTATAAAAATGGAGTGTCTTATAAATTACTGTTTCTTATAAATTTCGTTTGTCAATGCAACAATCTTGTCAACATTAAGATTCTTACAGCTTGAAACGTATTCATTCCAATCCTTATTAACATCTTTCTGTCCTGTTACAAACTTAAGTGTCCATGCATTGATATTATCGATAAGTGGAACAGCCCAAAGGTTCAACTGTTCACGCTGATCTTCTGTTGGCTTTGCTTTTGGATCAACAGTAGCAACTGTCTTGTATTTTCCATAGCGTGCATACAAATCCTGTACTTCTGGAGTGAATGCATCTGTAGACTCTTCTGTTGAGTGACCATAGAAGTAGTTACCACCTGCATATCCCCACTTAAGACGGATATCAACATCTGTTTCAGATCCTGGAAGTCCAAGACCACCACACTTAAAGCCAGCCTTAAGCTTCTTTACTTTAGCACCGTTAGGAGCTGTACCCCATTCCCAAGTTTTTCCTTCAGGACCCCACTTACAAAGTGAGTAAGCTTCCTTAGAATAGAACATCCAGTCTACGAAACGGATAAGTTTAATGAAGTCTGCTTCACCAAGTTCTTCACGAGCTCTCTGAGAAATCATAACACCACATTCAAGACGTGAAGTTTCTGCAAGGTTCTTGTTTGTTCCAGATGGATAAGCTGTTACATAGCACTTAGCAGAATCGCCAAGAATCTTCTGAACACCAGCAATATCGTTAGCCATCTGAGAGCGGTTTGTTGACATAATAACAGTCTTTCCGCTGTAGAACTTGTTATGAGCTACATCATCAGCCTGTGTAAATGTTTCTGGGTCAAGAAGACCATCTTTTACAAAGCTGTTTGCAACAGTAACAAGTTTCTTGAAATCTTCACTGATAGAAGATGAATAGAATTCCTTCTTCTTCCAGTCATATTTAATACCACCGTTTGAACCTTCAATAGCCCATCCAGAAAGAACGTTGTATGAAGCACCCATCAATTTAAGAAGGTTACCACCCTGTCCCTTTCCAGATTCACCACACCAGAGGTCAGACCAGATGTAGTCAGATTCTTTACACATTCCCTGAGAAACCATGTACTTCTTTACACCAACGAGAACGTCATGCAAAGATTCCCATGTCCAGTCTTTTTCAAGTTCACGGATTTTGTATCCAGCTGCTTCAAAAATATCTTCACGAACCATGATTGTATAGTCCTGAAGAGCAGCCTGGTGCATACCTGGGAGACGATAGAACTTTCCATCACTCTGGCGGATAGTATCAAGATCCGGTCCCATGTTGTATTTATTTACGAAAGCAGTAAAGTTAGGCATGTACTGTGTATAATCAGATACAGCTACTACACCGCCTCCTGCAACATACTGATCCTCTGAATAAATCTTTGGAATAATATATGTAGCAGAACCAGAGTTAATAGCAAGGTTTACTTTCTGACCATAATCACCTGAGTCATAAGAAGTAATATCAAGATGAACGTTTGTTACGTCTTCAATATCCTTGAATACACCTTCTGTCTTCCAGGTATCCTGCATAGCATACCATGATGCATCACTGAAAGAAATTGAATAAGTTACAGGACTATCAGAATGGAAAGTTTTTTCCTCACCGAAAGTGTAACCTACTGCCTCAGCAGATGCTGCTCCACCTTTTGCTGCACTTTTACCTGAACAAGCTGTAAGTAAAACTGCAGCACATGTGATTGCAACAGCAATAGTCGCAATTTTTTTCATAGTTTTATCCTCCTATTTTGATAAAAACTTTTTTTAGAATTTGGATGAACCTAAAAAATTGCTCCAAGTCTTCGCAATTTTTTTTAACGGTTCTTCCATTATCATTCCTTTACTCCACCTAACATCATACCCTCTACGTAGTACTTCGAGATGAATGGGTAAATACAGATGATTGGCAAAGCCATAAGAACCATAGAACAAGACTTAATATTTGCAGCAATCTGCATTTTTTCTGCAGAAGCTTCACCTGGGTCAGCAGATGTTGAAGCTCCAGAAATAATAGTCTTGAGGTAATATGCAACCGGCCACATTTCTTTTTTATCGAGATAAAGGAATGCATTATACCAGTTGTTCCAGTAACCGACTGCGTTGAACAAAACCATTGTCGCAATAATCGGCATAGACAAAGGCAAAACAATTCTAACAAAAATACCTATAGGGCTGAGTCCATCAAGTTCTCCAGCTTCCTCCAGTTCATGTGGAGTTTCAGCGAAGAATGATTTCATCAGGATAATGTAATAAGTACTAAGCAAAGACGGAATGATAAATCCTGCAATACGATTAATAAGATGAAGCTTCATCATAAGTACGTAATTTGGAATCAAACCACCGCCAAAATACATAGTAAAAATTACAAACTTTGTAAGAACCTTATAACCTTTCAATTCTTTTTTTGAGAGCGGATAAGCCATACAGCAGCTGAACACAAGTGAAAGAATTGTTCCAAGAACAGAATAAATCAAAGTGTTCTTATAGGCATGCATAAACTCGCCCTTTTCAAGAACAGATTTATAAGTTTGAATATTAAATCCAATAGGTAAAAGATTTACTTTACCCAAAGTAATTGCTTCTTCCGAAGAAAACGATTGTGCTACAAGGTACAAAAACGGATACAGTGTAATTGCACAAACAAGAAGCATAATCACTGTATTAAACCATTTGAAAACAATATAACCGCTGGATTCTTTTACTTTTACGCCAGTCTTTTCCATTTTTAAATCCTCCTTACCACAATCCTGAACCGGAAACTTTCTTTGAAACCCTATTTGCAATTGTAAGCAAAGTCAAATTCAATAAGGCTTCAAATAAACCAACAGCAGTAGCATAACTGTAGTTACCAGAACCAAGACCCATTCGGAATACAAAGGTAGAAATAATATCTGCCGTCTCATAAGTCATTGGATTGTACAAAAGGAATACTTTTTCGAAAGCACCACCCGAACCGACAAGTCCACCAATATCAAGAATCAAAAGTGTTGTAATTGTAGGAAGAATACATGGAATTGTGACATGCCATACACGCTGCAAATGATTTGCTCCATCAACTTCAGCAGCTTCATACAAAGAAGGGTTAATTCCTGCAATAGCTGCAAGATAAAGGATTGTACCCCATCCCAAAGCCTGCCATACACCCGAAATTACAAAGATTGGATTAAAGTACTGAGGGAAAGCGATAAAAGAAATCTTATCACCGCCAAAATGAGCTATAAGCTGATTCAAAGGACCACTTGTAGAAACAAGTTCGCGAATCATACCTGTAACAATTACCATAGAAATAAAGTGAGGAAGATATGAAACAGTCTGTACAAACTTCTTCCACCACATTGTTTTAATTTCATTCAAAAGCAGTGCAAATATCAAAGTAAGAGGGAATCTTACCAGAAGATATGAAATATTAAGTACAAGAGTATTTCTGAAAGCACGCCAGAAAGTTTTATCACCAATGAACTGCTTAAAATACTTAAATCCGCTCCACTGCTGACCAAAAAGACTTCCACCTGCACGATAACGACGGAAAGCAATAATATTTCCAGCCATTGGAATATATCTGAAAACAATATAATAGAGGATTGGAATCAACAGCAGCAGATAAAACTGCCAGTACTTACGCATATACTTTTTGAATTCTCTCATTCCATCAGAAGAAGATAACTCTGTACCTGCGATTTTTTCTTTTTTCTTAAACATTTTATTACCCGTTTTGCAAATTGTGTGGTATAATTTTCACAAGCGTAACTTGCATACTAGTACGCTTGTATAATTAGTATGATAAAGCATAATCAAAAAAAGTCAAGGGAAATTTGTAAATTTATACGGAATACGTATTATTGACTACATTTTTTTCCTATCGTATTATAGGAGGATTATGAAAAATTTAGAGAAACTGGGCAAAGAATCCAACAGGGAATATGCTCTTCGTGTAATCCGGGAAAACATAGTAAATCTTGAACTTGCACCTGGCAGTATGATAAGCGAACAGGATATAGCAAACGAACTGAATCTTTCCCGCACTCCAGTACATGAAGCTATGCAGGAACTCTCTTCCACTAAAATAATTGAGATTCTTCCACAAAGAGGTAGCCGCATAAGTTTGATTGATATGTCTCTTGTTGATGAAGCGGTTTTTGTCCGTGCCACAATTGAATCTGCAATTACAGAAATGGCCTGCAAACAGGCAACAGAAAAAGACATTCAGGATCTTGAAGAAAATGTGACTCTCCAGAAATTCTATTACGAAAAAAATAATCTGGATAAAATAATGGAACTTGATAATGCCTTTCATGAAATGATGTATAAGATTACCAATAAAATGCAGTGTCATTATATGGTAAAACTTATGAGTATTCATAACGACAGAATCCGGGAACTCCACCTTCACTCCTTCAACCCTGAACGAATTATCAACGAACACAGTCAGATTCTGGAAGCCTTTAAGAAAAAGGACAGTGCTGCAGCAAAAGCAGGTATTGATAAACATCTTACCCGTCATTACACACAGGAAGATGAAATTAAGAAGAAATACCCTTCTTACTTTGCATAATCTGTCCTAAAAAAAATCGGATTTTTTTTGATTTTTTGTGATGCAACTTATTGACACAAATCTCCGATTCGTGTAATATAACAAACATCACGCGGGCGTAGCGAAGCTGGTTATCGCGCTGGCCTGTCACGCCGGAGATCGCGGGTTCGAGCCCCGCCGCTCGCGCTAAGCCTTCTGCTAGTCGGAAGGCTTTTTTTTATTAACTTTTTTTCCGGGTATTAGCGCAGCTGGTAGCGCGTATTCGTTGGAAGAACCTAAAAAATTGCTCCAAGTCTTCGCAATTTTTTTTTAACGGTTCTTCGATCATCCAGTTCGGGACGTTGAGGTCGCTTCCAGCGACATTCTCTGAGTTCTTTTTTATATTTTCTTACGGGTATTAGCGCAGCTGGTAGCGCGCGACGTTCGGGACGTTGAGGTCGCTGGTTCGAATCCAGTATACCCGATGAAAGCATTCAACTTTGGAGTTGGGTGCTTTTTTTTATTCATAAAATTTCTGGATTCGAAACGTAGTGAGCACGGAAAACTTGCGAAAACCTGGAGCAAGTTTTCCGAAAAGGCGACAGGATGTCGCCGGCAGCGAACGAAGGCGGGCTGGAGAGAGGCAACACGAGGTTGCCGAACGGAAGCCGAATCCAGTATACCCGAGATCTTTCTTTATAATAGAAAACTTGACATTTCTTATATTCGCATTAGAATTCAGGTATGTCAGAAAAGAAAAATCTTGCACAATCTATTGCAGCATTCTCAAAAAAGTTTTCAAAACTTAATGAAGAAGATAAGGATCAATTTGAAATACCTGTATCAAAAAGCAAGCTTTTACAAGATGAAATAACGCGTCGCGAAGAAGAACGGAAAGAAATTCTTCGCCACCGATTTTCTGACTTTCTTGAACCACGAACTCAAGACATTGAACAGGATGAAGAAAATCTTATAAAGGCCTATGAACTTTTTTGTAAAGTAACTGAAGTTTGTGAATCTACGGCAAAGGAAAACTCCACAGCCCGTCTCCATACCCTTGAAATTATAAGTCCTCTTTGCAAACGTGATGATTACACTCTTGGTGATGATTTTGCTTTTTTGAGATTATGGTTTTTACAGAAAAATCCGGATACAACAGTGATACCGGAATTTATACGAGATGAAAACGGCATCTTTTTCCTTGATTTTAAAGACAAAGAACTCTGGATTCCAAGCAGCCTTGAAAAAGAGATTATCACACAGGTTCTGAATCACTAATATAATTCAGAACCTGTGTGATAATATTGATTAAATTTTCTTTTTATATTATATTATTTTCTACATTTATTATTAGACGGAACCACCGGAAAAAGGAGGTGAATACAGTATGGCAACAATCATGGTTGATGACTCAGAAAACCTTGAAAAAGCAATCAAACGCTTTAAGCGCATGGTTGAAAAAGAAGGCATTATCCGCGAATACAAAAAGCGTGAATACTTCGAAAAACCTTCTGCTACCCTCCACCAGAAGAAGACTACTCTCGAGAGAAAGCTTCTTAACAAGAGACGTAAGACAGAAAAGAAGGATTATTAATCTAAATCCTTAATACAAGACCGGTGATAGAGCAG
>CAKUWD010000074.1 GCA_934699065.1 uncultured Treponema sp.
ATTCTATACTGGTAAGCAGAAACTCGTTGATACTGCAGGTCGTATTGACCGCTTCAACAAGCGCTACGGAATCAAAGATAATAAATAGCTATAATCGAAGAACCGTTAAAAAATGGGCTGCGACAGCGGGCCATTTTAGGTTCATCGAAAAAATGCTTCAGAGGCAAGCTATGCTTGCCGACTTGCTGTAAATCTCCAGAAAATACTGGAGATTTTTTTATTTTAACGTGAAGGACCAGACTTTATGTGGTTTCTTATCTGCGAAATCTACTGGGATAGTCTGTTCGGAAATTTCTTTCCATTCGAATTCCGAGCCGGCGGCTGTTTTCGCTGGGATTTTTGAGATGTCGAATTTTAATCTTTCTGAGTTTGTTGAAAAATAAAGCGTTCCGCCCAGGGCTAAAATATTCAGACAGTCCTTTACCAGCTGAGGCCAGTCGCGGTTTATATCGAGTACATCGCTTGTTGCCTTGCTGTTTGAAAATGTTGGAGGGTCCAGAATAATCAAATCATAAAGCTCTTCTGCGGCCAGCTTTCCACCTTTTGCTGCAACAGCTTTTTCCTGTAAAAATACCTGACAGTCTGCGCGGGTAAAGACATATTTCTTTTTATCTGTAAAGCCATTAAGTTTCATATTCTCTTTTGCCCAGGCAAGATAAGTATTAGACAAATCAACTGATTCAACAAAAGCGGCATTTCCCTGGGCTGCGTAAACAGAAAAGCTTCCGGTGTAGCAGAAAAGATTTAAGATACGCTTTTTACTTGAAGTATCGCGGACTGTCGCTCTGAGAGGACGGTGGTCAAAGAAAAGTCCTGTATCCAGGTAGCTGGTAAGATCCAGTCGGAAGAGCTGGCCTTGTTCCTGTACGAGGCCTTCAACAGGTGGCGCAGAAACAAGTTCGGCCTGATTGTTTTTATTGTACTGGTCATCATCCTTGTGGCTTTTGTGTCCGCGGGATTTTTTGATGATGTGATTTATATCAATTCCAATTACGCCGGCTGCCGCTTTTGCCATCGCTTCAAGCCAGATTGTTTCTTCTTCTTCAGATTTTTCGTAAGGACGTTCGTATAAATAAAGTACAGCCCAGGTGCGTTCTTTGATTTCTTTTTCTGCAGCCGGGTCATTTGCAGAAAGACGTTCGTTCTGGGCCGCCATAAAACGTGCTGCTTCGAGAACTGAATCAACTCCATCCAGTAAAAATTCGTATAAATCAAGGGAAACCGGTACTTCGGGAATATCTCTGTCATATAACCTGTAGCAGCTTACACGATTCTTGCGCATCTGCTTTCGAAGTTCTTTATATTTTCTTTTAAGGCGGTTTGTAAAAAGTTCTGCCTGATATGAAGTTTTATTATCCATATTATTTGAATTATTCATGTGGCGATTTTAACATATATCTGCTATAATTAAAATATGACTGCAACCGAAAAATATCTTGCCATGAATAACGAGTTTTGCAAACTGCGTGATGCCATATACGAAAGTAATGTCGTAGAAGCAGAAGAAGATCCACAGATTCAAAAGACAGTTGAAGCTGCGCTTGGTATTTTGTGTCAGTATCTTGATTATTATAAGGACTTGAATAAAGTAAAGTCGAGGGAGAAAAAATGAAAAAATTTTTATCAGTTGTTCTTAGCATTCTTTTTGCTATCTGTCTGTTAGGCACACTTTTACTTTCTGTTGTGCGTAACAACTTCAGTTATTCTAAGCTTGTAAAAATGGCTGGCGAAATGATGAAGCCGGTTTCTGCGGCTCCTGTTGAAGATGGACTTTTCCATCCGGGCGATATTCGTTATTCTCTTGCTGCTTATGAAGAGCTGGGCGATTTTAGTGACTTTGATTTAAGCAGTATTGATTTGTCTTCAATTGATCTTACAAATATGGATATCAATGAAATAGTAAAAACTTACCTTGACGCAGCTGGAATTGAAGTAGAGCCTGAGTTTATTGCAGAGGTTCTTGCTTCTCCAGAGGTTTCTCAATTTGTTGACCAGTATGTTGGTGAAATTGTTGATTATGTAACTGGAAGTTCTGAAGAACTTAATATTAACACTGACGATGTTTTAAATGTTATGAATAAATCTTTGGATATGTATGAAGAGCATACCGGCGAAGTTGTAGACAGATCTGGAATGAAGGAAGCTGTAGAAAGCAATGTTGCTGAAGCAAAGGCAAGCATTCAGGAAAGTCTTGATGTTGTAAAAGAAGAAAATTCGGAAAATCTTGAAGCTCTTAAAAAAGTTGATTTCTTCCTTTCTATGAAGTTCTTCCTTATCTGTGCTGGTATATGTCTTCTTCTTGCTTTGCTTATTCTTTTGATTAACCGTAATATTTTTGCATGGCTGCAGTATGTGTTTATGCCATGTTTTATTGATGGCTTGCTTATCTTTATTGCAGGCTGTCTTGCAGGCGGTATTCTTCCTGCAATTATTAAGACTGCACTTGAAGCTTATGCGCTTCCAAAGGGAATTTACGAAGGAATCTGGAGTCTTGTTTCTGCAATTCTTGGTCAGATGAAGATTTACGGTCTTGTAGCTGCTGTACTTGGAATCGGGCTTTTTGTTCTTGGTACAACTTTGGGTAAAAAGACAAAGACAAATACTGTTTCTGAATAAAAGACAGACAGCGCTTTTGCTTGCAATGGCAGGATTTATTTGTCATTGCAAGCGTATACACAACTTCCAAAAAACATTATAATTGTAGTCTCATAATCTGCATTTATCCCACGGCCTGTGTGTACGTGCGGTAAAAATATATTTTTGCGTTAGCGCTGGGAGCCCCGAAGTACTGCGAAGCAGTATGAGCGGTAGCGAAGGGCGGACATAGCGACGGCAACTTGTTGCCGGAACGCCCAGCGGAAAAGGAATCTTATGGATTTTACAGAATTTGGTCTTGATGAAAGACTTTTGAAGGGAATTGAAGCCGCCGGTTATGTGACTTGTACACCGGTTCAGGAGCAGGTGATTAAGGCTTCTAAGGCTAACGAGGGCTCTAAGGGCCCTGATTTGTATGTTCAGTCTCAGACTGGAACTGGTAAAACCTGCGCATATCTTGTTGCTGTAATTGGTGAAATGCTTAAAGATCAGAATGCAGGTAAAAAGTGTTTGATTCTTGCTCCAACTCGTGAGCTTGCAGTTCAGATTGAAGAAGAAGCAAAAGTGCTTGTTGGAACAAGTGGACTTAAGGCTTTTTCTGTTTATGGTGGTGTTGGCTACGAAAAACAGATTGCGGCTTTGAAGAAGGGGGTAGACATTGTTATTGGAACTCCTGGTCGTGTAATCGATTTGAATGAAGGCGGAAACCTGGACCTGAGCAATGCTCACTTCTGCGTAATTGATGAAGCTGACCGCATGTTTGACATGGGCTTTTATGACGACCTCCGCAAAATCTTGAAGAAGCTCCCTGAAGCAGAAACTCGTCAGACTATGCTTTTCTCTGCAACACTCAATACTTATGTAAAGAATCTTGCCTGGGAATATACACGCGACCCAATCGAAATTACAATTGAAGCAGAAAATATTACTGTAAGTGAGATTCAGCAGGAGCTTTTGCACGTTTCTTCTGATGAAAAAATGAAGCTTCTTGTTGGTATCTTAAAGCACGAAAATCCGGAATCAGCAATTATCTTCTGTAATACAAAGAGGAGCTGCGAAGTTATTGCAAAGCGTCTTGTAATCAACGAGATTGGCGCTGAGTTTATGATTGGCGATTTGCCACAGAGTAAGCGTCTTGCAATTTTGAAGAAGTTCAAGGCTGGTGAAATCAAGATTCTCGTTGCAACTGATGTTGCTGCCCGTGGTATTGATGTTGATGACCTTGCAATGGTAATTAACTATGACCTTCCGGTAGAAGCTGAAAACTATGTTCACCGAATTGGCCGTACAGCCCGTGCAGGAAAATCCGGAAAGGCTTACACTTTCTGTTCTGAACAGGATGTTTATAACCTTCCTGCAATTGAGCGCTATATTGAAATGCAGATTCCTGCTACTGTTGCTTACCCGGATCAGATGGAAGAAGATAAGTCTGCCGGTATGTACATTAAGACAGAAAACTGGCGTGGCGACGATGATTATGATAACCGTGGCGGCTACCGCAAGGGACGTGATGGCGACATTCACAACAGACGTCGTGATGACAGAGGTGACAGACGCGGACATGGTGGACACGGACGCGATGATAAACGCCGTGATGACAGACGTGACGGTTACAAAAAATCTCATGACGGAAAGAAAGATGGTTTCGACAAGCTCAACCACCGTGGTGGCGGAAAGAAGCCTTATATTGACCCGGCTAAGCTCGCAGGTCTTTCTTACGAAGAGCGCATGAAGATGTACAAGGATGCTTATGCTTCTGGCAACGTTTCTAAAGGTGCAAAAGACATCTATAAAAACGGCGGTTACAAAAAAGACGGCTATAAGAAGGGCTCTTACAAGAAGGGAGATTATAAGAAAGCCGACTATAAGAAAAACGGTAAGGGTGGTTTCGACAAGCTCAACCACCGTGGTGATAACCAGACACAGAAGGCTCCAGAAAAGAAGAGCTTCTGGCAGAAGGTAAAGAGCTTCTTTGGACGATAGTGAGGGGAATAGATGATTACAGTCAGTGATGTAAGTTTGTCCTTCAGCGAAAAACCGCTTTTTAAGGACGTTAATCTTAAATTTAATAAGGGAAACTGTTACGGTATTACTGGTGCGAACGGTGCGGGTAAGTCTACTTTTTTGAAGCTTTTGAGTGGTGAGCTTGAGAAGGATTCGGGGCAGATTTTTATGACTCCGGGTGAGCGTATGGCGGTTTTGAAGCAGGACCACTTTGCCTTTGATGAATATTCTGTAAAAGAGACTGTTATGATGGGTTACCCGAAGCTTTATGAGGTTTCGAAGGCCCGCGACGAAATTTATGCAAAATCAGATTTTACAGAAGAAGACGGAATTAAGTCTGCTGAGCTAGAGGCTGAGTTTGGAGAACTTGGCGGCTACGAAGCAGAAAATGATATTGAACAGATGCTTTCTGGTCTTGGTCTTGAAGAAGAGTTCCATGACAAGATGATGAGTGAGCTTGATGAAGGTCAGAAGGTTCGTGTTCTTTTGGCTCAGGCTATTTATGGTAACCCGGATGCTCTTCTTCTTGATGAGCCTACTAACGGTTTGGATATTGAATCTATTACCTGGCTGGAAAACTTTTTGCTGGACTTTGAAAACACAGTAATTGTAGTTTCGCACGACCGACACTTTTTGAATACTGTTTGTACTTATATCTGTGATATCGACTTTGGAAAGATTACTCAGTTCTCTGGTAACTATGACTTCTGGTATCAGATGACTCAGATTATGCAGCGCCAGGCTCACGAGCAGCAGAAGAAGACAGAAGATAAAATGAAGGACTTGAAAGAGTTTATTCTCCGATTCTCTTCTAACGCTTCTAAGGCTAAACAGGCTACCAGCCGAAAAAAGATTTACGACAAATTGGCCGACAGCCTCGAAGAAATTCCGGTTTCTACCCGTAAGTTCCCTTATGTAAACTTTAAGGCTGACCGTGAAATTGGAAACAATGTTCTTGAGATTAAGAAGTTGAATTATACTGATGCTGACGGCAATCAGCTGCTTAAGGATTTTTCTCTGGTTGTGAACCGTACTGATAAGATTGCCTTTGTTGGTATTGAGCACAACTCTGTTACTGCTTTGTTTGATATTGTTAATGGTGTTAAGCAGGCTGACAGCGGCGAGTTCTTCTGGGGACAGACAACTTCGCAAACTTATCTGCCTCGTGATAACAGCGAAAGCTTTAACAATGATTTGAATATTACAGAATGGCTTAAGCAGTATTCTAAGGAGCAGGATGATTCTTATGTCCGCGGATTCCTTGGCCGTATGCTCTTTACAGGAGATGAATCTTTGAAGAAGGTAAAGGTTCTTTCCGGAGGAGAGAAGGTTCGCTGTATGCTTTCTAAGTTGATGTTAAGTGGGGCTAACTGTATTACTATGGATGACCCTACAAACCATCTTGATCTTGAAGCAATTCAGTCGCTCAACGAAGGTTTGATTTCCTTCCCTGGAGTAATTCTTTTCAGTTCTCATGACCATGAGTTCATTCAGTCTATTGCAAATCGTATTGTTGAAATTACACCTAACGGAATTATTGACCGCATGATGAGCTTTGATGATTATATTTCTGATCCGCAGGTTAGTGAGATGAGAAAGAAGCTTTATGAGGGAACTGGTAAGAAGATTAAGTATAGAGTGTAGTGTCATTTCGGTGGTTGAGCTTGTCGAAACCACCTTATAGAAAGTGTTCTGCGGTGGTTTCGACAGGCTCAACCACCGTACTTTAAGGCTCAACCACCGTACTTTAAGGCTCGACCACCGTACTTTAAGGCTCGACCACCGTATTTTTTTACATCTTCGCCTTCAGGGTGCTCAGGAAGTCGGAGAACATGGCGCCTGTTTCTTCTTCAGTGAGCTGCTTTGGCTGATGGTATTCTACGAGATTTTCTGGGATTTCATCGAGGAAGCGGCTTGGTGTAACTTCTGTATAATCAAAAGGGCTTCCTGAATAGGTGTCATCATTTTTGAACTGGCGTCTTTTTCTTTTCTGACAGGAAGTCATTATCAGTTTTTCCCGGGCTCTTGTAATTGCAACGTAAAATAATCTTCTTTCTTCTTCTACATCGCCATTGTTTTCTTCAACTGAACGGGCATGTGGGATTAGACCTTCTTCAACGCCAGCTATAAAAACAACCGGAAATTCCAGGCCCTTAGAGGCATGAATTGTCATGAGATTTACTTTACCTTTATTGCTTTCATCATCACCATTGTCATGGCTGGCAAGGGTAATTCTGTTCAAGTAGTTATAAAGATTCGGGTTAGTATTGTCCGGGTCGTTTTCCCAGGTATCAATAAATTGAGTAAACTCTTCAATATTTTTTAATTTATAGCTGACTGCCTTTTCACTTTTTGGATATTCAGAAACAAGGTAACTTTTGTAATCAATGTCATCAACAAACTGACGTACCTTATTTGCAAGACCACGTCCGCTTAAAAGCTTCTGACGGTTTTCTTCAATAATATTCACGAAGTTCTGCAGGTCTTCTTTAAGAATATCGCTCGCTTTTGAGGCTTCGGCATGAATCAGATAATCAATGGCATTCCAGAGAGTACAGCTGTTTTCTACTGCTGCCTCATTCATAAGCTGAATTGCTGCACGGCCGATTCCACGTCGAGGTGTATTTATAATTCGCAAGAGGTTAATATCATCATCATGGTTTGAAATAACACGTAGATAAGAAATTACATCCTTAATTTCTTTGCGTTCAAAAAAGGAGGTACCGCCGCTCATTGTATATGGAATATTGTTATGCAAAAAGGCTTCTTCTATATAGCGGCTCTGAGTATTAGCACGCATAAGAACACCAAAATCATCATACTTCCGCTTTTCTTCAACTGCAATTCCAAGAATTGATTCTGAAATAAAGTCTGCTTCGTCGGTTTCGTTTTGCGGCATGAAGATTTCTATTGGTTTTCCGGCTCCTTTTCCGCTCCAGAGTTTTTTATCTTTGCGGTTTGTGTTATGACTGATTACACCGTTAGCCGCCTCGAGAATTGTACCTGTTGAGCGGTAATTCTGTTCAAGGCGGATTTCTGTTACATCGAAATCTTTTTCAAAATTGATGATGTTCTGATAGTCTGCTCCACGCCAGGAATAAATAGACTGGTCGTCGTCTCCTACGACGGCTACGTTCTTGTCGGCAAGCAGGTGCATCATTTCATACTGCTGATGGCTTGTGTCCTGGAATTCGTCTACCATGAGGTATTTATAGCGTTCACGGTAGCGCTCAAGAACCTCGGGGAACTCGCGGAAAAGTTTGATTGGAAGAACTATGAGATCATCAAAGTCTACGGCGTTGTATAATTTGAGTCCTTCCTGATACATTTCGTAAAGCGGACGATACATGTCGTTTGCAGTTTCCCAGTTCTTGCGACCGGTTTTTATGTTTGAAATCAGGTTTCCGATTGTGTAGATGTCCATTGCTTCTGGCGAGAATTTTAGTTCGCGGCCACATTCTTTGATAAGTGCAACGCGGTCTGTTTCGTCATAAATAGAAAAGTTTTCACGCCAGCCCAGCTTGTCGATATCCTGACGCAGGATGCGGACTCCAAAAGCATGAAAAGTTGAAACTGTAAGATTCTGGAGTTTTTTCTGAGTCAGATCCTTGATGCGGTCTGCCATTTCTTTTGCGGCTTTGTTTGTAAAAGTAAGGGCAAGAATCTGGCTTTGTGGAATTCCTTTGTCCAGCATGTGTGCAATTCTGAAGGTAATTACACGGGTTTTTCCGCTGCCGGCTCCGGCAATTATGAGGATTGCACCTTCTGTTGTAGTTACGGCACGGTACTGCTGGGGATTAAGTTCATTTTTAAGGGATTCCAAGTCAAGCATAGGGTTATATATTACGCAGAGGGCGGACGAGGGTCAAGGGAGATTATAAAAAAATTATGCTGTAAAAAATATTATCTGAATAATATATGCTGTAATCAGGCCAAAAGCCATAAAAGGGATAAAAGGAAAAGCTTTATGGCCGATTTTTTTGTTCATGATTATCAGGGTGAGAATAACTTCTGCAGCAAAGCAGACTGCAATCATCTGTGGAATGAGAAAAAGCCCCTGAAAAAAGCCGAACCAGACATCTGCCGGGCCCAGTTTATTTTTTGTGATTTTTCTTACGGCAAAATAAAAGCTTCCGGTAATCATTGATGATAAAATAAAAATCCACATTCCGGTGCGGTTAAAAATCAAATGACAGATCAGGGCAAAGAAAACAGAAATCCATTGAAGGTATATGTTTGCAGAGAGAGTTTTGATATCTTCTATTATAAGTATTAATGAGAAAAAGAAAATAACACAAAAAGAGCATATATTGTAAAGTGAAAAAATCATATTTAAAGTATAAATTATACAGAATGTCTGGTCAATTTTATTTATGCTGATATAAAGAATAAAAATAAAACTATTGCAGAATATCTTTTAAAACGATAATATGAAATATATACGACAAAGAAGCCGTAGATAATATTTCGCAAAACCGCGAGATACTGTCTACGGCTTTTTTCGTTTTAAATTGAATTTGGAGGAAAGGAAGAAGCGCTGAGAAATTGGGAAGAAGAGGAAGATTCTAAAATGTTGCTCCAGGTATTCGCAACTTTTTTCAACGGTTTCTTCGATAAGAGAAATCGAAGTGGTAAATCCTAAAGAAATGCTCCAGGTTTTCGCATTTCTTTTTAACGGATTTGCTATTAATGCTTTTGAACGAGGAGGTACGTAAATCCTAAAAAATAATTTTCTGCGGAAAATTATTTTTCTTAACGGATTTGCTATAAGAGTATGTGTGGTTTTGTAGGTTGTTTTGATTTGGACAGTGGCAGTGCTCCTATTGGGGAGGGGTTGAAGGAAGAGCTTCGTGCTCAGGTTCTGGAGATGTCGAAAAAGATTAGGCACCGGGGTCCGGACTGGAGTGGTGTTTATACCGGAGAAAATGCGATTTTGAGTCACGAGAGACTTTCAATTGTAGACCCTCTTTCTGGAAAGCAACCGCTGGTTAGTGATGACGAAAAAATTATTCTTGCGGCAAATGGTGAAATCTATAACCATAAAGAAATCCGTGCCCGTTTCGAAGGAGAGTACAAGTTTCGCACCGGAAGTGACTGCGAGGTAATCATTCCTCTTTATAAAAAATACCGCGAGTCTGGCGACTTTACAAAAATGATAGAAGAGCTTTCGGGCATATTTGCCTTTGCCCTTTATGACAGCGAGCACGATAGCTATCTTATCGCCCGTGACGAAATAGGCGTTATTCCGCTTTATCAGGGCTGGGATAAGGCTGGTCGATACTATGTTGCCAGTGAGCTCAAAGCCCTCGAAGGTGACTGCCAGACAATAGAAGAATTTCCGAATGGATCTTATTTGTACTCAGGAAAACAAAGTCATGCTGAACTTGTTTCAGCATCTACTGATGAGACCCCGAAACAAGTTCGGGGTGACGGTGTTTATTTAAAACCAGTCCGCTGGTACCACCGCGACTGGGAATCATACGACGCAGTTAAGAACTCTCCTAAAGCCACTGACGACAAGGGTGAAGTTATCAATCCGAGCGTAATAGAAAAAGTACGCAACGGGCTTGAAAATGCTGTAAAAGCCCAGCTTATGTCCGACGTTCCTTATGGCGTACTTTTGAGCGGTGGTCTGGATTCTTCAATTATTGCAGCCATCACACAAAAGTTCAGCAAAAAAAGAATTGAGACTGACAGTAAGGAAGCAGCCTGGTGGCCTCAGCTTCACTCATTCGCAGTTGGACTCGAAGGATCGCCGGATCTCATTGCAGCTCAGAAGGCTGCTGATTATATTGGTACTGTTCATCATGAGGTTCACTTTACAATTCAGGAGGCTCTGGACGCTCTTCCTGATGTAATCTATCACATAGAAACTTACGATATTACAACCGTCCGCGCATCAACTCCAATGTACCTGCTTGCCCGGGTAATCAAATCTATGGGAATCAAGATGGTTTTGAGTGGAGAGGGAAGTGATGAACTTTTTGGCGGTTATCTATACTTTCATAAGGCACCGAATGCTCAGGAATTCCACGAGGAATTGGTTCGTAAAATGAGCAAGCTTCATCTTTACGATTGTCTTAGAGCAAATAAGTCTCTTATGGCCTGGGGTGTAGAAGGTCGCGTTCCTTTCCTTGATAAAGAATTTATAGATATTGCTATGGGGCTTAACCCGAGTGATAAGATGTGTATTCCTCTGTGTCATGCTGAACTTGTTTCAGCATCTGCAAGTAAGACCCCGAAACAAGTTCGGGGTGACAGTGCTGTTCGGGGTGACGGCACTGCTCAGGGCACCGAAGCTTCAAGACAGAGAATGGAAAAGTGGATTCTTCGCAAGGCTTTTGAAGATCTGCTTCCGGAAAGTATTGCCTGGCGTCAGAAGGAACAGTTCTCAGACGGTGTAGGCTACAACTGGATTGATACTCTTAAAAAGATGACAGAAGAGAAGGTTAGCGACGCAGAGTTTGCCCGCCGCGAAAACCGCTTCCCGGTAAATCCTCCAAAAACAAAAGAGGAATATTATTACCGTGAAATATACAGCCGTCTATTCCCGAGCGACTCTGCTGCCCGCTGTGTACCACACGAAGCCGGAGTTGCCTGTTCAACTGCAAAAGCACTTGAGTGGGATGCTGCCTGGAAAAATATGGATGAACCAAGCGGAAGATCTATAGGTGGTGTTCACAATGATGCTTATAAGAAATAAGTGATTATTGTTGAGTCTGTGAAGTAAACCAGGTAAGTACGTGATGGTGTGAGACCTTCATGAAAAAGCTTACTAATTAAAGAATAAAAAATCGACAAAGTATGCCAATCCTTTTATAATAAATAAAAAAAAGGAGCGGCAAACTTTGACAAAAACAGAATCACTCGAACTATTTAATCAGATAAAACCAGATTTTTTTGAAAAAGATTATATCCGCAACAGAGAAGATGAAAAGATTTTTGATGAAATGCTTTTGAAGCTTGCGGATTTTGATATCAATAAATATTCAAAGCAGTTTGGAAAAGAAATCACCTTTGATTATTATGAGGGAAATCTTTCTGATCTTAAGAAAGAAATTGCAAAAGTTGACGATGTCTGGCCGCAATTTTTTGACGGTAAACAAAAGATTTATTGCGGTTATATTAATGGTCAGGTTGCAAGCTTTTGTATGATTGAAGATTTTGGATGTTTTGAGATTAACGGTAAGAAAGCAAAAATTGCAGGACCGGGTTGTGTAGGAACTTTACCAGAATTCAGGAATAAGGGAATTGGCCTTACTATGGTTAATAAAGTTACTCAGATTATCAAAGAGCTTGGCTTTGACTACAGTTATATACACTACACTGGGGTTCCGCTCTGGTATGCGAAGATAGGGTATGAGACAATTCTACGCTGGAATAAATATGGTGTTGTTTAAGTCAATTTAATTTTTTTATTACTTGACAGTGACACTGCATTTTTGTAGTATAAATTAAATACGACAAAGAGGCCGTAGATAGAATTTCACTATGTGAAATTGTGTCTACGGCCTTTTTTGTTTTTGAAATTGAAATCTCGAAGTCGGCAAAGGAGCTGCAGGTACCCGTGTTTTTGCGTGTAGTATCTGCGGCTCTTTTTGTCTTGGAGTGGAAAATGCAGGAAAGTCGGACCCTTTACGAACCAAGCTTTGAACACGACAACTGTGGTATTGGTGCAGTTGTAAATATTGATGGAAGGAAATCTCATAAAATTGTTGATAATGCTTTAAGCATTGTTGAAAAACTGGAGCACCGTGCTGGAAAAGATGCAAGTGGTGAAACTGGTGATGGTGTTGGAATCCTTGTTCAGATAAGCCATGAGTTTTTTAAGAAGGCTGCAGCTGATTTTATCGGCAAGCTTGGAG
>CAKUWD010000075.1 GCA_934699065.1 uncultured Treponema sp.
GAAGGGTACTGATGATCAGGACGCCCAGGTATTTGATGGTGTTTATTCTTATGAGATTTCTGCAACAGACCGTGCAGGTAATACATCTCTTCCTGCTTCAATCACAAATATTATTTATTCGGCAGAAAAACCTGCAACCAATCTTTATGTAAAAGGTTCACGTTATTTTTCTCCAAATACAGACAGCAAGACTTCTAATGTTGCTCTTGATCTTACAATTCCTGTTCCGGAAGAAAAAAGTGGAAATAAACTTGTTGAATGGGCTGTTACAGTAAAGGATAAGGCTGGAAAGGCTGTTCGTACTTACAATCAGACAAACTCTGGTGATATTCCTCCTTCATCAATAATTTTTGACGGTAAAGATGATAGTGGAAAACAGCTTAAAGATGGTGAGTACCAGGCTGTAGTAACTGCAAAGTATCTTAATGGTTATGAGCCGGATCCTATTTCTTCTCCGGTACTTGTTCTTGATACAGATAAACCTGCAGCTCAGATTGTTGCTTCAGAAAAAGTATTTGGTGCCGGTTCAAAAGATTCTGTAAAGTTCTCTATTATGCCGATTCCGTCTGCAGGTTCGGCTGTTCCTGCATGGAAGGGTGAAATTCAGAGTTCAGACGGCAAGGTTGTTAATTCTTACGACTTTGGAGAATATCCTCCAAGTGAAGTTGTATGGAATGGTATTTCTTCTGATGGAACAATTGCAGAAAAAGGCCAGTATCGTTTCGTGCTTTCTGGAACAGACCTTGCGGGAAACACTGGTGTGAGCCAGACTACAGAGCTTGTAACTTTTGATACAACTGAAGCTCAGCTTCTTCTTGCAGTTTCAGATACAGCTTTCTCTCCAAATGGAAACAAGGTAAAAGATACAATTACCTTTACTCCAGTTACTGCAACAAAGGATGTAGTTTCTTATGATTTTACAATCAAAAATAAAGCTGGAAAAGCTGTGTATACAGTAAAAGAAAACAAGAAGCTTCCTGTGAACTTTGTATGGGATGGAAAAGATGATTCAAAGATTCTCTGTTCAGACGGAATGTACTTTGCCCAGCTTTCTGTTCTTGCAGCAAATGGTTCTACAGCTGCTGCCTCAACTCAGAACTTTGAACTTGATACTCTTGCTCCTAACCTTTCTGCAGAAACTCCATGGAGCTTCTTTGCTCCATCAGGAAACGGTGCTCAGAAAAATATTCCGGTTACTATAAAGGAATGTTCTGCTGAAAAGCTTTGGGTAGCAGAAGTTCGTGATGCAAAAGATAAGGCTGTTAAGAAGTTCTCTTGGAATGGAAGTAAAGAAAGTTTTGCATGGGACGGAACTGATGAATCAGGAAACCTTGCTGCAAACGGAAAATATAATATCGTAATCTTCTCAACTGATGATGCAGGAAACAGCTTCTCTACAGAACTCAAGGGAATCACTCTTGATAACCGCGAAACAAAGGCTTACATCACAGCTGAATACGAAGGAATCTCTCCTAACAATGACGGCTACCTCGATACTCAGAAGTTTGAAATTCGTACTTCTGTAGCAGACAATATTAAGAGCTGGAACTTTGATGTTCGTAAGGAAGACGGAACAAGCGTATATGCACTTTCAGAAAAAGACAGTGCAAATCTTCCGGCTGCAATCAACTGGAATGGAGCTGGAAAAGATGGTCTTGCCTGTGAAGGAACCTTTACCGGTACACTCGAAGTTGTTTATAACAACGGCAATAAGGTAAGCGCAGTTTCATCTCCGTTTATCTGTACTGCAACTGCTCCAAAACTTACAGTTAAGACTGCTCCTGAATACTTCAGCCCTGATAATGACGGCGTAGATGATGATCTTTATATTAAGCTTGCAGGATCTACTAAAGCTAAGATTAAGAACTGGTCTTTCGCAATCAAAGATCCAAAGGGTAAGGATTTCTGGAAGACTTCTGGAAAGAGCCAGATTACAGAAAGAATTATCTGGGACGGTTTAAGTAACCTTCAGAAGGATGTAAATGGAAATGCAGAACGCGTTCAGTCTGCTATGGACTATCCTTATGAATTTACTGTAACTGATAATCTTGGAATGACTTCAACTGTAAAAGGTGTAATTCCTGTTGATGTACTTGTAATTCGTGACGGCAATCTTTTGAAGATGGCGGTTCCTTCAATCATCTTTGAATCTGATGCAGCTAACTTCCAGACTGCAAATGCTAAACTCGATGCTGATAAAGTTTCTAACAACATTAAGGTATTGAATCGTATTGCAGACATTCTTAAGAAATTCAAGGATTATAAGGTTACTATTGTAGGACATGCTAATAAGATTACTGACAATCCTGAAGAAGAGACTGTTGATAATCTCGCACAGTGGGGACGTGCTTCAATGCCACTCTCTAAGGAACGTGCAGATGCAATCAAGGTTTATCTGACAAAACGTGGTGTAAATGCTGCTGCTCTTTCTACAGAAGGAATGGGTGGTACAAAGCCTGTTGTTAATCCTAAGGATAAGGATAATAACTGGAAGAACAGACGCGTAGAGTTTATTCTTCAGAAGTAATGTTAATAGCAACTTCGTTAAAGAAAACTGCGAAAACTTGAAGCAGTTTTCTAGAAGTTACTACTAAATATTATATCCATCATAATATCATCCGGTGTTGTGGGAAGGTTAGCCATAAGCTGCTGACTGAAGCAAACACCGGATTTTTTTATGTCAAAAATATTTGGTAAGTTTGAAAGATAAATATCGTAAAAACCTTTTCCGCGTCCAATTCGTCTTCCGTCTTTTGTAAAGGCGCGGCCAGGAACAAGAACCAGAATGTGCATTTGGGGATCCTGTGGCTCTTCAATATCAACATAGTTTGAAGAGTGTGCCGCTGGAGAATATTCGTTTATTGCCATTTTTTCGAGAAATCGGGAAAAGCTTTTGTTGTCTTCTGCAGGAGGTTCTGATATACCAAAGGAGCCGCTTTGTGTCTGCGTGTCGCTGTCAATGCTGTAAAATTCCATGTGGTTTGTACCAGAAATAATACGTGGAAGAAAAATCTTTTTTTTCTGAGAAAGGGCAGTTTGAATTACCGGTGTAATATCAACTTCATCTGAAAGCGGCATGTATCCAAGAATTGCTGTGCTGGCTTTGTAAAGCTTTGAAGAAAGAATAATCTGACAGATTGTGTCTGACTGTGCCTTGAGGCTTTCTGCATTAAGCGAGGATATGCGGTTTTTGATTTCCTTTCGGATTTCCTGTTTGGTCATCATGAGTTTGTTTAATATAATATTACAGTAGCATATGCAAATTTGCAACTAAGCCGAGATTCTTGCTGAAGCTGCAGGTTTTGCCGCGACGGTCGCAGACCTCCTTGTCTGCTCCCTCTGCGGCGCCTTCGTTCGCTTGAGGGCACCTCCTGTGCCCTCATCAAAAAAAATGCTGCGCCACTGCTCGCATTTTTTTTGACCGCTCACTTCGTTTCAAAACCTGCAGCAGCATTTATATTGTAAGAGTTTTAAGAAACAAAAAGTGCAAAAAAAAAAGACTTCCTGATTTCTCAAGAAGTCTTTAGCGGCTGCTGCAGGTTTTGAACCTGCGACACATGGATTAACAGTCGTCAACAAGTTTATATCAAAAGCATCCAGTGCTACTTCTTTCCCTGTTTGATATCTTTATTTTACATCAGTATAAGGAATTATGCAAGTGACAGTTTTTGAGTTATTTTGAAACGTTTTTATTTTACTACAATCCTTACTACAATCGTGTTTAAATCCATTACTACAAACTAAAAAGAGTATTTTTCGACTTATTCAGTAATCTCGATAAAGTTTTCTTCAAGTCCAACAATACAGCTCTCGTAATATCCATCTCCAGTTGTTCGCGGTCCACTAGAAACTGAATATCCAGCTTCATCAAGTTTTGCTGTAAGTTCATCAACTGCAGCTTTACTTCCAACACTAAATGCTATATGGGCATAACCAGTGCGGAACGGATGCTTCGTTTGCTCAACAAGTTCTGGGCGCGTCATAAGCTCAAGACGTGAACCGTCATCAAAAGAAATGAAGTAAGATCTGAAATCTGTCTTTGGATTGTGGTAGCCATCATTGGCTTTTCCTTTCAGGTAGGTTGTAAAAAAATCTTTTGCTTTTTCCAGGTCTTTTACATAAAGTGCAACGTGCTCAATTTTCATAATAATTTTATTATATCATAGTTCCAGAAAAAAGGGTGTCTTAATTGCCGTTCGTTCCAGCCGTACTTCGTACAGCTTCCACTCACTACGATTCTCGAGTTCCAGTAAATGCTCCGTCCAAAAAGGTAGCAAAAAGACAGCTCTCTCATTCACTCATTCCGCTGCACTTCGTTCCGCTCCATTCGTTCATTCGTTCGCAGACTTTTTGCATATACTAGGAAGCTCGCAAGGTGGCCTTTGTGAAAGCGGCGCAAGGAGCAATGCAAGCACAGTCAGCCCAGTCGCTTCGTGCATCTGCTTCGCAGTAGCACTACGCTTTGTGGTCTGCCTGTTTCCGCAGGCGGGCCCATCGTTGCAGTAAGCACTCTTTTTGCAGAAGCCGCCAAAAGTCAGCCTCGCGCTGTAAACTGGTCGTGAAAAAATAATGTGTCGTCCGCGGGTGTCGCAACTTAAAACGGTGGGCACGCAAAAGGTTTCCCCCTTCCCCCCTGCCGCGGGGCACCCCCCCACAACCCCCTTCCAAAAAATAATGAATGCTATAAACCGCTCTCGGGGGGATTAAGGGGGCAACCTTTTGCTCAGCATTGCAGCTGTCCCACCGTTTTAAGATGCTCAGTTAATCTTACAATGGCGGCTTTTTGAGGAACAATCCTTGTGTATGAAAGTTGCCTCCTCGCGCAGTGGCTTGTTAGCCACCGCACTCGTCAGCAAGGCGGCGTTGTTACGCCGCCCGAGTCATTCGCATACCAGGACAAGCCTGGTACGCTCTCTCCTTGTGGCGCAGAGAGAAGAGCAGAAAGCAGGACTTGCGCCACATCGAGTTCTCAGAAATGGCTACGCTAAAAAAATGGCTGTTGCCATTTTTTCTTAACGCTCCGCCTTTACCGTACAATCGTAAGACACTCCGGCCGCACGTCCGTGTGCGGCCTCCGTTTCCGAGTTCTCAACACATCCTGAAGTCGCCGCTCCGCGGCGACGTGATGATTTATACTCGCAAAAAAATCTTCGGGGGGAGCGCGCGCAGCGGTCTTGAAAAACTTGCAAAAAGTTTTAATCTGGTAACGTCCAATTAAAACAACGCATAGTTGTTTATATCCGTATTTTTAAAATATATATCTATACTCTTATAAATATTTATCTTTTTCCTTTAGTAAAGCGTTGCTAAAGAAAATTTATAAAATAAAGCAACTCAAAACAACTCAATAATATTTCAATTCTTATCTAACAAACTCAAAAACAACAACACTTTTGCAACGCATACGTTTTTTAATGCGTTGCGAACAACGCATTAATTTCAATCAAGCGTAAAGACCGCTTTCATATCTTTATTCTTGGCAACGCATATAAGGCGAAGCCTATCGGGGGCACGGGGGTTTTAAATTTATAAATATTCAATTAGAGATATATAATTAGAAAATATCAGATATATTTGTTATAATATCACATTGTTTTATCTTCACTGGCAGTGTTTTTTTTTATTTTGAATTTGAAAGTGGACCATGTTTAACAATGTGTTCATAATTAAGTGCAAGTTGTCTTTCTAACGGAATTGGTTTTATTATTCCTTCTTTTAGGATTTTTTCTATATCTTTTTTACAATCATCAATACAAGATTTTATCCAACGTTCATCAAATCCTTTTTCAAGCGCTGCTTTTGAGAATTCATCTTCTGTCATCGAATCGATTTTTTTCATGTTTTATATATCTACATTATTTTATTTTCTTAATAATATAAAATTCCAAGTATTGCAGCCATATTTAAATAATAATTAATCCCACCAAGGTTTGTAATCTATGCTTTCACCTTTCTTTGTTAATCGAATTGCAATTACGAGAACAACAATAAATCCAATAAATTCTAACATAAAGTACCTCCCTCTTTATATATAAGTAAATTCTAAAGCATTATTAATTATTGTCAAGTTATTAAAGTCAAGTATAATAATTATACATAGTTAATCTGTTCAAAATTACAGTGCCGTTCTATGACACTCTAATATTGTATAATTACATATAATTACATTCATCGTTATGGAGGAAAATTATGTCACTTTGTTTCTGTGTTATGTGTGATTGCTGGAAAAAAGGAAAAACAAAGAAAACAGAATTAGATAAATATATAGTTCAAGAGCCTTGTGATTTAGAATTAGTTTTACCGCCTCAAATAACTGCAAATAAAGTACTTGCAGCACGTTATACAGCAAAATTTCATGAATGGAAATCATCTGTCTGTGAACATGATTTATGGAAAGCACATTATAAATTTAAGACATTGCCATTCATATTAGATGATTTTGGTGGTAAAGAAGAGTTCCCCTGTCTTTATTACAATTTTTACGAAAATCATACTGATGTAATTCCAATGGAAATGAATAAACAATTTGAGGAAGAAATCACAAAACTTTTCATAAAAAGTGGGTCTAAACATACAGAGGAATATGAAGATTTTTTAGATTTATTAAAAACTTCAAATGAAACTGGAAATCCAATTTGCTTTTGCTAATTATAGGAGGATTTTATGAGTATTGATATTTATCATTGGTTTGATCATAGACTGAATTTCACAACAATAAGTGATTTACATTTTCATCTTGAAAGATATTTAGAAGCAAAAATCACAATTTTCTATACAGCAGATAGTTCTGATAAATGGTGCCAGGTTTATCCAGAAGACTATGATAAATGGACTCAAATTTATCCGGAACATAAGGAATATTTCAGATACACACGGTTACAATCAATTTCAGAAAAAAATAAAACTGAATATTACTTAGAAATCATTGATGGTCATGGAAAGCTTACGGATTTTGAAAATCAAAACATAGATGAACTTATACGAACAAATGAAATTCATTTATTTTTATCTTCAACAGAGGGGGATATAGAAGTAAATATTAATTATAAAACATTGAAAATTACAGGAGGATTATTAGGATTTCAATGTACAATGGGTACTCTTGCTGATACATTAGAAAATCCAGATGAAGGTTTTACAGAAGATTGTTTGAAAATTTTATTTCGAATAAATAAATTCGTAAAAGCTTTCGACTCTCAATATATGCTTTTAATAGGTGATACTCAAAGTATAAACTGGGAAAACATGGATGACGACTTATATTATGAAAAATACACAATTCCAGAGGCCTTACAAAAATACACAGAACTTGGAATAATAATAATCACAGAGACAATGATATTGAATAAAGAAATAAAGCCATATATTTCAGAAGAAGAATTTTATAATCATGTCTATTATTTTAATCTTCAAAAATTATTTCCATATCTTATTCCCTGTGAATTCCGAGAAGAACCTCAGGAGCCAGAAGAATATTATTACAAACCAAAACAAAAGCCACCTGTCGTTTATTTAGAAGCATCGATTGCAACTACAGAAAATAAGCCTGGGGAAATAAAAAAGGAAGTAATTAGAATTGAACAAAATCGAGAAGGTTATAAAGCTTATACAATCACAAAAAAAACTTATGATATGAATGATGAGTTAATTTCATCGGAAGAAGTGGACTATTCTTCACAACAATGTGCCAACATTTTAGAACAGGCAAAAAGATTAGATTATGGCATTCTTGTAAAAAATTATTTTAAGTATACCAAAGGAAATGGAAAAATTTATTCATTGAATTATCATAATATAGATTTTTCTATTTCCGTTTCATTATGGTGTTCGACACATGAAGAAAAAGCACCAAAAGAATTTGTTGATTTTATTCAGGATTTATTTATTCCTAAAAAGAAAACTTATCAAAGGGAAATTGAAGTAGATGGCTATTCAATAGATTGGATTCCAACAGAAAGAAATCCCCCAAAAAATAGATAAATCTGCTATTAACGTCCAATACTATAATCGGACATTTTAAAGGTTTTATTTTTTCATGTCGTAAAAAGCTCTGTCTAGCTACATGACTTACTAGACAGAGCTTTTTTATATTACTACAATTTTATTATGACAAATTATGAAGAACTTGATGTTGTTATTTTAAAAGACGGTCGGAAAGTAACTCTCTTAGATTTTTTAGGAGATGGAGACGAATGTATTTTCGAAGATGACAATAACGAAACGTTCTTTGGTAATGTATCAGATATAATAAAAAAAGCCTAAGATTATGGTCTCACATATTGGTGCTTAACGGTCCATAACTGTAGGCTTATTTCATCGCCAGCCATTCACCCTTAACGCAAAGCCCACACCAGAGCCTCTGTCCATTGGTAATCACTCGCTTAAATCCTTTCTCGCTCATTCTTCCGCCAAGCCATTTCTGACTCATAATACGTTCATTGTTTTTATTGCACCATTTAACATAAGTCTGATAAAGCAGCGCAGTCGGAAGCCGCCATTTTAGGCTTGCGTCAATTTCAAGACAGTCAGTAACAAACATTCCAACGCTGTCCATATCCATTCTGTATTCCTCATTTGCTTCACGAACTGCATCCGGCTCGTCGGTCAGTCCTTCTTTTTTCCAAAGAGCATAGCCCTGAATCAGCCAGTTCAAAATCCCGCTGTTCTCAGCAATCAGTTTTTCAGTCAGCTTCTTATCTCTCTGCTCCGGAGGAATCGTTACAGTAAAAGGAATCATCTTGATACGTCTCCAGATTCCGTTATCAGCTCCGCGGATTTTCGGTTTATGATTTGTAGCCATAAAGATTTTGAATGTAGGCTTAAAAGAAAAATACTCACCGTACAAGAATCTGGCTGTAAGCTCGTCTTCACCGGTTATCTGTTTTATAAGGCTTTCGCTCATTTGTTTTCCCTGTTCAACCTCAGTTGTTGTAACAAGTCTCATTCCTTTTAGACGTGCCAGGTCGTTACTCTGTTCTGAAGTCTTTTTCATAAAAGTTTCTGTACTAGCCGAACAAGAATAATCTCCAAAGAGCTCCTGCAGAACATTTAAGAAAGTTGATTTACCGTTGGCACCTGTTCCCCATAAAATAAAAAGGCACTGTTCGCTTACATCGCCACTCAAAGTGTAGCCCATTGCTTTTTGAATAAACTTTATCAGCTGAGTATCTTTATTAAAAATCTGCATCAAAAACATTTTCCATACAGGACAGTCCGCAGCTTTGTCATAAATAAAATTGCTCTTCTTTGTAATTAAGTGCTTTGTATTCGGCTCACGAGCTTTTCCTGTTCTAAGATTCAGAGTCAGGTTCTCTACATTAAAAAGATAATTGTCGCTATCCAGCTCCCAGTCTTCAACTTTTATTTCCTTACTCATTTTAAGAATACCGGCAATCGCCTGGAGTCTTCTAAAGCTTTCACTTTTTACAAGATGCTTTTCAAAGTTCTCCTGCTGGTATTTGTCCGGAATATAACGAAGGCTTCTGTATACCTGATGAACAAAGATTGGAATCAGTTCTTCAACTCGTCCGCGGTTATCAATTTCCCAGCAGGTATCATTCCAGAATAAAAACTTGTTCCAGGTAATGCAGTATCTTATGATGTTTCCGTAAGTCTTAATAAAATAAGAAGCATTAGTCAGGTCTGTAAACTGCATTTCACCTGAAACAAACTTATTTGTTTTCATATCACGACCAATAGCAACGGCTGCTTCACGGGCCATGTTCTCAAGTTCTTTATCAGTCATCAATCATTCCATTTTCTTTTAAGATTCTGTAAAACTGAACAAGCTTAAAAGTAAGCTGTTCATATCCATTCATAACGTCATCACTTCCAATCGTTTTATAAATCTCATCGAGTTTTTCATAAAGAAGAATCAAAGAATGCGGATAATCCCGGAATCGTCCAAAATCCCACCAGGCACAAAACTTGTCAGCTTCCTCACTTGGTTTCCAGTTTGGAAAGTTTTTGAATGACCTATAAATTGTAATATCGTCACCAATATTTACTACAAAGTCTTTTGCCTCATGCCAGATGTCTATGGGAATATAATCATCCGGCATTTTGATTTTTCGTTTCGTCATGTTCCGACCTCATAAACAAAACGCCTGATTGCTTTTCCGCAGCTTGTTCTGTCATCATCAAAAATAAACTCCGGCCAGAAGGTCCAATAGCCACTCTGGTCAAAATCATTTTCAGACTGAACATCATAAAAGATAATTCCTTTTTCAGCATCTTTCACAATTGCAGGAAAACTCACAACAGTATCATCAGGCTTACGACCACAAAGATTCACACTTGCATATCCTGACAAATCGCAACCACAATCAAACAAAACTCTAAGCTTAGTTTTTCCCTTATAAATTCTTTTCATATTTTTCTCACTCAAAGTTATTTCCAGAACAACAGGAGTAAACAAAGTAACAACATTATTAGCCTCACGGATTTTTCCACGCAGCCAATCCCAAAAGCTCATTACAGTTTGAACAGTTCGGAAGAAGAGTCGTGATGCAAACGGTAAAGCTTCAAAATCAACTTCATCTGTAAAGCTGCGAAAATTATCACCAGAGCGGATAACTATTTCTTCATCATCAACAACAGATTCCGGCAGTCTCTTATAATCAGCTACATGACTTGAAGAATCCAAAGTACCAGCACCAGAAAACATAGAACGGATAATCAAAAGAAGCTGCTGCAGAGAATCAGAAAAAGAAAAGTCGTCATTCTTTTCAATCTTCATTCTGTTAGAACGATAATTCCTGGCAGTAATTTCTTCCTGGTCCTCATGATTCCTGAAAAAGAAAATCCGTTTATCAGATAAGTCAGAAAAATTCTTGTTGTCACTTGCTTTCCTAAACAGATGATTAAATCGGTTTGCTCCTGCAGAAAGAACTCCATCAGAAGAAGCATTCCTCTTCCAATCAGTTTTCCTTGTCAGTCTAGAACTAAGATTCCACAATGATGGTATGTTTCTTTTCCAGATAAGATTTCTGTTATTTGCAGTAGCAGCTCTTATATTACCAATCACAGTTCTTGTATAAGCAACTGATTCAACTTCGTTTTCATATTGCAAATACAAAGATATTTCATAGTCATTAGAAATATTTCTTTGCTGGTTTATAAATTCTGGTGAACTTATATAAGCAATCTGAGAAGCGTAATCCCTACGATGAGCACGAGTCCAGTAAAAATAACTCATGGTTGTATTTGGATCTTCGACTTCGCCGTTTGAAGCATATCCGTGTAAATCCGAATAAACTCCAAATACAATTCTTTCATCTTTAACAAGCTTTCTTGTTAGAGTCACATTCATGCTCTTCCAGCCGTTTGCTTGCCCGACAAAAGATGTTTCATAAAAAGAAGCATTAAGACATTGTGTTAGCTGCCAGTTAGAATCAGCTGCAAACACAACAGGAATAACCGGACTATAATCTATACCATAGTTATAATCCCAATACCATTCAGATGTTGGAGTATAATAATAGAAGACTATCGTTACCGTATTTGAATTAGAGTTTTTTGGAACAATAGCTCTACGTCCAAAAATATCCTCTTCATCAACAGTTTCTCCTTCCATATCCTTGTATTCATCTTCGTCCTCATCTATACAAACTTCATACCAAGCAAGAAAAAAATCCGGAGTCCTGTTGTTTCCAACAATAGAGTAACTCATATCAAGAACCGCTTACAGTTATCTGCCAATCTATCTGAAGTGAATCTGCAGAAGTCACGTTTACTGCAGGAGTAATCTGAGCATAAGCCAGGCACTTAGCCGCAGCTGTGTTTCCGTTCATCAAAGCAACTTCGTTAATTCCGTTAGCGTTCAAGTCACCTGCTGCAAAGCTTGTTCTATAAAGAACAACGTTCTGTCCGGAAGAGCCAAAAGCAGCCTGTGTTTTTGGGAATGTAGAATCCAGCTTTTTGAAAGAGCCTGTCGGAGTATTTACACCAGTGTTGTTCTTAGGAGTAGAGCCGGTCCAGCCAGTACCAACTCTCATATAGCCATTTGTAGAATCAACCTTATTCTGAGTCGGATTACTAACCAGCAAATCTGCAATCAAACCATCACCCTGACTTGTAATAGTATTGTGATGTTTGAAAATCATAGGACGTTCTTTCATTCGGAGAAGGGAACGCCAGAACCCATTCTTAAAATATTTCACATTACCATTACAGTCACGAACGGTAACCGTAACCAATCCACGAACTTTTCCTTTACTTGAAATCATAAAATCTCCTATACGAGAGTGTCATTGTCGGGCTTGACCCGACAATCTATCTAACACTTGCAATCAATCCATAAACAAGAGATGTAATAATCACAGCTCCCGAACCACCAATCAAAGC
>CAKUWD010000076.1 GCA_934699065.1 uncultured Treponema sp.
TCTAAGACCGGACGACTCATACCGAGAAGTCCGGCAAGTTCTTCGTAAACTCTTTCTATTAAAGCGACGTCGCTGCGGCTACCGCCCAGCCAGGGTTCTGAATCAGGATTGTCTGTTTCTGCGAGGAGGAGTTCCGGTGGTGTAAGACGCAGCAGGCTTTGAAGGTGAGGTGAGCGGATTGTTTCAACGCCAAAGGTCTGCGGATAGCCCCGGCGTATAAACTCGCGGAAAATATTTTCCGGGCCGTCGTACCAGTGAATTATGGGACGGGCTTTGGGGTAGTCGGTTAGAATGTCACAGATTTCCTGCTCGGCGTCTTTTGTGTGGATCACGCAAGCTTTGCCCGTTCTGTTGCAGTATTCCAAAAAATAGCGGAAAACTTTTTCCTGATTTTCTTTTGAACATTTTGACCAGCAAAAGTCCATGCCGATTTCACCAATTAGCGTGGAACGGTCCAGATGCTCGGTGAGGCGTGTAGCAGTGTCCGGGTCGTCGAGAAGCGCGGCGTTTTTGTCGGCGCGATTCGGATGAATACCAAATGTAGGAATGATGTGGCAGTCGCGGGCGGAGTTTTCTGCCCACTCCGCAATCCCGCAGTTTTCAAAAAAACTCTTTTCATCTACAGAGGCTGCTATGATGGTTCCGGAGAACTCGGTCAACTGTTTCTGGAGCTCTTCTCTTTTATAGAAATCAAGATGTGTATGAAAATCAATAATCATAGTAGAAGCCTGCAGCATAATTATCACAATTTTCTTGATTGCTTTCAAGAAGAAACTTTTTTGGACATGAAATTGGGGGCGTTGCGGGGGCAAGTCTGGACTTTAATTTGCGCCCCCGCAGAGGGGGTAGCGTAAAAGATGGTGGTTGAGCTTGTCGAAACTACCATCTTTGGAGCGAGGGGGAGACTTCCCCCCCTTTATGCCATATTATGATCTAGTCAAAGCGTTTATCTTCAATTCTCTTAGTTTTCTTTTCGCTTCTTGGAAGCTCGCCGATTCCTACAACCTTTACTTCCGGAGTCATGTTGTACTTCTGCTTAAAGTTGTATGCAATTGCGAGGGCTACCTCTGTGCGGTCTGTACCGCCTTCAACTTCTACAGAGAGGGTCATTTTGTCTTTGCCGTCAACGTGTTCGATGAGGGCGCGGTATTCGCTTGAAGTTCCCGGAACTCCCTTGATTACGTCTTCGATTGTGCTTGGGAAGATGATGTTTCCCTTAACCTTTACCATGTCATCGCTGCGGCCAAGAATCTGTGTGATGCGAGGATACTTGAGACCGCTCTTACTTGGAGTTGTAACAAAGGCTGCAAGGTCGTGTGTGCGGAAGCGGAAAAGAGGAGCTCCTTCTTTAACAAGAGTTGTCAAAGTGATTTCACCGATTTCTCCTTCTGGCACCGGCTTACCTGTCTGTGGGTCAAGGATTTCGATGTAAACGTAGTCGTCAAAAATATTGATTGCATCTTCTCCTGCTACGTTGATACCGATTCCAGGACCGTAACATTCTGTAAGACCGTAGATGTCGAAAAGCTCGATTCCAAGAATGTTCTGGATTCTGCTGCGCATTTTTTCACCCCAGCGTTCTGAACCGATGATTCCTTTTTTGAGGCAGATTTTATCTTTAAGCCCACGAGCTTCTACCTGTTCTGCAAGGAGGAGTGCATAAGAAGAAGTTGCGCAGATTACTGTTGATTTAAGATCCTGCATCATCTGAAGCTGTTTTTCTGTATTACCTGGTCCCATTGGAACGGCCATAGCACCAAGGCGTTCACAGCCGGCCTGGAAGCCGATACCTGCTGTCCAAAGTCCATAACCTGGTGTAATCTGAAGGCGGTCTTTGTTTGTGATTCCTGCAAGTTCATAGCAGCGGGCAAACATGATAGCCCAGTCTTCTACGTCTTTCTTTGTGTAAGGAATTACTACCGGGGCACCTGTGGTGCCACTAGACGAGTGAATGCGGACAATTTCTTCTTCCGGAACTGTAGCAAGTCCGAGCGGATATGCGTCGCGGAGTTCCTGCTTTGTTACGAAAGGAACAAGATTTTCAAAATCTTCCTGTGTTTTAATATCTTCCGGATTTACATTAGCAAAACGCTTTGTATAAAAAGGATTTCCAAATTCCTTAACGCGCTTAATCTGTGCGCGGATCTGTTCAAGTTGTTTTTCGGTTAATTTCATATAAATCTCCTAAATCTAAATGAGTCGACAAGCACAGCTTGTCTCTGAGCCGTTTTTTCGATAATCCTAAAACGACCCTTTCGGCTCGTTTTTTAACGGATTTTCGATTTTAGGCTTGCTTCTATTAATAGTAACATAATAACCTGAGATTTTGTTTCTGTCAATAGAAACTTTAATATTTTGTTATTTTTATTTTGCAGGATTAAGTTTCATTCCTGTAAAGGTTGCGAGAGCGATTTTGGTGCCAAGCTCGTCGGTAATGTCAATTTCATAAAGACAGGTAGAGCGGCCGTCTTTTATGAGACGCGATGCAGCAATAAGTTTTTTTCCCTTTGCCATACCTATAAAGTTTATTTGACTTGTAATGGAAACTGTCTGTGGTTGATTGAAGTTTGAAGAAACTGCAAAAGTGTAGTCTGCAAGAGTAAAAATTGCACCACCCATAACTCCGCCATAAGCATTCTGGTGATTACGGGTTATGTCAAAGGAGCAGCGTGCAAAATGATCTCCAATTTCTTCGATTATAATTCCAGTTGCTTTTGTAGCATAAAAATCACCACTAAAAAATTCACGCGCCTTTTCTAAATCTGACATATATGGCTCCTATTTTTTCCATTCAACAGCACGAACATTAAGCTCGTAGAACTCAGGTTTTACGAGCTGTTTTATTGCCGCTTTGAGTTCGTCTCCATCGATAAGACCTGCCCGGCTTGCGGCTCCGAGTAAAACCATATTTACAACCTTACTGCTTCCGAGTTCCCTGCAGGCTTCGTCTGTATCTACTGCAACGACCTTTGCTGCAACTTTCTGCAAATAAGAAATCATTTCGTTTTCGTCAAAAGCTTTTCCGCTCAGGCTGGCTGTTACCGGCTGAACAACTTTTTTATTTACGATTACAGTGCCACCCTGTTTGAGGTAAGCGATGTTGCGCACAGCTTCAGCTGCCTCAAATGCGATGAGCACATCTGCCTGGCCCTGAGGAACGAGCGGAGAAAATACGTCGCCGCCGATTCTTACGTGACTTACAACCGAGCCGCCTCTCTGGGCCATTCCGATTGTCTCTGCCGAAAGCACTCGTTCGCCGTTTGCAATTGCTGCCTGTGAAAGTACCTTTGCCGCCAGTACGGTTCCCTGACCGCCCACGCCGCAGATGATTATATTTTTTGCCATAATTACTCCTTTAGGAGGGCGGAGCCCCGCCCTACGCCCGCACTTCGTTGCGGGCTACCCCACCCAGCGGGGGACACCCCCGCAACGCCCCCGTAATCAACGTCATGCTGAAACAAGTTCAGGGTGACAGTTATTCAATCGCCTGTACAGGACATACCTGAGAACACAGTCCACATCCAGTACACAGGCTCTTATCTATCTCAACTAATCGCTTACCTTTGCCGGTGGTTGAGCTTGTCGAAACCACATTGCTTACACTCAACGCCGGGCAGCCAAGTTCGTTAATACATTTGCGGCAGCCGATACACTTAGTATTGTCTACAGTAAGTGCATGAGGTTTTTCCCAGCCAACTTTTTGTGCAATTGCGATACATGGTGCCTTAAAAATGATTGCACTTACGCCAGGAGTTTCGCTTGCAGCCTTTACAGCATCGACTGCGGTCTTCTGGTCGAAAGGATTCACAGTGATTACCGGTTTTACACCGATTGCATTCAGAATCTTTTCTATGCTGATTTTCTCGACAATTTCGCCCATCATAGTTACGCCCGTTCCCGGGTGTGGCTGGTGGCCTGTCATGGCAGTGGTTGAGTTATCAAGAATACAGATTGTCTGCTTTGCCTGATTGTATACTGCATTTACAACACCTGTGATTCCGCTTGCAAAGAAGGTTGAATCGCCTATGAAGCTGAAGCAGTAGCGGTCCGGCTCGTTGTGGTAAAAGCCCTGGGCCATTGTGATGTCTGCACCCATACAAAGACAGGTGTCTGTCATATCAAGAGGCATCGCGTTACCAAGTGTATAGCAGCCGATGTCTCCGCAGTAAACAGTTTTCTTGCCCTTCATTGCCTGCTTTACAGCATAGAAGGCTCCGCGGTGAGGACAGCCGGCGCAGAGGACTGGTGGTCGGACAGGCAAGTCTGGCGCTGGAGTGTCTGCGGTGGTTGAGTAGTCCGAAGGACGTATCGAAACCACCGTTTCGCCGTTTGTGGTGGTTTCGATACACCCGCTTTGCGGGCACTCAACCACCGTATTTATAATTCCCTTAATAATTTCCACACTGAGCTCGCCGGCTTCTGGAACTGTACCGTCGAGTTTTCCGCGAATCTGGCAATTTACTCGAGCGAGACCTGCGATTTTTATCAGATTTTCCTCGATAACAGGGTCTAATTCTTCAAAAACAACGATTTGCTCGTGCGACTTGAGGAATTCTTCTGCTAGCGGTTTTGGGAAAGGATATGGTGTTCCAATCTTGAGAACAGGGATATCCTTGAGGCCCAGGAGAGACAGGGCTTCCATGAGGTAGCAGTAAGATATACCGCCGGCGGCGAAGCCGAGTGATGGCGCGGTGGTTGAGTAATCCGAAGGGCGTATCGAAACCACCTGAGACTTCGGCTGAGTTTTCGCGGTGGTTTCGATACATTCGCTTCGCGAACACTCAACCACCGTATTCCACTTACTCTTACTAAACTCTGCCGGCAGCACTTTCTCGTTTCGTTCAAAAATTCTCTTGTGATTATTATACGACGCTCTTGGGAAAATTACCCAGCGCTTGGAATCTTTTTCAAACTGACCAGACTGGCGGCAAGGGCCGAGTTCCGGAAAATCCATACTTTCATAAGCATGGTCTACACGTGTAGTTGGCCGCAGCAATATCGGTGTGTTATATTTTTCAGAAAGCTCAAAGGCCTCCTGAATCATCTCGTAAGCTTCGAGTGGGGTAGAAGGATCAAAGCAGGGAAGCTTCGAATACTGGGCAAAGTTGCGGGTATCCTGCTCTGTCTGACTGGAAATAGGGCCCGGGTCATCGGCAGATACAATTACCATGCCGCCCTTAACGCCAACGTAGCTCAAACACATTACAGGGTCGCTTGCAACGTTGAGACCTACCTGTTTCATTGTGATGAGGGTGCGGCTTCCTGCATAACTTGCGCCGGCTGCAACTTCGGCTGCTGCTTTTTCGTTTACCGACCATTCAACATAGGTCCCGGTTTTGCTCTTATACTTGGAAATAAATTCAATAATTTCGCTGGAAGGAGTGCCAGGATATCCGGCAACAAGATTTACTCCAGCCTTAAGGGCACCAAGCGCAATTGCCTGGTTTCCCATTATCATCTGTTTTGCCATAACGGAAAGTATATTATAAAAGGACGCTTCTATCAATAAAAACATATTGTCCAACGGCGAGAAGAAAATTTTTAAATTTACGATTCTTTATAATATGGTTTATAATATTAGTCATGAAATGTATTAAATGTGGTACTATGCTTCCGGATGAAGCTCATTTTTGTTTTAATTGCGGATATCCTACAAGTGATGTAAAAGTTTTGCGTTCTTGTGAAGAGTGTGGTAATGCACTTAGCACAATGGATAAATTCTGTTCGCGCTGCGGTGTTCCAGTTCGGGTTGTTAAGGAAGGAGAAGGCGCAGCTCAGGTAGCAGAAAAATCTCGTGTTCAGCTGGGAAAAAATCCAAAAATGATCTTGATTCCGGGCGGACAGTTTGTTATGGGAGGCGGCTCACACAATAGCCTCGTAACTCTCGTAAGTTATTATTTAAGCGAAGTACCTGTAACGCAGCTTCAGTATGCACATGTAATGGGAAAAAATCCTTCAAAACTTCAGGGAGACAATCACCCGGTAGAAAGTGTGAACTGGTGTGAAGCAATCATCTATTGTAATATGCTCAGCAAACTCAACGGACTTATGCCTTGTTACAGTATTGGTACAACAACAGATTTAAGTGCATTCGAAGCAACAAGCCCTGTATGGAAAAGAATCAATTGTAATTTTACAGCCAACGGTTACAGACTCCCTACAGAAGCTGAATGGGAATATGCCGCTCGTGATGGAAAAACTTCAACTCCAAATCCTTATGCAGGAAGCGCAAATATTAATGCAGTTGCCTGGTATGGTGAAAACAGTGGAATTACAAGTCATGATGTAGCAACAAAAGATCCGAATGCTTTAAAGCTTTATGATATGTGTGGTAACGTTGCCGAATGGTGCTGGGATTATTACACTCCAAATCTTGCAAGCGGTGCTCAGACAAATCCTCATGGACCAAGCACAGGTGATATGCACGTAAAACGTGGAGGCAGCTGGCTTGATGATCCTCAACAGTGTACGGTTTTTTATAGAAGCGGAAGTGCTCCTAATGGAAAGAGCAGCAGCCTGGGATTTCGTGTTTGCTGCAGTGCAGTGGGACAGACAATTTAGGCATTACAATCTAACTTGCAAAATAAATTAAATGGTGAGAAAATAAAATTATGACAATTACTGAAAACAAAACATCTAATTCTCTAGAACTTGTTATTGGCGGCCGTCTTGATACTAGCTCTGCACCTGAGCTTGAAGCTAAACTCAAACAGATTGATAAAGATGTTCAGACACTTTATCTGAACCTTGCAAATATTCAGTATATTTCCAGTGCCGGATTACGCGTTGTTCTTCTGGCTCATAAATTAATGCTTCCTACCGGAGGAAAAATGATTATCCGTCAGCCTTCTGCTTTCTGTAAACAGGTTTTGTCGGCAACCGGAATGGACAGTATTTTGACAGTTGAGTAAGTCTGCAAGGGGATGACCTGATGTCATTCCGAACTTGTTTCGGAATCTAAGGATCTAGTTATTATGTAGATGCTGAAACATAGGGAGCGGCACTGCGTAGCAGGGCAAAAATAGTCCAGTGGACTATTTTTAGCGAGTCTCCGAGCAGCTGTGCTGCGAAGGTTCAGCATGACGTAATTCTCTTAGTAATTGTTAAACAATTTTTTCCATCTGCGAACTCATATTCTACCGAATCCATAAATTTCTTCGTCAAGAAAATGCCAAGCCCGCCGATGTTTCTTTCTTCGGCACTTAAGGTTATATCCGGGTCAGGTTTTGCAAGTGGATTAAAGGGTTTACCACTATCCTTAAAAATCATAGTTAAAACACCGCTGCCGTCGCCCCCAATGTGATAGCCGCATGTAATTTCTGCTTCTTTAGAACCGGAATAATGAGCAATATTCACAAAAATCTCTTCAACAGCCAGATCAATCTGATTTATAAGCATGTCTTCACAGCCAGATGGCAGCATAGAATGAATAAAATCATTAACTGTCTGCATGTTTGTATCTGAGGCTTTTATTGTCAGATTTTTTGTTTCATTCATTACAAGCTCCTACTTTCCTGCAAAAGACATTTCAAGCATTGTGATGTCATCAAATTGTGGAGCTTCATTTACAAACTCATCAATATCTGTACGAACAATATCAATAACATCTCTTGGACTCTTATCTACAGCGTATTTCATAACTGTAATCAGTCGGTTTTCGCCGTAAAGTTCATTCTGCAGATTTGTGGCTTCTGTAACTCCATCTGTGTAAATAAAGAGTCGGTCGCCTTTTGAAAGTATAAGGCTGTGAGTTGTATATGGAACTCCGTCCATTCCGGCAAGCATAAGGTTTGGCTTAGTTGTAAGATATTTGATTTCTCCTCCCTGCATGATAATAGGAGCATTGTGTCCGGCATTTGCAAACTTCAGCTCACCAGTAGAAAGCGTGAGGATTCCAAGCCAGCATGTAACAAACAGACCGCTTTCGTTTCCTTCGCACAGGATTTTGTTTACATGTTCAAATATCTTTGCAGGATCAAGTTCATGGGCTGCAGTATCTTTTAAGAGCGTTTTGGTAATCACCATGAAAAGAGCCGCCGGTACGCCCTTTCCGCTTACATCACCAACTACAACCGCAAAGTGATCATCATCAATCATATAAAAATCATAAAAGTCGCCGCCTACTTCTTTGGCAGGTTCCATAGAGGCATAAAGTTCAACTTCTTTGTGATTTTCATAAGGAGGGAAAACTCGAGGAAGCATTTCTGCCTGAATTTTTTTTGCAACGTTGAGTTCGGCACCAAGCCTTTCCTTTTCTGCAGTTGCGTGAGTAAGGTCTTCAATATACCGGTTCATATCTTGACTCATCTTTTCAACTGATTTAGCAAGAGTACTGATTTCGTTATGGCCGTGAACCTTCTGTAAAACGCCCGTGAGTTCTCCGTGATGCTCGGCAAAGTGTGAGGTTTCGTAAGTTACAAAAAGAATCGGACGGATAATTCCCAGATACAAAAAGAGAGCATAAAGTGCTACAAAGACTGCTGTAACGACAAGAGCCCATAAAATAATGGCCTGGAGGAAGCGTCGTTTATACTCTTTGATTTCGTGCATTGGTTTTACGACACTTACAATTGCACAAGGTTTTTTTAAGGAATTATAAAGCGGAACAGCACTCGTAACGTGGCCGCCACCTTTTTTATATGAAAACATACTGTAATTTTCATGACGTTCGATTACGCTGCGAAGTTTATTTATATAGTAATCATCTTTTTTTTCGAGTGACTGAACATAGCCCAGTTCTATGATTTTGCTGTTTTTTTCTTTGCTATTAACGGTATCGAAAACATAAGTTCTGGATTTATAGTCTGGAGCAATTGTGGTCACATAAACGTAAACTAGTTCCGAAGCTTCGGTTATATCTATGAGACGGCGGTTTGTTTCTATCCAATCGTAGTCTGCTCCGTTTTTAATCCAGTGGTCAAGTTTATCGCCATCAATGTAGGTTGCCGCAGTTTGTGCAAACTGTTCTGTAACGTTGCCATAAATTACTTCCAGTTCTTCTTTGAACTGACGGTAACCGTTATAGCTGTTTACAAGGCACATTACAGC
Organism: uncultured Treponema sp.; assembly: GCA_934699065.1. Lineage (GTDB taxonomy): Bacteria > Spirochaetota > Spirochaetia > Treponematales > Treponemataceae > Treponema_D. The sequence continues at coordinate 9,049 of CAKUWD010000076.1, forward strand.
ACCAAAAATGACTGCTCCAAAAATCAGTTCAAGACCTAGTACAGAAATGCGAAACTTCTTTTTCATTAGAAATACCTCGCATTAATTATACAGCATAATTTGAGAAATGGAAAAACAGATTGTTTTTCTGCCTGATTCGGTTAATGAAAGCTTTAGTGCAGGTTTTTTTATTTCTGATAGAGATCGAGATGAGCCTGAACACGGGCTTTTACGAGGTCTGAAATTTCTGTTGTAGACATTCCTTCGTATTCTTCCGGTGAAATCGGCTTAAGGTAATGAACCTGAATCGGGTTTGTAGTATTGAATCCGTTGTCAAAGATTTTGTAGGAATCTATGATTGCTACCGGCAGAATGGTGCAGTGTGCACGCTGTGGGCTTTTGAAACTTCCGGCATGGAATTCATCCAGCTTACCGTCTTCAATTTCATATCCGCCTTCCGGGAAAACCATGTAATTATATCCTTTTTTCAAATCTTTGGTGATTTCGATATAAGCTTTCACAACAGAGTGGGTGTTATGCTTTTTGAGTTTTTGTGATTTTATGAGACGGCAGATTTCACGTATAAAAGGACGGTGTGTTGCAACATCATCAAGAATTACACCGATTTTACGTGGGAAGGTATACCATATTGCGCAAGGGTCAAATTTTTCCTGGTGATTTGCACAGATATAGAGTCCGTCATGCTGAGGAATATTTTCAAGACCGTAAGCTTCAACTTTAAGACCTGCAGAATCAACTGCTACTTGCACAACTTTCTTTCCATAAGCATATAATTCATCTTCTGAATATTTTTTGAGATGATAGGCCATGTAGACCATTTTTGGGTAATATGCAAATATTTTTAAGAAGTTTCTTGAAATCGCCTTAAATAATATTGAAGTACTGCGTTTGTTAGGTTTCATATTAAATCAAACATCATAATAGCATTATTTAAGGCATTATTCAAATGGGTTTTTCAGTTAGTTCTGGCTTACATCTGTTTTTGCTGCTATTTTTCGTGCAAGATATACAAAAGGAGTATCCAGAAGACTGGTTGCAACGTAAATTACATAGCAGCTTGCGGTAATTGCAAGCAATTCGCGGAAAGTATAGATTCCAAGGAAAGCTCCAAAGTTAAAAAGCACGATATTTACAAACTGAGAAATCAAAGTTGAGAAATTATTACGGAACCAGAGCATTTTTGTGTGGCTGCCGGTTTTCTTTTCTGTAAGATTCCACCATGCATGATAGAGAGAAACGTCAATAAACTCAGAAATTACATAAGCAATCAGGCTTGAGAGGAGCATACGAGGTGTGTTAGAGAAAAGTCCGCGTACAAATTCGTTTGACCAGTCGCTTTCAGCAGGAATATAGCGTACCCACATAAAGCTCAAAAGAATAAAGCTGAGGCTTGTGAAAATTCCTGCAAGAACACCCTTATTTGCTTCTTTTTTTCCATATACTTCGCTCAAAATATCAGTTGCAAGAAAAGTAGCCGCAAAAAGCGTGTTACCGAGAGTTTGATCCATACCAAATGCGTGAACAAGAATTGTAACTTCGATGTTTGCAAGAACAGTACAGATACCAATCCAGGCGAAAAGTCCGCCTTTGCCAAATACTTTCAAAAACAGCAGAGTGCCGCCGAAAGACACTAAAAGTGTAATAACGAGAAAAAGTTCATTCATGTAAATGACCTCAAAAAATAGAATTGACCTGGTTTTGATTTGCAGCAAACTTTGTTTCATGCTGCCGGCAGGAAGGACTTCGAACTGCCTTTGTGTTGAATTAAAATATAAGATTTTCTGGAATTATGCAATATACGGAAATTGGGCAGATATAGGCGCTGGTTGAGCTTGTTGAAACTACCGCATACGACCTTTGATCTATTCAGCTAACTGGGATTCTTCTGAGTGACGATGTGTGTAAATATAATTCACAACCGCCATGCTTATGATGATGATGTAACCGGCGAGACTCATCCAGTCTGGGAACTGGCCAAAGAATACAAGGCCGAACAAAGTTGAGAACAGAATTTGTGAGTAATCATAAATAGAGATTTTGCTGGCAGGAGCGTGATAGTAGGCTGCGGTGATAGAGAACTGGCCTCCAGCTGCACAGCCACCAGCACAACAGAGCATAAGAGTCTGCTGCCAGGTCATTGGATTAAAGCTTGTAATAAGGTAAGGCACAGAAAGCATCATAGAAAAAGCTGAGAAAAAGAGAATTATGATTTTACCGTTACATTTAAGATAGCTCAATTTTCTGATGCTGGCGTAGGCGAGACCCGCACCAACTCCGCCCATAAAGGCTGCCAGAGTCGGAATCATCTGAGTAAAATTGAAAGAAGGTTTTACAATCAGAATGGAACCGCAGAAAGCAACGAGAATACAGGCAAGAGGTACCGGTCTGATTTTTTCACGCAGAATTATGTAGCAGAATATAATAGTAAAAAAGGGCGCCATTTTGTTGAGGATGGCTGCATCGGCCAGAAGAATATGGTCGATTGCATAAAAGTTTCCGAATACGCCAACAGAGCCGGCAAAAGCTCTCAAAAAGAGGTAAAGCGGTGCACCCTTAGGAATACGGATTGCATCGCGGCCATTATGCCTTGCGTCCCGAATAGTGCCCCCGAGCGCGATCAGAAAAGCCACAGCGTTCCTGAAAAAAGCCTTCTGTACAAAGTGAATATCACCCGCCAGCCGTACAAAAACAGCCATAAGTGCAAAGAAAAATGCCGAGCAGATTATAAAAAATATTCCCTTTGAAGTGTTTGATTGAGGCTTCATTTCTTTAATTATACTGTAATTGCAGAGATTTGTCATTGAGAATGAATATGGATTGCTTCGTCGGTTTCGCTTGACTTTTAGCACTTTGGTATTAGACTTTATCTATGTTCATTTTAGGGCAGACTCTGATTCTGCTGGGATTTGTTTTACAAATCTTCAACTTAATAATAGATATCCGCTTTATTCTTTCTAAGAGACACACTGTTACGCAGAACAGAAGGAGTCAGTTTCTTGATTTTTTGATTTTAGACATGATAATGCTTTTCTGCGTAGTTTATCTGATTATCTTTTTTGTAAAGCTGCAAACAGTCTGGGTGGGAATCCTTTTATTTGCCGGAGCGGT
>CAKUWD010000077.1 GCA_934699065.1 uncultured Treponema sp.
TCATAGAAGGATCAAGACCAAGCTGATTCATCATGCGGCCCTGCATTCCACGGTTACGGCTAACCTTTTTCATCATGAGCTTAGTTTTTTCAAACTGTTTGATAAGCTTGTTTACGTCAGCAACTGATGTACCGCTTCCCTTTGCAATTCGCTTGCGGCGGCTTGGGCCAATAATCAGGTGATTAAGGCGCTCTTTATATGTCATACTCTGGATGATAGCTTCGTTCTTTTTCATACTGCTAAGATCCATCTGTGATGCGTCCATTCCGCTCATTCCAGGAATCATGTCTATGATAGACTGCATGTTTCCCATCTTCTTAACCTGCTGGAACTGCTCAAGATAATCCTGCAAAGTAAACTCGTTGCGCTGAAGCTTTTTCTGCATCTTAAGGGCAGCTTCTGCATCCATTGTTTCCTGAGCTTTTTCAACGAGAGATACAACGTCTCCCATGCCAAGAATGCGGCTTGCAATTCGTTCAGGATGGAAAACTTCAAAGTCTTCTGTTTTTTCACCGGTACCAATAAAGAGAATTGGCTTTCCTGTGATTGTTTTAAGAGAAAGAGCCGCACCACCGCGGGCATCTGAGTCGAACTTTGTAAGGATAACACCGGTAAGACCAAGCTGTTCGTCGAAGGTCTTAGCAATATCAACTGCATTCTGACCAGTCATGGCGTCGGCAACGAGGAGAACTTCTACAGGGCCGGTTGCCTTTTTGATTTTTACAAGCTCTGCCATCATCTCTTCATCAATCTGAAGACGACCGGCAGTATCTATAATGATTGTATCGTAGCCGTTTTTGCGGGCAAAGCTGATAGAATCTTCAGCATTGCGAACGGCATTTTTAGAATCTTCTTTATAAACAGGAACACCGATTTTCTCGCCAAGCTGAGAAAGCTGTTCAACGGCAGCAGGACGAACGAGGTCACAGGCAGCGAGTAATGGTTTTCTACCCTCTTTCTTAAGACGGGCAGCAAGTTTATGGGCTGCAGTTGTTTTACCGGCACCCTGAAGACCAAGCATCAAAATTACAGACTGAGTGTCCGGACCTTTAAGATGTAAATCAACCTTGGTGTCTCCAAGCATTGAAACCATCTTGTCATAGATGATTTTTGTAAACTGCTGGCCCGGGTCTACAGACTTAAGAACCTTTTCACCCTTTGCTTCTTCAATAGTAGAATTTACAAAGCGGCGTACAACACGAAGGTTTACGTCGGCTTCGAGAAGAGCCATTTTAATTTCTTCAACAGCATCCTCGATATTTTTTTCAGTGATAGTTGATTTACCACTGAGTTTTTTTACGATTCCACTAAAAGTGCCAGTAATTTTTTCTAACATGCCGCATCTCCATTAAGTCGCTCGACGAATCTCGCTCTGAGCCATTCTTTTGTAGAACCTAAAACGACCCTTACGGCTCGTTTTTTAACGGTTCTATTATTTTAGGCATTTCGACAGGCTCAATGACCGTCGATTACAAGTGCATCAACTGATACAAAGTATTTTCTATTGTTGTTTCTTTGTTTAAAATTTTATAAAGTCCGTCGCAAAGTGGAAGCTTCAAATCTTTTTTCTCTGCAATTTCGTGAACATATTTGCAGGCAATCGCACCTTCAGGCAGGTATCCGATTTTTGAAACATTAGCTATCAAATCATCAATATTCTTAAACTTTGAAAGCATATCTGTTTTTATTAAATCCTGACCAAAGCGGCGGTTACGTCCATATTTTGATTTACAGGTAACATCCAGGTCTCCTACTCCAGAAATTGATGTAAAGGTTTCTGCATGAGTTGCTCCCATTGCAAAACCGATTGTCTGAATTTCATTTAAGCCGGCTGCAAGAAGAAGACTTTCTGCATTGTCACCAAACACACTTGAATCTTCTGCAATTGCATCCAATGCACCATATACACAGGCAATTACGTTTTTGGCAGCAGCGCAAATCTGAACACCAACTACATCAAAACTTGAAAATACCATAAGGCCTGGTACCTTAAAAAGCTCACGCACACGGATAGAGTTTTTTGGATTTAAGGAAGCAGCAACAAGACCTGTAAGCTTACCCATTGCAACTTCCTCTGCATGACTTGGACCAGCCATATAAACAGTACAATCCTTATACACATCAGGAAGTGCAGATTCCATAGTTTCAAGAATCAGGCGAGGTCCTTTATCAGAAGGAACAAACCCCTTTGTAACAGCCGTAATAACAGTAGATCCATCTGCTATATTCGGTACAGTTGCAATCTGCTTAGTCATCTTCTCAAGAAAAAGAGAAGGAGATGCAATTATTAAGAATTCTTTGCCACTTGCAACTTCAATTACATCATTTGAACAGGTAATAGTTTCGTTAAGTTTATAGCCCGGAAGAAACTGCTTATTTTCATGTTCATTGTTAATAGAATCAGCAACTTCCTTTTCAAATGCCCAGATCTGAACCTTATGACCACCGCGAGCAAGAGCCTGAGCAAGACCAGTTCCCCAGGCACCACCGCCAATAACGCCTACTGTTTTTTCTGACATGATTTATCCCCTCAACAGATGAAAATTAAAACCATCCGTCCTCACAATCCTTCCAGTCATAAAGCTCTTCAGGCTTAAACCAGAGGTTGATTTCGCGCTCAGCACTTTCATCACTGTCTGAAGCGTGGATAATATTTCTGTCTGTATGGATACAATAATCTCCGCGGATTGTTCCAGGAACTGCTTCTGTAGGTTTTGTAGCACCAACAACCTTACGCATAAGAGTTACACAGTCATCAGCCTGCCAAACCATAGCAATAACAGGCCCAGAAGTAACATAGTCTACGAGGTCTTTATAAAATGGCTTACCATCGTGTTCTGCATAATGTTTTCCTGCAAGATCCTCAGAAACATGCATCATCTTCATACCAACAAGCTTAAAACCTTTCTTTTCAAGGCGTTCAATAACTTCGCCTACAAGCCGACGGTTGATTACACCTGGCTTCAACATTGTAAAACATCTACTCATAATTTTATTATTATATAGGAAGTAAGAAGTCTTTTCAATATATCGTGTTTTGTCATAATTAAATGAAAACTCCAGAGAAAAGAGATAGTGTTCTGTAGAAAGCGGAAAATAAAGTTTAAGAGTAATCCTGGCATCGCTCTTATAATCAGCAGTAAGCTCAAAGCGGTAAACAAGAGGAAGTTTTTTTAAATCTGCAATTACATTGTGGCCGTCATAATAACAAGTTCGGCACTCGCTACAAGGCATAGAGGGTGTAGTAATATCCCAGCTAGTGGTATATGAATCATCATTATCTTTTACATCAAGTCTGAAATAAAGCGGTTCATTATTTTCTGCACGAAGTTCAAAATCTTTTACAGATACATTTTTATAAATTAGTTCTTCACAAACTCTATCAACAAGAATATCAAACTTATCATTGGAATAAAAAAGCAAAAGGAACAGAGCTAGAATATTATTATATTCTAGTCTTGTAACCACGCAGCCGGTAATGGCTTTGCCGGTTTCAACAAGTTTCTCTCTGTTCCTAATACCGATGACGCCTGGCAGAGCGTAGCCTTTGGACGCAGTGCGTACAGTTTCCTCGCTGTATGGTAGTGGATAATAGAAACCGTCTTTTGCCACAGTCAGTGTGAAGCTCTTTCCCTGAATCATCATAGGGAAATTGTAAGCTACATCTGATGACAGCAACTGAACAAAATGTATGCACTTTCATACAAAAAGTGTATGACTTTGCAAACTTTTTGTATGGAGTTGGAAAGAACTATTGTATTTTGATATCAAAACCTAAACAGCGTAAAGCTCTATTTGTACTTTCATTTCTTAGATGAGTTATATCGGGCCGTGCCCATCCTAATAATTCTCCTGCAACGCTTTTTCCTAAATGACGAATCTTATACTTTGGATTATCAATTATATTATAAACTCTAGTTTCAGTTCCTACAGAATCATCGAATAATAAATATCTCAAAACGTCATGAATGGTAAGATTTTCTTTTGTTTTTTGTTTATATAGAAAATCACAGATTAATGGTAATTTTTCAGGAATAGTCATAGTAACTTTTTTGTCTATTCCAATTTCTTCATTAGGGAATCTACTTGCAGACCATAAGAGTGCATTATTATGTGAAAATACTTTTCCGAATTCTTCTCTAGTTAAATCTCTTTCTTTTAATAGTTCTAATAATTCTTTATTTTCAAATCCCCAATTATTAATTCGTACCAAACATTCATTATCAGGCTCAAAATGGTTCCATAAATCTATTGCTTCAGCAATTGCTTCTTCATGTCTATTACGATTTTTAATGTACATTTCTTCAATTGCATCTTCAGTTTTTAAGCTTTTTCCTTTTGCATTAGTTGAATAGTACAAATACAAAAATTGATCCAAAATTATACTTTTACTGGCATTAGGCTTAACAAAAGAAGGCAAAGGTTGCGCTTCTAATTCATTTTGTAATACGTCAAGAATCTGGTGTGCATTTCTCCATTCCTGACTAAATTTTTTCTCATCATCAGAAATCTCATTTTGATTATCAAATTGAAGTTTGAATTTTGGAACAAAAGAATTAAGTTCAGGAAAACAATTATCAAATATTTCTTTTCGTTCATTCTTAAGCTTCTTTGTAGTTTTATCTATTTCAGCTGTTTTATTAATAAAATCAGTAATTCTAGATAAATCTTCTTTAATGAACTTTTTACTATTGTTTCGTAAATAATCGAAGTAGTTTGATAATTGAACTTTCTGTTCTGCAGTTATTTCTTCTTCCTTAAAAAAGACCCCACATTCAATATTTTGTTTTGCTGCTCTCACAGTCATATTATGAGAACCAACATAAAGTCCATAACCATGAAAATATATTAATTTTGGATGAAAGTAATTTTTAAAGGAATAAAAAGTTATATAAGGAGAATTCAGGGCTTTCTTAATTATTTCCAAATCTGTCGAAATACCATCATTAAATAATCCCCACCATTCAAGATTAATCTTTTTCTTAATACAAGTATCAACTAAAATTGGGTTATCATTATATGCAATAGAGGCAGAGATTTCTTTCAGATTTTCAGGAAGGTGAGATATTATTGCATTAAAACGTCTATTCTCACAATCTAATAGTAATTCGGGCATAGTTTTATTTTTTCTCCAATATTTTTTATTTAAAAATATTTTATACCCGAAAAGGCTATTTTTCCATCGTAACTTTAAGCAGCCTTAAATCCCAAAATAAAATTTCGTATCTTTATTAAAATCATTTCCCATAGCATCAGTAAAAAGAAAATTGTATAACATACAGAACATCGGATTTTGTTTTTCTTCCACAGAAACTGTTGGTTCATTCGTTACAAGAAAATGTCTGTAAAATAACCTGATTCCGTTCTGAATCATTTCAACAGAAGTTTCATTTATAATTTCATATTCTCTTAAATAATGAAAAAAATTTGTAATAAAATATGCCGAAAAGATTTTTCTTCTAAAAGTTAAATACTGTACTTTTCCAGAAATATCCGGGAAAGGCTGAATAATTAAATTATCATCAGGAATTAAATCTTCATTCATAAATAACTTAATTACTTTCCAAGTCGGTCTTGCTTTCTTAGTTTTAGTCCAGCGATTTATTAAAAGTTTTAAGTCTCCCGAATTGTTTTCACCAATTTCAAATCTTTTACTGTCCCAATAGTCATAAAGCTTCTTTTTGTCCTTAACGAGTGCCAGGAACAAATCAAAAACACCTTCCAGTGGTTCTACAATTTTAGTGTATTGATAAGTCGGAAGATAAAAATTGAATTGATATATAGCTAAAAGAATTGCACCATTACGATTATTATGAAAGTCTTTAGATTTCAAAGCTTCCAACATTAAAATTCTATAAGCATGACAAATTGAATAAATGATTGTATATTCAAGAAACTTCTCTTCTGATATTCCTTCCGGTAAATCAAATTGAAGTGCTTTCATATAAGGAATGAGTAAATCTATAATCGCATACTTATCCCAACTATTTATATAATCTTTTTTTAACGCCCAATCTGTAAATTCATCTAACATATCCATAACCCGTTGAAAATCTGTGTTATGGATTAAATCAAAATCATACTCAGCTTTATATAATTTCTGAATTTCCTTTTTCCGTCTTTCCCAGTTATGCTCATAAAAATCTTTAAGAGCATCTTGTCCTATAGAATTAACAAAGAGCTTTATAATAGTATTTGCTGTAAGCTTCATAAAAGCCTCCTAAAATTAGTATGATTGCATTTTATAGCTCAATTACTTTGCAATCATGACTTTTTAGGGAAAAAAAATTTATTCGTATTTGAAGTTATTGTAACATAAAAGTGGCTATATTTCATATTTGTAAAATATCACAGATACAATATTTAAATATTGTTAATAGCAAATAACAAGTTTATGTGTTACAATGATATTATTATTATTTAAAGGTAAAAAAATGAAACAATCATCATATAATCAACTTAGATCTTTTATCTGGAGTATTGCAGACGATTGTCTTGTAGAAATCTATCCAAATAGCGATTATCGAAAAATCATTCTTCCTTTTTTTGTTTTACGTCGTTTTGATGCACTTCTAGAAAAAACTCATGACCAGACTGTTCAATTTATGAAAACTATGGATTTTGGAACTGCAGATCCTCATCCAGCTTTACAAGCAATGACAGGCATGCCATTTTCAAATACATCTCAATTTACATTAAAAACACTCACAGCAACCTCATTACGGAGAAATGAAGGTTGCAGAAAAACCAAAAGGAAATATATAAAATGACAAATCAAAATGAAATTAAAAATGAAGTAGATTTATTAAAGAAGGAAGCTGAATTAAATAATTCTCCTCTTAAAGATATTGAAACAACAAACTATAAAAACTTTTATGATATTTTAAATGAAATCCTTCATCTAAAGAAACACGAAAATAAAATAATGTCATGTGGATCTATTATTTCAGATAATGAGAAATTTTGGTTAATTAAAAATAATTCTAAAGGACTTTCAATTTTTCCTGCATATGCAGATTTAATATCAGACGGAAAATCCGTTTTCTATTATTTGGATTCGAATTGTTTAAGATTGTCTAATTCAAATAGAACTATTGTGTTTCAACAAAATAAATCATATTTGGAATTAATGAAAATATCTCGCGAATCAGAAAGTATAATTATTACGAAAGATGAAATAAGAACATTAATTTATTATGGTTTAAATGTTACATCAATTGAAGACAGAATATGGACATCATACACAGATGCTTTACAGCAATCTAAGAGAATAGAAATAGAAAGCTTTTTAGAAGGTGTTCCTAAAGACGATTTGGACACAATTTTTGAATACTTAAACTTCTCTGAATTTGAACTTTCATTAGATAAAATAGGTACAACAATTGTTTATTATCTAGATGATAACGGTAGACCTGTAAAAACTGATAAAGAAAGCGACATTTCTTTTAATTTTGATGATAAAGCTCATAAAAAAATATTAAAAAATTTTCTTAATACTCACGATGGTGCCATTCTTGCTAAAGGTAATAATATATTTAGAGAACAAGTCAGATTAAATCCTAATGGAAATAAAACTGATCCTATTCACAGTGGAACAAGACATAATTCAGCCTTAAATTTTGCTAATGAAAATCCTAATACAGTCATAATTTGTATTTCAGAAGATGGACCAATTACAATATATTATAAAGATAAAACTCCATATGAATTTCATTTTACTTACACGCAAAAAGATACAAATAACCATAACAATAGACTTCTAGACAGCTCAAAGGTACTTTGCTTTATGTCTTCAAAAGCAAAAGTTGATGGTCATACACTTGTGCTTGATTCTGATAAAGATGATGATTTTAAATATGATTTTAGTGGATTAAAAGAATTAGCAGAAGAACGTGGTGATGTTTATGATGAATCTTGGACTAGTGAAACTTGTTCAAATTGTAAAAATACATTTGACCTCAAAATTACACGAATATCAGGCTGGAACGACCGGGAAGAATATTCTTGTCCTTATTGTGGTAAAGAATATTACCATCATTGCTTTGATGTTCAAGTTAGGAAAATTAAAGAAATAAAAAGAGAACATATTGAGAAAAAATAACTAGAACTATTTTATGTTATTCTTTTCCATATTTCCCCAAAAAGGCGAGGAACTTCCTCGCCCAATAGAAATATCAAGTTATCACTTCTTCGAAATAGCTCCAATAAACTCTTCCAAGCTGCGCTGTAACACTTCCTGTGGAATAAGTTTCTCTTTGTATTCTGCAACCATTGTAGGGCTCATGCTTCTGTTCAAGGCATATTTTACAACTTCACGATTTGCTTCCTTACAAAGTAAAATACCAATACTTGGATTTTCATTACTGCGTTTTTCAGTCTGATCAAGAGCTTCCAGATAGAACTCCAGCTGCCCCATATAACTTGGTTCAAACTCGTCAGTTTTTAATTCAATTGCAACAAGACAATGCAAGCCACGGTGATAAAAGAGCAAATCTGCTTTATAGGCTTTTCCACCAACTTCCAGCTGATGTTCTTCATCAATAAAAAGGAAGTCTTTTCCTAATTCAAGAACAAAGTCTTTCATGTGAGAAACAATTCCTTTTCTAAGTCTGGATTCTTTATATTTCTTTGGTAATCCTAGGAACTCAAGGTATGCAGTGTCTTTCAAAAGAAGACTTGTTTCCGGATAAAGATTTTTCAATGTTGATGACTTAAAATCTTTACTTCCCAAAACAGACTCATATGCATTAGTTTTTATTGCACGCTGCAGTTCTTTCACTTCAAGTCTTTCATGTCTGCTATAAAGAATGTAAAAAATCTTTTGCTCATTAGTTTTGCAGCTATTTAAAATCTGCTGATGACTAGTCCAGTTTATCTGCATTAATAGTGATGGTATTTGTGCAATTTCAAATTGCACAATTTGTGCCACTTCAGATGGCACAATTGAGTTTTTGCCTGTTGTTTTTGGTAAAGTAAGTTTTCCATTTAATTTTAATTTATCACACAATGCAATAAATTCTGGTGATGAGTATGTTTCGTAGAATTTTACCATCATGTAAATATTTCTACGTCCATATCCTTTCAGACTTGGATCTTTTGTACGTAGATACTCAGAAAGCTCTGTAACAACATTGCTTCCCCATTCAGAAGATTTAATCTTTGCAGAAACATAACCACCGACATTCCAGGCAATCATAAGGGAATTATTGTTTATTTCCTGGAAAGCACGAGTTCTGTGGATATCAATGATTGTATAAACCTGATTAAAGTCCTGCTTTATTAATTCCTTTTTCATATGTAAATCTCCTGACTTTTACAAGTTCCATCAAAATTATAACACAAAAAAATAATCTTTTCGTGTCATTTACAGTTATTTACTCATATATATAGTGTTCCTTCATAATCCAATGTGGTTGCACCCCTAAAACACTGCTTCTAATTTTCTTTCTACTTCTTCGATGATTTCGTCAGGGGTGGAGGCACCGGCGGTGATGCCTATGGTTTTTAGCTTAAAGAATTCTTCCGGGATGTCGGCGGCGGACTGGATGTGGGCTGCAAGCTTACAGTTTGCGGCGGCGGTCTGGTAGAGTCTTTTTGTATTAGCTGAGTTTTTACCGCCTACTACGAGAACTCCGTCTACTTTAGAACAAAGCTCGAGAAGAGCCTGCTGGCGTTCATTTGTTGCAGGGCAGATTGTATTCATTACGGCTAAGTTACGGAATTTTGATTTGAATAAGTTTTCTATTTTTTCAAATTCTTTAGGACTATAGGTTGTCTGACTTAAAAGAATTACGTTTTTTTCTTCTCCACCGTCAATAGTAAATTTTTCAGCTTCTTCAAAATCCTGAATCTGACTGAAGTTTTCTCCAGCATAACCTGCAATGCCAATTACTTCTCCGTGGTTTCTGTCACCGGTGAGAACTACGTAATCGTTCTGGCTGGAATAGCGCTCAACCATTTTCTGACTGGCTTTTACACGCGGGCAGGTTGCGTCTATTATCTGACAGCCGTGTTTTTCAAGTGCATCTGTAACAGAAGGAGCAACTCCGTGGGCACGGATTATTACTACACTGCCCTCTTCCAGTTGATTGACAGAAGACTCTTCAAGAATATGAAGCCCCTTTTGCTCAAGAGCACGTAAGGCATTTTCGTTATGAATTAAAGGACCAAGAGAATATACTTTTTTACCGGGATTTTCTGTGAGGGCCTTCTCCGCCAGTTCAACAGCGCGGCGAACACCGAAACAAAACCCCAGAACAGATGCACGAATGATTTTCATAATTCTACAATAACATAAAAATATACAAAATTTAAGAGTTCATAGAATAATCCCCAGGAAGAAAATACCCATGTCCCACGCGGCTTTTATTATTCTGACAATCAGTCAAGCTTCTTGCAGAATAAAAAAGAGTGTGGTCCACGGGTCTTTTCTTTCTGGGGATTCGTGTGAAACTCGAATATATTCGTGCTGATGTAGAATTATGAAAATTATTCATCCAGAAAACGAAAGGTCAAATAAAAAACCTGCGGGATACACTCTTTGTTATGCTGCAATTGGCTTGTCCAATTGTCAGCATAATCAAAGCCGCGTAGACCGCAGATTTTTTATTTGGCCGTTTTTTAAGTAAACCGAATAATTATTTTCTATTCTGCATCAGCACGAACGTGTTTGAGTGAGTGGTGTACACCGTACTCTGGCTTCCAGTTCTTTCGAGAAGCACTGATGAATGCGCTTGAAATAAAGATAGAAGAGTACATACCACAAATCAAACCAACGATCATTGCAAGAGAGAAGTCTTTGATACTTCCTGTTGTGAAAACAAACAAAGAAACTACTGCAAACAATGTTGTTACTGTTGTCAAAACAGAACGTGTAAATGTGTCAGACAAAGACTTGTTCAAAATCTCATTGAATGTCTTAGCTTCAGGCATCATCTTGAGGTTATATCGAACGCGGTCGAGGATAACGACTGTAGCGTTGATAGAATAACCTACGATTGTAAGAACAGCTGCAAGAACAGTTGTTGAGAATTCCATCTGAGTCCAGATGATGAAGGTAAACATAATCAAAGTATCATGAATCAGGGCAATTACCGAACCAAGGGCAAAGTCCCAGTGGAATCGGATTGTAGCATAAAGCCAGATAAGTCCAACAACAGCAATAAACATAATGATTGATTTAATTGTTGTATTCTTTGACATACCTGCACCGATAAAGTCAGTCTTTACAATTGCAACCTTCTCTTTTCCGAAAGCCTTATAAAGCTTATCGTTTATAGAAGTCTGAATTTCATTCTGTGCATCACCTTCGCTAACACCCATACGAATCTGATAAGAAGCATCTGCACCAGTACCAAGCTGTTTAATATTTCCACCAGCTTCGCCAAGAGCATTACGAATATCATTTGTAGTAACGTCAGAAGTTCCTGCAGGATAAATGTAAATTGGTGTAGAAGAAAGCTGATTTGTAACAGCAGAATTCAAGAAAAGCTTTGTTGAATCATAAGAAGAATTCTTTACATCCATTGTTACATCTGCAATCTTGTTTACTTCATTAGCAAGTTCTCCAACAGTCTTAAGAACTGCAAAGTTGAATGAACGTGTTTCGTTATCAGCACCAGTACCAGAAATGATGATATCCATCTGACCGGCAGAAAGATCCATAGAAACATTTGCAGCACCCTTATAAGAAATTTCGGCAACTGGATCTGCTACACGAATTTCCTCAATAAGACCTGGACGGAAATCAAGACCAAGGTTGATTCCTTTAACAAAAAGTCCAACGACACCAAGTGCAATAATTACACAACTTAAAATAGCAGCAGGAAGGAAGCCTTTATTAAAATTAATTGTCTTTTTCATTATTTAATCCCCCAACCAATGCTTACTTTCTTAGCATGAAGAACATCTGTATCGAAGTCGAAAATGAGACGCGATACGAAGAGAGCTGTGAATACAGATGAAACAACACCGATTGCAAGAGAAACAGCAAATCCCTGAATTGCACCAGTACCAAGCTGGCTCAGGAAGATAGCAGCGATGAATGTTGTAATGTTAGAGTCCATAATTGCCCAGAATGCGTTATCAAAACCCATTGCAATG
>CAKUWD010000078.1 GCA_934699065.1 uncultured Treponema sp.
GCGTTATCCATCGGGTTCAAAACAGTAGAAGCATAAAGCTCCGGCTTGTTTAACTTTTCATCCGTCCGAGGTTCAATCTTTCGAATGAAAACCTTATACGCCCAATGCATGGGCGAACACGGGTTGCAGTCATAAAAGAACTTGTTCTTACAACCTTCCACCTTCATCGCAAGACGAGAGTAGGCTGTTGTAATCGCAGAGTAAGAAATCTGACTCACTTCGTTAAAGTAAATCGTCACATACTCATGACCCAGGATGCGGTCAACCTGTTCTTTATCACCAAGGCCGCCAATCCAAATCTCGCTGCCGTTCCACAAGGTAATCAAACCATCGTGTACGTTAGCTTTGTAATTGTTCGCACCAATCGTTTTGTTCAGCCAGGGAAGTAGCGTTTCATGCAGGACAGAACTTCGGGCATCCTTTGCTCGAAAGCGACAAATCAAATGTCTGCTTCCTGGGTAACGGCAGGCACGAAAGATAATCGCCATTACAAGAACCGTAGTCTTTCCCGAACGCGAACCACCAAAAAGCAGAACGTGTTTCGCAGAAGAACTAAGCAGTTCTAAAGCTTTTTTCTGTACGGCCGTCGGCTTGAACAATTCACGCAATTACAAATCCTTAAATGAATCTGCAAATGTTATTGCAAGCTCGCCTTGGACTGGCTTATTATTTTCTTTGTCTGCACCCGTAATAAACGAATCCAGCTTTGCAGAACGTTCAAGCAAATCCATTGCGCCGTCTGCATTCAAATCATCAGGCTTCAGCGTTTTAATCCGCTGAGCCACAAGCTCGTCAAAGCCGTTCAGCATTTCCATCTGCCTCTTACGGCGTTCAACTCGCTCAGCTAAAATCTCCCTTTCAGTTTCTTTTGCAATATACGCATCGTATTCAGCTGCACGTTCATTCCAACGGAAGAGCCGTGCATAACGAGCCCAAGAGCCGTACTTATTCGGCTCAATTCCGTTCAGCTCAAGGCAGGCTTTAATGCTGCGTTTGTAGCCCATAGAACGGAAAAGGCAGAAGGCCTTGAAAGCCTTGGGAGATTCGCCTTCCAATTTTTTCTCCCAAGACTTCAAAACTTCTTCTGTCTGAACAAGTTCACTGCTGCTGGTACAAACAGTGTCCTTTTCTCCCACGCCTAAAACCTCCTTTGCCCGATTATTTATTTACAACGTAGCTTGCGTGTTCTGGTTCATGAACAGTGCAAACCATACTTCCAAGCCAGTTATATAAATCCGTCTTACGAAAAATAATGTGTCTGCCATAACTTACATGCGGAATCCTTTTTTCTCTTGCCAGCCGGTAAATAAAAGTTGTACTGAACTTCAGGTACGCCGCAGCTTCTTCAACCGAAAGCAACTCCATGTTTTCTTTTTCAGTTTCGTCCATAAAAATCTCCCTGGGCTTTTTACGAAGAGCAAAAGAGCATAAAAAAAGCCACAACAGTTTTCTGTTATGGCTTAATGATAAATCCAAAGTGTTAAGCAAAAAGGTTTAGGATTTTTAACCCAGAGGTTAATATTTCTAAACCTTTTCGCACATCAGGCAGAAATAATACATTCCTTCCAGGCATCCTGCATAATACTTCGCATATTATTCAATTGCGTCATAGTTTCATGGTCAGCATAATGCAAACTCATAGAAGCACTCTTATGACCAAGAATAGCCTGTACATTTTTAATATCAGTTCTCTGTGCAAGAAGAGTAGCACAGAAGTGACGCAGGCTGTGAAATACAATGTTTCTCTCTTTGCGTTGTTCTTCGCTAATTCCAATTTCACTAAGAGCCTCATAAAAGCTGTCCTGGTAATAAGCAGGTCTGCAAGGAATCTCCGGTTTTACGTTACTGAAAAATACATAACTCAAATCAGAATAATTAGGATTCAATCTTGCTCTGTTCATAAGCTGCAAAAGAAGCTCACGTGTAACAGGCACATCACGCTCTTCTGTATTCTTCGTAGACTTCAAACCGTCCTTCTCATTCCAGCTGTGACGAATGTGTAAAACTTCAGCCTGCATATCAAGGTCGCAAACTCTAAGTCCGCTAATCTCTCCGGCACGCAAACCACAGTAAGCCGCAAGTTCAAAAGCAAGTTTTCCAAGATGGTTTCTCCAGTCTAGATTCAAAAGAGAGCGAACTTCACTTTCAGTCGGAATGTCACGCTTTTCATTGCTAATACCATAACGCTCAGCACCAGCCATAGGGTTAAACGAAATTTTACGCTTATCAAAAAGATATCCAATCGCCTTACTTCCACAAGTAATCGCATGGTTTACAGTAGAGCCCGAAAGTTTCTTTACCGTGTAGAGGTAAAAGAAAAAGTCATCAAGCTCATCCTGTTCCAAATCTTCAACAAGCTTGTCAGGTCCAAAGTACGGAAGCCAGTGATTCTTAGCAAGGCCCTTCATAGCATCAGTATGCATACGCGAAAGTTTTTTACCCTTGGCAAAAGAACGCTGCAGAGCTTCAGACTTATCGTAGTCCCAGAAGTTAATTAAGAACTCAGCAAGCTTAATGTCAGATTTTTTCGGAGCTGGTTTTTCAACAGAAACAGGAGCAACAGTTTGGGCAGGAGTGGAGAGAGGAGCAGATGCAACAACAGCTGCAGAACCGAGCTTATCAGAAAGCAGTAAAGCCAAAGTTCGTACATCAGATTCAGTAAGACAGTCAATAATGCCTTTTAAGTTTTTCGAAGCAGAAGAATCAGGTGAAAGAAATTTGCGGGAATTACTACGAGCTTCCGGCCGACCGTTTTGTACCCAGTCCGCCGCAATAACAGTTGCTTCTACCTTGTCCTTACAGTGGGTACTTTTAGTTGCACCTTTAAGACCAGAAACAGGATCAATAAAAACAACATTGTAATAACCAGATTTGTTTTTGAAGAGATAGAATTGACGCATAGTCGCCTCCTGAGTGGAAAGCGAATAGCATTGGCAGTTTTACTATAATCGTTACTACAATTTTTACTACAATCATTACTACAATCGCAGTAAAACCAGAATCGTCGTACCGTTCTTCCTAAGTAAAACCAAACTTCTGATAAGATGATGATTATGCCTAATTCCTTGTAACACAAGTATTTGGGCATAAAAAAAGCCTTTCTCGTTAGAGAAAGGCTTAAGCGGCTGCTGCAGGTTTTGAACCTGCGACACATGGATTAACAGTCCATTGCTCTACCAGCTGAGCTAAGCAACCATCAGTTCATTGCTGAACGTGAATATTAATATATAGAAAAACTAAAGTACTGTCAACAGTGAATGTAACTTTTTTTATAGATTTTTAATTATTTTTTTGAATCTGCTGAATAAACGCGGATTTGCGGACGTACAGGAAAGTATTCCATAATTTCGTAAAAATCCTGAGCCTCTGCTTCCTGAATAAAATTGTATTCTTCCAGATACCAGTATGCGCCTGAATCAGTTTCCAAACCACTTTGCATCAACATTGCAGTACCTGAGTTTGAACCTGTTTCTGTCATTTGTTTTTGAATCCAGCCGTTTTTTATATCACGTACAATTCCTTCGTTTGCCTGAATATGGCCTAAAGCTTCTGTAATATTCTGTATGGCAGTTTTATATTGAGCATCAAGTTCTTTAGTGTGTGCAACATTTTGAATTGTTATTGAGCCAAGATTAATTCCTGCTACTGGCAGTTGCACGGTAACTGTTCTTGAAGAATCTGTTTTAGAAAGAAGTGTTCCAAGATAACTTAAAACCGCGTTGTAAAGGGCTGCGGCTTTTGTACCTGCTTCCGGTGCTGCACCTGCGTAAATTACCGGATCTAGAAATTCGGTGGTGGGGATTAAAACTGCAGGTTGCGGGCCTGCTTTTTCGGCAGGGATGTCTGTGAGGAAGGTGTGGTTAACTTTAACTGTCAGATCTCGTTTTTTTGCGGTAACAGAGGGCAGGGATGCAGTTTGTGAGCCGGTTCTTGTTAGAAGGCCAAGCGATTCGTCCAGGATGTGAGACAGATTATTATCAAGATTTCCTGCTGCGCAGATTGTATAACGTGTGGCATCAAGCAGGGCAGGGTATGCGGCCAGTATTTTTTGATAATCAGTATCCAGAAGAATTTCCTTTTCTGCTTCATAAATATTTGCAAGAGGGCCTTTTCCAAAAATAGATTCAATCATTTTTGCATACATCTGATTTGAACTGGTTCCGTTTTCCAGACGTTTTCTGTATTTGCGGGAAGAGACAACTCTGTCGGCATCTGCAGGAGCAATTTCTCCGTAAATAATTGCATCTGAAATAAGGCGGCAGACTGCAATTGTATCTGTGCTGTCAAATTCTATTATAATCTGACTGGAAGAAATTCCGGTCTTGGAAGTTACATAAGGAGCTCCTGTCAAAAGTCCCTGCTCCTGTCCGGCAAGAAGTTTTTTTTGAATCAGGCCTGCAAGAAGATTTATCATCACTTCTTCAAAACCATTATCATCATTAGAATTATATTTTCCACCTCTTATTGAAAGTAACAAAGAAGTCTGTTCTGAAAGAGGATTGTTTTTTGAGTAAAAATGAATTCCGTTTGAAAGCTGATTTTCTGAAATGGAATCAAGATTTTTCTGATAATAATTATTGTCTGCAGCATCAGCTTTGATTGTATAAAGCTTTGCCTGCGGCTGAGTTTCTGATTCAGTTCGCATTTCTTTGAACATTGTTTGCACATACCAGGAAGAATTCTTTTCATTGATTTCTTCAAAGCCAGCAGCCGTATAAGACTTTTTATTTGCCTTATAATCTTTGCTGTTTATGATTATGAAAACAAAAGGCTCTTCGCTTTTAAGTTTAGAAATGCTTTCTGTAAGGCTGTTGTCACGAAGCTTTTGATTCCGGCTCATAAGCGAAAGCGCCGTCTTCGATTCAAAACCTTCCAGATTTGTCTCCTGTTCCTGGTAGTAGGGTTGAACTGCCCAGAAAGACGAAAGTGTTTTCATTAATTCTGCTGGAATTGCAGCATTACGGTTTAAACTGTATTCAAGTTGATTTTTTGCATATTCAAACTCTTCCGGGCGGACAATTTCCGGAATCAAATCAAGCTGTTTCAAAAAAAGTGAAGCCTGCTTAAAGGAAGAAGTTGCTGCTGCGGCTTTTTTGTTTTCCGGTGGCTGCAAAAGAGTTTGAATAATCAAACGGGAACTGTTTTTTTTATGAGCTGCTGAAACATTTATGTATTCATCACCGGGGATATTTAATTCTTCAAAACTTAAAACCTGCTGCTTAAAAAGAGAGCTTTCATAACCAAGTGCAAGTGCCATCAGGTCGCTTTCTTCCATATCGAGCATTGTATATTGAACTACAATTTGAGTGAGTTCCGGCGAAATTTCATTTGAATGAAAAACATATTTTCTCTGTTTGTTTACAGGAACAGAAGGCTTTTCAACTGGTGTTCTGAAAGAGGAATAAAATCTGCCAAAGCTGTTACGCAGCATAAGAAGGGTTCTGTCTGCGTTTATGTTTCCACTTATAAAAAGTGCACTGTTTTTAGGTGTATACCACTGTTCGCTGATCTGCTTGAGAATGGTTCGTGCTGTTTTTTCTGTAGTTTTTTTGAAAAGAGGAGGGTAAATTCCCGAATCATGCTTCCAGGGAGCTTCTGAAAAAACTCTGGAATCTATGGCGGCGTTTATGTAAAACGACATAGAGTTTGCATTATCGCTGACTTCTTTTTTCAAAGAATTTAGTTGAGAACCTAAAAGATCATCAGAAAAATCCGGGGAGAAAACTGCATCTGAAAGGCGAAAAAGAATATCATTTACTTCTGAAGGGCTTGCTTCTATAAAATAACGCGAAGAATCAGCATTGCATTGAATATCAGAAAAGTTGATTGCAGGATTTGCGGCCTGAATGAGTTTTGAAAAAAGCTTAAAAAAGCCGCAGGTACTCTGTGTCTGCGAAGAAAAACCTGCCCGGCAGGTATATTCAATATGAACCTGAGCATCCGAAGAATCTTCCAGAATAAAAACCTGCATGCCGTTTTCGAGAGTATATTCCAGAGTTTGATTTACCGGGGCAGCAAAAATGGGGTAGAAGAGCAATAAACAGAGAAATGTCATCCCGAGTTTGTTTCGGGATCTTTTTGTAGATGCTGAAACAAGTTCAGCATGACATATATTTTTTAGCATATCTGTATTCTAACATAAAATGGATTGCGTCGCTACGCATTATAGGTTAAACTATAAACTATGGTAAAAATTGAGTCACCGGTTGACTATTCATCACAAAAAATCCCTGAAGAATTGTTAAAGGGCAAACGCCACCTTACAAGTGCCGAAATTGAGGTGCTTGAGAAAAATCTTAATCATAACGAAGATCCTACCTGGAATAATTTTTTCGTTGATGATTCTGAGGGTGGTTTTGATCCAAGCCTTATACATCTTTCTTTTTTCTCAGGTTACATTATTCTTGGAAAAATTCAGCATGTAGTTTTAAAATATAATGACCTTCGTCTTGGTTGTGGCATCCGCCGCTCAAAACTGAGTAATGTTGTTACCGGAGACCTCTGTGTTATCCGAAATGTTTTTTATCTTGATAATTATCGTATCGGTAACAGAGTAATCCTTTTTAATATCAATGAAATGAGTTGTACCTGCCATGCAAAATTTGGTAACGGTATTCTTAAAAACGGGGAACCGGAAGAGCACCGAATCTGGATTGGGGTAGCAAACGAAAACGAAGGAAGAAAAGTTCTTCCTTTTGAAAGCATGATTCCTGCAGATGCCTATATCTGGTCTCATTATCGTGAGGATCCGGAGCTTTTACAGCGTTTTGTTGAGCTTACCGAATCTGGCATTTCTCACGAACTTAATACCTTTGGTCTTGTTGAAGATGATGTTGTCATCAAAAATGTAAGTATTTTAAAAGATGCAAAAATCGGTTCGGCAGCATATATAAAAGGAGCCTTTAAACTTAAAAACATTACGATTCTTTCCAGCGAAGAAGAGCCTTCTCAGATTGGTGAAGGTGTTGAAATGGTCAACGGAATTCTTGGTTATGGTTGTAAGGTTTTCTATCAGGCAATTGCCGTGCGTTTTGTAATCGGCCGCAACTGTCAGGTAAAATATGGTGCCAGACTTCTGAACTCTGTGCTTGGTGATAACTCAACAATTTCCTGCTGTGAAGTTTTAAACAACCTGATTTATCCTTTCCATGAGCAGCATCATAATTCTTCATTCCTTATTGCCGCAACGGTTATGGGACAGAGTAATATTGCTGCCGGAGCTACAATCGGAAGTAATCATAACAGTCGAAGTCCCGACGGTGAGATTTATGCAAAGAGAGGCTTCTGGCCTGGCCTTTGCAGTGACTTTAAACATAATTCCCGCTTTGCTTCATTTGTACTTGTTTCAAAAGGAAGCTATCAGTACGAGCTTGATATTCAGTATCCTTTTGCTCTTGTTGCTCCTGGAAACAATGGTTCTCCAAAAATCAGTATTATTCCTGCCTGGTGGTTTATGTATGATATGTTTGCTATCACCAGAAATAAAAATAAATTCCTTAAACGCGATAAACGTGTAAAAAAGGTTCAGTGTATAGAAACAGATCCACTCGCGCCTGATACGATGCAGGAGGTTATGATTGCTCTTGACAGATTAATTGGTCTGACTGCCGGATATCTGAAAGCTACAGACAGTGAATACATGGAAAACAAAAACACTCATGAAGAGCAGTATCAGGCAGCAAAAGACTTCCTTCATCAGAATCCAGAAGCTGAGTTTACTCTTGATGATTCTATCTGTCAGAAAAAGTATGGTGCTGTAATTTTCAAACCGGTGCAGGCATATAAGATGTACCGCAAGATTGTAAAGTACTTTGCAACCCGTACACTTATGGAATTCTGCGAGTCATTGAATCAGGAAATGCTTACTTTGGATCTTGTAGAACGAATCCGTAAGCTTCCTCTTTACACTGAATGGGAAAATGTTGGTGGGCAGATTATTCCATCCGAAAAAATCAAAGAGCTTTTTGAAGCTATAAAGAATGGTACTGTAAATAACTGGGAGTCTGTACATCAGTTTTATAAATTCTGTGAATGTGCTTATGAGCAGTATAAAGTTCGCTATGCACTTTATCTTCTTGAACAGCTTTATTCACGCCCAATCGAAGAGTTTTCAGTTGATTTGTATCGTAATATTACAGATGATGTTTCGATTGTTGCTTATGATATTTTCAATGCTTCGCTAAAATCTCGTGAAAAGGATTATAAGGATTATTACCGCAGCATGGTTTATCATAGTGAAAATGAACTGAATGCTGTAATTGGTCCTTTGGAAGATAACTCTTTCCTTCGTCAGCTTCGCACAGATACAGAGGCATTTACAAAGAAAATCCGCGAAATTTTCGTCGGTTTGACTAAGTAGGGGATAACCGTTAAAATTATAGGATATGAGTGAGAAAACTTTACTGCCGATAAGGCTTGGTATAGATGTAGGTTCAACGACTGTAAAGGTTGCTGTTTTAGATGATGATGATAAATTAATTTACGGCGACTATCAGCGTCACCGTGCAGATATCCGCAGCACGATTATTGCTGTTGTAAATAAGGCTCTTGATTTTTTGACCGCCAATGTTGAAGGTGGTGAAGCCCGCACAATTACTGCAAAGGTAACCGGTTCGGGTGGACTTTCTGTTTCACAGTGGCTGAATATTCCTTTTATTCAGGAAGTTATTGCCGCTACTACCTCTGTAAAAAAACTGATTCCTCAAACTGATGTTGTAATTGAGCTTGGTGGTGAAGATGCCAAGATTACTTATTTCCGCGGTGGCGTAGAGCAGCGCATGAATGGTACTTGTGCCGGTGGTACAGGTGCTTTTATCGACCAGATGGCAGCCCTGCTCGAGACCGATGCTATGGGATTGAACGAGCTTGCTAAGGGTATGCAGCAGATTTACCCGATTGCTGCCCGCTGTGGTGTATTTGCTAAAACTGATATTCAGCCTTTAATTAATGAAGGCGCCCGCCGGGAGGATATTGCAGCTTCTATTTTCCAGGCTGTTGTGTCGCAGACTATTTCAGGCCTTGCCTGTGGTAAGCCTATTCGCGGTCACGTTGCCTTCCTGGGCGGACCGCTTCACTTCCTGGATCAGCTGCGCCAGCGCTTTATTGAAACTTTGAAGCTTAAAAATGATGAGATAATCGTTCCTGAAGACAGCCAGCTTTTTGTTGCCAGCGGTTGTGCCTTTGGTGCGGAGAGGAAATTTGGTCCGGTGGTTGAGTCTTCGCAGGGCGAAGGTATCGAAACCACCAGCGAATTCCGCTTCCCTACAATTACCGAGTTTCGCGAAAATCTTAAAAATCTTGTTGGAGCAGAACTTTCCGAAGTTCAGCGCCTTGAACCGCTTTTCAAAAATCAGGCTGAGCTGGACGAGTTCCAGGTTCGCCACTCTGAGCAGAAGGCTAAGCGCGGCGACTTGAAAAAGACTCACGGACCTGTATTCCTTGGACTGGACTCTGGTTCTACAACAACAAAGGCTTGTTTGATAGACAAAGATGGCCGTATTATCTGGGACTTCTACGCACACAATCAGGGTAACCCGGTTGAGCTTGCAGTTCAGGTTCTTAAA
This sequence comes from uncultured Treponema sp., assembly GCA_934699065.1. Taxonomy (GTDB): domain Bacteria; phylum Spirochaetota; class Spirochaetia; order Treponematales; family Treponemataceae; genus Treponema_D. The sequence goes on from CAKUWD010000078.1 coordinate 9,564, forward strand.
GATTTGTATGCCCAGCTTCCGGAAGATGTTTATATTGCCCGTGCAGTTTCAACCGGTTACGGTGAAGCACTTTTCCAGGCAGCACTTGGTGTAGACTCTGGTGAAGTTGAAACTATTACTCACTTCCGTGCCGCTAACTTCTTTGTTCCTGGCGTTGAGTTCTTACTGGACATTGGCGGCCAGGATATGAAATGCCTCCGCATGAAGGACGGCGCAATCGTCAGCATTCAGCTGAACGAAGCCTGCTCTTCTGGTTGTGGTTCCTTCCTCGACAACTTTGCCAACACAATGGGCATGGACGTAAAAGAGTTTGGTAAGATTGCTTTGATGGCCCAGAAGCCTGTAGACCTTGGCAGCCGCTGTACCGTATTCATGAATTCCCGCGTAAAGCAGGCTCAGAAGGAAGGTGCTTCTGTAGCTGATATCGCGGCTGGTCTTTCTTATTCTGTAATTAAAAATGCCTTGTTTAAAGTAATCAAACTTCGCAAGGCAAGCGACATAGGCGAGAAAGTTGTTGTTCAGGGTGGTACTTTCTTTAATGATGCCATTCTCCGTGCCTTTGAAAAAATTGCAGGCGTTCATGTTTACCGTCCTGATGTTGCAGGTCTTATGGGGGCTTACGGTTCTGCCCTTATTGCTTACGACCAGTGGCAGGATCTTATGATGCCAAAGCCTGGCGAGCCGGAAGATACTGTTCACGATGTTCGTTCTAACATTGCAACTCTCGAGCAGCTGGAAAACTTCCACGTAGACCTTGAGCTCCGCCGCTGCGGAAAGTGCCAGAACAACTGTCTTCTTACTATTAATACCTTCTCAACCGGAGACGAAAAACGTACCTTCATTACAGGTAACCGCTGTGAAAAAGGTGCCGAGCTTGAAGGTAATGTAATTGACGCAAGTAACAAAAAGAATACAGGACTTGATGAGGACGATGCAGGTCCGCTTCCAAATCTTTTTGACTGGAAATATAAGAGACTTTTCAGTTACGTGCCTCGTAAGCCGGAAGATGCTCCAATGGGAGATGTCGGTATTCCTCGTGTACTTAATATGTACGAAAATTACCCGCTCTGGTTTACCTTCTTTAATGAACTTGGCTTCCGTGTAATTTTGAGCCAGAGGTCAAGCCGTAACGTTTACGAAAAAGGTCTGGAGACAATTCCGTCTGAATCTGTCTGCTACCCTGGAAAAATCAGCCATGGTCATGTGGTTTCACTTTTGCAGCGTGGAATCAAATTTATTTTCTATCCTTGTGCTCCTTATGAACACCAGGAAGATAAGGGAGCTGGAAATCATTATAACTGTCCGATTGTAACAAGTTATCCGGAAGTTCTTCGTAATAATGTTGATGAACTCCGCCAGGATCCGACTGTTACTTATATGGATCCTTTCCTGCCGATTTATGATAAGACTCGTCTGGCTGAACGACTCTGCGAAGAGCTTTTACCTAAGTTCGAAAAACTCACTCGTTCACAGATTTTTGATGCTGTAGAAAAGGCCTGGGCAGAACAGGAAAAATTCCGTGCAGAGGTTCGCCAGAAGGGTGAAGAAGCTCTCGAAGAAATTATCACAAAGGGCGGAAGCGGTATTGTGCTTGCCGGTCGTCCTTATCACCTTGATCCGGAAATTAACCATGGTATTCCAGAAATGATTAACGGTCTTGGTCTTGCTGTCCTTACAGAAGATTCAGTTGCTCACCTTGGAAATATTGAACGTCCGCTCAGAATTATTGACCAGTGGGTTTATCATAACAGACTTTACCGTGCAGCTCAGTTTGTAAGCGAAATGCCAAGCCTCGAACTTGTTCAGCTCACAAGCTTTGGCTGTGGTCTTGATGCCGTAACAGCCGATCAGGTTGATGAAATATTGCGGGCAAAGAGCCGCATGTACACTCTTATCAAGATTGATGAAGGAAGTAACCTCGGCGCGGTTCGCATCCGTATCCGCTCTCTTATTGCAGCAGTTAAGGAACGCCGCCGAAATAAGGTTAAGATTGTTAAAAAATCTTCTGCTTACAATCGTGTTGTATTTACAGAAGAAATGCGCAAGAACTATACGATTATCGGACCTCAGATGTCGCCGATTCATTTCCGCATTTTACAGAAAGCTTTTGGTGCCTGCGGTTACAACTTTGTTGTTCTTGATGCTGTAGATCCTAAGGCTGTAGAAGCTGGACTTAAATACGTAAATAACGATGCCTGCTATCCATCTTTGCTTGTAGCCGGACAGATGATTTCTGCGCTCGAAAGTGGAAAGTATGATCTTGATAAAGTTGCTCTTGTTATTACTCAAACAGGTGGTGGTTGTCGCGCAACAAACTACATCGGCTTTATCCGCCGTGCCCTCAACGACGCTGGCTGGGGCCAGATTCCTGTTCTTTCTTTGAGTGCCCAGGGCTTCGAAAAAAATCCTGGTTTCAAAATTACATTGCCGGTAATTGATAACCTTGTAAAATCGATTATGGTGGGCGATGTGCTTATGCGCGTTTTGTACCGTACTCGTCCTTATGAGGCAGTACCTGGC
>CAKUWD010000079.1 GCA_934699065.1 uncultured Treponema sp.
GGTGGTTGTGTAGCCGTTTAACGGCGTATCGAAACCACCATGTAAAGCATATGACTAATTATTTTGATGCCTATGACTGGGACACAATGCTGAATGCACATGCCCCAGTTCATTATGATATCTCCGAATATTTCAATATCCTCTGCCCACGTGAAGACTATCCGCCTTTTTTAGACCGCTATACCCAGCTGCCGCTTATGCAGAGGCTCGCCGGTGTTGGCCTTCTTTGCGGAACCGACTGGACACCTCTTTATAAAAACCGCTTTTATTATTCCCGTCTGGACCACAGCAAGGGGGTTGCCCTTATTGTCTGGCATTTTACCCACGATAAAGCGCAGACAATTGCAGGCCTTCTTCATGATATTTCGACTCCGGTTTTCTCGCACGTTTCTGATTTTAGAAAAGGCGATGCTTTGACACAGACGGCAACGGAAGAACCTACCGCAAGAATTATTCGTGGAGATGCCGAACTTGGACTCCTGCTTGCAGAAGACGGACTAACCGCAACCCAGGTTGAAGACTATCACATTTACCCGATTGCAGATAATGAGATTCCGCAATTGAGTGCGGACAGGCTGGAATATATGTTTCCGTCTGGAATGGCTCTGGATGGCAGCTGGACAATGGAAGAAATCCGCTGCTGCTATAATGATCTTGTGATTTTGAAAAATGAAGAAGGGCGTGATGAGCTGGGCTTTCAGCATATAGAAATTGCTGAACTTTACTGCGAACACTTTTGCATGATAGGGCACATTCTTCAACTGAATGAAAATAAACTTACCCTACAGCTGCTCGGCCAGATTATGAACATGGCAGAAAAGGCAGGTGTGCTCAGTGATGATGATTTTATGCAACTCAGTGAGCGAGAAGTGATGGAGAAATTAGATACGGTGATTGAGCCTGTCGAAATCACCGTATTAGCCCGAATGTACAAAACCTTCCGTACAATGACTAAGATTGAACATACAAGCGAACCTTTGGGTGATGATTATTTTTGTGTGAACCTTAAGGTTAAGCAGAGATATATTAATCCATTAGTGGTTTGTGGAAAACGGCTCTCGGAGGTCTCAGAGAAGGCACGGCGCATTATTGACGACTTCAAAACTTACTCCGACACTCCTTACGGTTGCGTCAAACTCCTTTAATCACTAGAATAGAGCCATGATTGAATTAACAAGCAAACAGAGAAAAAATCTTGAAAAACTTGCCCACGACCTTCAGCCGGTAGTAATTGTTGGCGGTGCAGGCGTAACAGACGGCGTTATTTCTATGGTAGACAATTCCCTCGCCGCACACGAACTTATCAAAGTAAAATTCAATGAATACAAAGACGAAATCCGCGAACTCACAACAGAGCTCTGCGAAAAAACAGACGCAACCCTGGTACGTATAATCGGCTTTACAGTAATCCTTTTCCGCGAGGCAGAAGAGGAAGAAGATAGAAAGATTAAAATTTAAGTTCGTCTTCCAGCAAAATTCCGCTTTTTCATATAATATTTTTCATTTTTTTCCCAAATCTTTTCCTAAAATCGCACATCGAGGCAATATTATATATGGAGGAAATAATATGCCTATTGAAAACAGAGAAATTAAATCCGGGGTCTTTGCAGACCTTTTTGGAGATGATGAAAAAGATGGAAAGAAAAACTTTCTCTCCCTTTACAATGCAATTCATGATACGAATCTTAAGTTCGAAGAAACTCACATTGAACAAAAGAAGATTCCACAGGCCGTTTACAAAACTTTTTACAACGATGTAAGTATGCTCATAAACGGCAGGCTGATTGTTCTTATTGAGCATCAGAGTACACCAAATAGAAATATGCCCCTACGCTGCCTGGAATACTATGTGCATCTTCTTTATGGAATAGTTCCGGCAAAGGCACGCTATAAGGAAGCCCTTTATAAGATTCCAACTCCTGAGTTTTATGTTTTTTACAATGGACAAAAGCCCGTCAAAAAAGAATGTGTAATGAAACTTTCAGAAGCTTTTCTTGAAAGACAGGATGATCCGGCTTGTGAGGTGAAGGTAAAATTCAAGAATATCCGAGGGAAAGAAGGTGAAAACTTGCCCGTCGTTCAGAAGTGTGATATCCTTAAGCAGTATTGTGAGTTCATGGAAATTGTTTTCCGCCATCAGGCAGAATTAAAGGCACAACCGACAAATGAAGAAATGCAGAGCTGCTATGAAAAAGCAATAAACGAAGCAATTTCCAGAGGCATTCTTGCAGATTATCTTACCCGCAAGAGCACGGAGGTTAGGAATATGTTCGTTGGAGAATACGATTATGATCTGGACATGCAGGTAAAAGCCGAAGAAGCCCGCGAGGAAGGTCTTGCCGAAGGTCAGCAGCAGAAGGCTATTGAAGCCGCAAAAAATATGCTTAAGAAAAATTACCCGACATCTGATATTTCAGAAATCACAGGGCTTCCACTCGAGCTGGTGCTGAAAATGCAGAAGCAGATTTCTGTAACGATTTGAGACTGGCACACGGATTCGGAATTACTAACGTAATTCCACTCTTACGGTGCAGGTGGATCCTCGCTGTCGTCGAGAGATACTGAGAAGGTATATAAACAATAATTATTCCAGTTACCCGACATATGAAGGTTACCCGTACTAAAGTCTTTGTTGCTTTTTAGAGCTTCCAAAGTTCTTGTAGCGCTTTCAGTACCTTTTTCACATACACCTAAATTCATCTCTATACAATAATCATAACATGCATCTCCATAAAAATAGAAGATACTTGATTTAGCCGTAAGCCAGACATAATTACTTTCTGCAATGGTAGGACGATAATAATTCATTCCGCTATCTCCAACATGAGAACCAGTACCAGAGTTATTTTCAACAAGACAAGTTTTTTCACCCTCATATAAATCATCAGGGTTATCAACATCAATATATAGAGTATTTCTTATACAAGGCCATTTTTCCCATCCGCCGGTATCGCCATATATATGAATGTTAGTGGAAATCTGTACTTTTACCGGTTTAATCTTTGCATATACGAGTCTTGAAATATCAACATAACTTGTACCTGGTTTTGAAACCCTTATAGTCAAAAGATGATAACCATCACTAATAGTTCTGTCTGTTACTGCGCCTGTTGTATCATCAACACGGAAGTCTATTGAGAAGCCGCTAGCTTCATATGGATTTATAGCACTCGCTTTAAGATTGTCATTTCCATCAGTCAAATAGCTGTACATAACAGCATCATAAGAAATATTATTTGCAGGATTAATCATTACCCCGTCTTCTGTACCGTTGTCGAAAGAGAACACCGGTGTAACCGACTCAAGCTTACCTTCATTCGAAATCAAGAAAAGTTCTGTTCCGTCAAGCGGCTGTGCCAGATCAAATTTCGAAACTTCATTTGCCAGATTCACACCAGAACCGGCTGCTATATCAACATATTGCGTACCCACTATATATCGTGCTGGTTTAATAATTCCTAATGGAGTAGTTCCGGTTAGAGAGCTGGAAATAACAATTTTTGCTGTTTCGAAAGAATTATTAGTATTCAATTGGATTTTATCGTTTGCTGCAATGCTTATATTTCCACCCAGTTTAATTGTACCGCCAGCACCAACTATTATGCTTATTCCACCGTTATTAATTGTTCCACCGTAAAGTTCTGTAACACTCGAATTTGAACACGATATTGAGTTTGCAAATCCGGCAGAATTACCACTGATTTCGCCAGAGCTCATTATAAAGGTTCCGGTATTGACGAGACCTCCGGCCAGGGAATCTGTCCAGTCGTCACATATATTTAAATTTATTTTGCCTCCTGTAAGATAGCAGGTCCCGGTATTATTAACACCAGCTGAACCGTTATAACTTTTATTACCTGTAATTAAAGTTCCATCATCTATCCATACTTCTGCACCAGCGGCTATAAACATTCCTCCACCATCTTCATAATCATATCCAAAACCATTTGTAATCTTTATGTTTTTAAGATGAACTGGTACATCTGTATTCACAGTCAGAACAGTAACTGTATCGTCACCACTTACATAGTTTCCGTTTAAAACATCCTGAGGAACTCCGCTGTCATCCAGACCTGTGGCACCGCGGATTGTAAGGGAGTTTGCATGAATGGTAGCCGGAATTGTTTGAGGACCTCTAAGCTCGCCTTTTATGTAAATCGTATAGTTTTTAGTGGCATCTGTAACCAATGAGATTGCATCATCAAAGTTTACTTTTGGATTTAAAAAAGTTCCCGTTTGTTTTGTATAAGTAGCAGCAGAAGGATTATCTGTTGTACGTGATGAATCAACATAAATCTGTGTGAGCTTAAAGCTGTCTACCAGTGCAGCAGTTACGATACAGGTTGTAGTCTTATTTCCATTTGCATCTGTGGTTGTATGAAACCACGGCTCCCTTCCATTCTGTACCCAGGTGTCGGTGGTAAGGTTTGCAAACATATTAACATATTCTGTAAAAGAAAAAGCTATCTGGCCGGTACAATTACTACTTGTAAAAAAGTCAAAGGTTACGGGCCAGGCGCCAGCGACAATTCCGTCCTGAAGCCCGTCTGTGTCATATTCGCCGGTTTGAAAAGTAAGAACATCACCTTCACGAGAAGCTGTAATATTTGTACTTGAAGTTTCTGAGAACTGTACTATTGCCCTGGCAGAATTGATTCCTGAACCTGCAATATTAACTGCAAGATTCAGAATACCGCTGTCTTCACCTATTGGTTTAAGTGTTATGTCTTTAGATACAACAGGATTGATGTTGTTGATTGGAAAGCTCTCGCTTATGCCTTTTAAAAGTTCGTAATCATTTCCTAAAATCGTCTTGGTTACTGTAATATGGATTTTATAGTTTTTTTCTGTGTCACCGGCAGGAATTGAAATTGTATATGATGAATTATCCGCAGATGGTGTACCTGTATAAATATCATTATTATCTGTTGTGTTTATGGCTTTGATGTCGTAAGAAAGTCCTGTTGAAGGGACAGAAGGAAAAGCTGTGCGGGATTGTCCGTTCAAGCCTGACATTGCAAGTACAGCTGGGAGTGCGCCGGTTGTCTGCATAGAGCCGGAAACTGTAACATATTTTTGTTCGGAGATTATTTTTGTCTCGGGGGTTTCAACAAGATTATTGCAGGAGGCAAAAAGCAGCAAACAAAGTGCAGTTAATAAGGTTAGCCCCCCCCTATTCGAATGTATAGCTCTTTTTAATTTCATATTTATACAAACCCTCTAATTATTTTTTAACATATCATAAAATATCCTGTTCTTCAATAATTATTCATTTGTAATACGGCCGAACGCCCAGCGCACAATTGCGAGCGCATACTTCATTTGTGATTCTGGTAAAAAGATATAATTCTTCTGCTCCCCTTCATCTCCGGTCGCAGTAAGCTGCATTACACTATTTGAGACAGAAAGCACAGCGGTAAGACTTGAAAGCGGAAGCTCGCTGGTTCCTGATTTTGTAAAGATTACGGCGCGCTGATCTGTAACAACAAAATCACCTTCATTATCTTTTTGAGTTGTTTCTGTTGCATAGAGAATCTTTTCTCCCGAATTCAGTTTAAGACGCAAAAAATGAACGAGTGGAATTTTAGAATCATTATTAAGAGGCAGCCTATATAGATTCGTGTCCACATAGGGATTTTCATAATCAGATTTTTTTCCGGCTGAACGGAAATTTCGCCATAAAACAAGAATCAGAATTATAAGGAAGAAAAGGAAAACGTAAAAACTTCGGCCAAGCGCACGGCCACCCTGTTTTTTAACTGAACGGGGAAGGCGTTCTTCATCCTCTTCTGATTTTTTTGGAATCAGATTTACTTTTTTTGTCTGAAGCTGGCGAAATCTTTTTTTCTTTTTTACTTGGGCGTCCCGGATTTGCCGGTGCATCATAAGCAGTTTCGCCTCCTTTGTATTTAAATGGAAGAGAAACTCCGCCTGTGTTATACGAAGGTTCGAGAAGCAGGATAAAAGCAACAATCGCAATATAAAGAAGTGAGCCCGCTCCGGTAATTATGATTTTTCGTTTTTTCTTCCAGGCAGTTTGAAACCACATGAGGGCAAGGCCTATCGGAATAAGGATGATGCTGCAAAAACAAGCTATTGTAATGATTGAAAAGACTTTATCTCTTTGCATTCGAAATCAACTCCAAATGTATACTTTAAATTATCTGTATTCATTATATCAGAGGGAGAGCCGAAAAGCACGGATTTTTTTGGTGGCAAAAGAAGGATTTTGTCGGCAAAGCGGGCTGCTAAGTTGATGTCGTGAACGGCCGCAAGAACTCCGAGATTCTTTTTGTGGGCAGTGTCGCGAAGCAGAGCCATGAGGTGAGGCTCGTATACATAATCGAGATTTGCGGCCGGTTCGTCGAGGAGAAGAAAGCGCGGAGTTTGGGCCAGAGCCCGGGCAAGACGGATTTTCTGAAACTCGCCGCCGGAAAGTTCGTGGATATAGCGTTGTGAAAAATCTGAAAGACCGAGTTCGCCTAAAACTCCGTCCACCACTTCGTAATCCGCCGCGGCATAGTTCGCAGGGCCGGCCCCGAAAATTGAGCGTTTAGTGTAAGCGTATCTCCCCTGAAGCACGTAGTCGCGGACAATAAAGTTCCACTCAGAATATTCGTTTTGCTGCAGGTAAGCGATAAGACGGGCGGCCTCACGGCGGGGAAGCTTTGAAAAATCGGCCAACTGCTGACCGCCACCGGAAACTTTCAGACCTGCATCTGCAACTCCGGCCATCACGCTCAGCAAAGTTGATTTACCGGCACCATTAGGCCCGCAAAGACAAACGAACTCGCCTTGCCGTAAGCTAAAGCTAACATCAGATAAAACTATTTTATCGCCGTATGAGGCAGAAAGATTTTGTATTTTTAATTCACTCATTTTCGCCTCCCGAGACACAAGGCCAGGAAGAATGGAACTCCGAGAATCGAAGTGATGATTCCCGCAGGAAGCTCTCCCGGTGCAATGATGATTCGCGCAAAGGTATCTGAAAGCAGCAGGAGGGCCGCTCCAAAAATCATACTGAATGGAAGAAGAGTGCGGGCGCGAGGGCCAAGAAATTTTCTTACAATATGCGGAGCGATGAGGCCTACAAAGCCGATGGTGCCGCCCGCACATACTGCACAGCTGACGGCAAGTGAACCGCACAAAAGAACGAGAACCCGAAGCCGGTCTACTTCCACGCCAAGGGCAGCAGCAGATTTTTCGCCACCGGTGAGTAAGTCGAGTGGACCAGAAATCGCAAACATCAGAATAATCGAAATTAAGGCCGGCAGAGCAATAAAGGTCAGCTCGTTCCAGCTGCGTCCGTTGAAGCTGCCAAGAATCCAGGTATAAATAGAATGAAGTTCTTTGTTACAGGTAAGAAGCAGCATAGAACTGACGCTTGAATAAAGAGTTCCAAGGGCTGTACCGCAAAGCAGCAGCATGACAGAAGAGGCCTTGCCGCTGCGGCTAAAAGCGAGGGAAGTTACCAGCGCACCGGCTCCAAGGGCACCGGCAAAGGCACAAAGATTCACAGGCGAAATAAAAGCCCCAACTCCACCGCGGCCGGTCAAAGCCATCACCCCAGGCACAATACTTGCAATAACTGCGCCAAGTGTAGCCCCGGAAGAGATTCCCATAATGCCGGGTTCAGCCAGCGGGTTACGGAAAAAGAGCTGGAAAACAGCGCCGCTTCCGCCAAGCAAAAGGCCTGTAATAAAAACAAGCAGCACGCGGGGAAGGCGCAGCTGCCATAAAATGATATTTTCGAATTTATCTCCCTGCCCAAATACAGCCGCAAGACTCACTTTTTCTGCGCCGAGCATAAGGGCGAGAATCAATGAGATTACCAGGAGAATAGGAGATATGATTTTCCAGAAAATATCACGTTTCATATAAATTAGATTTGCGGTGGTTTCGATACGGCCTTCGGCCTACTCAACCACCGTATATTTCGCTTACTTCAACAATTCAGAAAGTTCCAGAACCACATCCGCTACGCGAGGGCCCGGTCTTGTGTAAACATTATCATCAACTACAAAAACCTTGCCACTCTTCACTGCCGGAATATCGCCCCAGCCATTTCGAAGTCCAACTGCATCTGCCGCCATGCCGGTACTTGCAGGAATCAAAATTACAGCAGGCTGGCGGGAAATTATCGACTCCTCACTGACCATAGGATAAGCATCTGTCAAATCAGCAAAAATATTTTCGCCACCCGCAGCCTTAATTACATCATTAATAAAAGAGCTTGCACCAGCCGACATGTAAGGCGCATTCCAGACTTCCCAGTAAACCTTTACGGTGGTGCTGCCCTTGTGAGCCGATGCAGCAGCCTTCTTCAGTTTTTTCTCCATGCCGTCTACAACTTTTGCAGCCTCTTTTTCGTGACCGGTGATTTTACCAACCTCAAGAATCTCTGTCTCTACCGAAGCAATTGAATCACCCTTAGAAACATAATAGGCAATTCCGTTGGCTTCCAAAGTCGCAATCAAAAAATTGTGCATTCCCTCGGTAAGGTAAACAAGATCCGGCTTAAAAGACATGATTGTTTCAAGATTCAGAGTCTTTCCATCAAAGCCGCCGACAACAGGCTTAGCCTTTGCCGCCTCAGGAAAATCTGTAAACTCACTTACAGCAGAAACCTGGTCTCCCGCGCCGATTGCAAAAAGAATCTCGGCGGCACTTGGCGACAGGGCAACAATCGATTTAGGATATCCGTTCGCTGCGGCCTTAGGCTTACGTGCGTAGATTGCAGAAGCAAGAAACAAAAATATAAAAAATGCTGATAAATATTTCTTATTCATATAAAGTCCACTTTAGAAGAGACCCCGAAACAAGTTCGGGGTGACAGTACTAGTTCTGGGTGACAGTGTCATGCTACCCCTGAATCAAGTTCAGGATGACATATCACGTCATGCTGAACTGGTTTCAGCATCTATTTACAACCCCACTGAGAATAATAAGAATCAAGTTCTTTTTTAATTTCATCAGTAATAACTTTCTTATCGCCGTTTGTATAAAGAGCCTCAACAACATCGCTCATGCTTACAATAGCGCATGCCGGGAAGCCGTACTTTTCAGTAATCACGTCGAGGGCTGCCTTGTCGCTGTCTGGAGCACGCTCTTCGCGGTTCAGGCTTACAATCTCACCAACAATCTTGATTGCGCCAGGCTGAGTCTCCAATGCCTTGATTTTCGGATAAACCTCTTCAATAGATTTTCCGCTGGTTGTTACATCTTCTATAATCGCAACGCGGTCGCCATCCTTAATCTTGTAGCCAAGGATTGCGCCCTTATCTGCACCGTGGTCTTTTTCTTCCTTGCGGTCGCAGCAGTATTTAATTTCCTTTCCGTAAAGCTCGCTGTAGGCAACCGCAGTCACAACTGCCAGAGGAATACCCTTGTAAGCCGGTCCAAAGAAAACATCGATGTCATCACCAAAGTTGTCGTGAATTGCCTGAGCATAATATTTTCCAAGCTGAGCAAGCTGCCCGCCGGTCACATAAGCCCCCGCATTCATAAAAAACGGCGACTGTCTTCCACTCTTAAGCGTGAACGACCCGAACTTAAGCACCTCGCAGCGCACCATAAAATCAATAAATTCTTTCTTGTAATTTTCCATGATTTTTATTTTAACGAATTTGGAGGGTTAGATAAAGAAGGAGGGGAAAGCCTTCCCCTCGCTCCAGCCCGCTCCGCGGTCTTACGCTACCCCTTCCAGCGGGGGAGTTCCCCCGCAACGCCCCCCATGCTATACTAGAAATATGAGTGCAACTTTCTTATTTCCAGACAGCAAAGATTTCTCTCCCGACTTCAAAGAAGTAGCCCGCTACCTGGGCTATAGTAGATTTGTTTCACCGGACCAGGATGTTTCAGATCTTCTTGAAAGGGCGGCCGGTGAGATGCAGGCGGTGATGAAGGCGCAGGCGGTATTTGAAATATATGACCTGTCGGTGGTTGAGTGCCCGCAAAGCGGGTGTATCGAAAACACCGCAAATGCCGGCTCACAGGGTGGTTTCGATACGGCCTCCGGCCTACTCAACCACCAGGAACTCCGTTTTGCAGATGTGACACTCCAATCACGCGATCTGGGCAGAAACTTGTCGGGCTGTTCTCAGGTTGCTTTGTTAGCCGCAACTATTGGGCCGCAGGTAGACGCTCTTATCCGCCGTCACAGCTCGCTTGACCCGGTTTACGCAAGCATTCTGCAGGCCACCGGCGCAATGTTTATAGAGGAACTTGTTGATTTAGTAAACTCCGAAATAAAAAAAATCGCCGCAGGGCAGGGACTGAAAACGAAACCTCGTTACAGTCCGGGCTACGGCGATGTACCTCTGCAAGTGCAGAAGGATTTTTTCCGGCTGCTGCCTTGTACCCGCATAGGCTTAACCCTTATGGATACACTCATTATGGCACCGGAAAAGTCAGTTACGGCTTTTGTCGGAATCGGTGGTTGAGTAGCCCGAAGGGCGTATCGAAACCACCTTATGAGCCGACATCTGCGGTGGTTTCGATACACTCGCTTCGCGAGCACTCAACCACAGTATTTGCAATCTATTTCAGGCAGGAACGGTCCAGACGATCAAAACCATCTGTAAGCTGGCGGGCAATTTCTACAAGCTTAGCAAGATCTCCTGGACGGGCACCTTCGATATTAAGCGGCATAACAGGGTCGTGAAGAGACAATCTCAAAAGCATCCAGCCCTGAACGCTTTCACCCTTAAAGCTTATTCTTACACCTTCGAATGATTCAGGCATTTCATATTCAGCTTCAACAGCACGACGCTTAAATTCAGCAAGAACACTCTGCCCGTAAGTCTTAAAGTCATCTCCAGAAATCTTAAAGCGATATTCACCTTCTTCAACAAGAGGAGGAAGTTTTTCAATAAGACTGTCTAGCTTCTTTCCCTGGGCATTAGCCTGAGCCAAAGCAATTACAAGTTTTACTGCAAGGAAGGCACCATCATCAAGGAAGTAGTTATCTTTAAGAGCACCGTGACCAGAAGTTTCCATTGCAAGTGGAGCAACAATGCCCTTTGCATTCAATTCCTTCTGCTTGTTGATTACGTTCTTGTAACCGCGCATGTAACAGAGGTGCTTAAGACCAAGCACATCCTGTAAAAAGTATGTAAGACGGTCTGAAGTAACACTGTCTGTAATAATTGTAGAACCAGGATATTCAGCAAGAATAGCAGCTATCATAGCAATGATAGAATCTCGGTTTACTTCGCTTCCGTCACTGAGAACAGCTGACATACGGTCTACATCAGTATCAAAAATCAAACCAAGGTCTGCTTTGTTATTTAAAACGGCGCTACGGATTGCTTCCATTGCCTGTTTGTTTTCCGGGTTAGGAATATGATTTGGGAACATTCCATCCGGCTCAAGAAACTGGCTTCCTGTAGTATCAGCTCCAAGTGGCTGAAGAATCTTATCAACAAAAAATCCTGATGCACCGTTTCCGCTATCAACTACAATGTGAAGACCGCTCAAAGGCTTATCACCTTTGCCAAGACTTGCCAGACCATCAGCAATTTTTCCACGCAGATAATCAGCATAAATTGTAAGCAGATCCAGTTTTTCAACAGGAGCATTCACCTTTGCCGGATTCAAAAAGCCTGCAAGGTTCAGAATCTCTGTAATATCTTCGTGCTCAAGACCACCGTCAATATCAAAAAATTTAATTCCATTTCGGTTGAAAGGAAGATGGCTGGCTGTAATCATTGCAGAACCATTAAAGTTTGTTTCCGGGAAAACAATCGACATGAACATTGCAGGAGTTGTCGCCATACCACAGTCTACAACTGTAGCACCAGCGCTAATCATTGCGGAGGGACGCTGCGATTTCGCGTTGATGTTCACCTCCATCGGGTTCAGCCAGGTCAACGAGCGGAGCGCGTCGCGGCACGACATCGACAGCTACGAGTGAACTCGGGACGAG
>CAKUWD010000080.1 GCA_934699065.1 uncultured Treponema sp.
GTTCCCTGTGGATCACTTGTATTTTCTGGACTATCTGATTCCGGCGTCTCAGCTGTATTTTGCTTCATAGGAATAATAAGAGCATTATCTCCGGCTGTTATTGTTACAGTTGCAGATTTTCCTTTATAAAAGATTTGCTTTTCTTCTCCTGAAATTACATAGATGCTGGCTTCCGCCCATATTTGAATACCAACTGGAATATTTAAAAAGCTTATAGACGCTTTATCATTTTCAATCTTTACAGTTTGCAAGGCTTCATAATCTCCTTTCAGCATAACTTCAAGGAAAGAAAACTCATTTTTCGTATCAGTGACGCTTCGACTTTTTATACCATTTATCTGAAAACTAACAGAAGCGGAAGGATTGTTTTCAAGACTATTATCAAAAAAAGAACAACTGGTAAATAAAGATGCTGCAATAAAAAGAAAAAGGCAGATTTTACGCTGTACTAACTTATGCATAAAAAAAGTGTCTCCTATATCTTTTTATTATACTTGAATTTATGAAATTGTACATCTTTCATTTACATGGTGTATGGGGGAGTGGGTAGTTTCGACAGGCTCAACCACCCCCATACGCCCTATGTTAGTTTTTACTAACATTTATCTCTTAAATCAATGACAAAGATATCTGAGAGTGATATACTATATTTATTATGAAAACATACAAATACGAAACTCACCTTCACACTAGTGAAGCCAGTAAATGCGGCTCATCACAGGGCGCAGAATATATTTCAGTTTATAAAAAACTTGGATACGATGGTATTTTCGTAACAGATCATTTTTTTGGCGGAAACACAGCCGTTTCTCATGAGCTGGACTGGCATACCCGTATTGAACAGTATTGCAGAGGTTACGAACACGCCCTTGAAGAAGCAAAACGTCAGAATGCTGTGGACGGCGGAAACTTTAAGGTATTCTTTGGAATTGAACAGACTTTCCAGGGCGATGACTATCTGATTTACGGACTTGATAAAAACTGGCTTTTAGATCATCCCGATGTTGAATCAATGAATCACCAGCAGCTTTTTGATGCAGTGAATCGGGAAGGCGGACTTATGATTCAGGCCCATCCGTTCAGACTTCGCGGCTACATTGGAGCAATTCATCTGCATCCGCGTGAAGTTCATGGTGTAGAAGTTTACAATGGCGGAAACACACCAGATCAAAATGATCTCGCCCTTGTTTATGCACAAACTTACGGTTTTCCTATGACCAGCGGCTCAGACATTCACAATATAGGCTTTGCCCAGGAAGAAAAAATCGAAGGCACAATGGCGGTAGGAGGCATGGAATTCGACACGCCTCTCACTTCGATAGACGATTACATTGAAAGAATAAAAAGCAAACAGGGACAAATAATCTGCTAACTCCCAAATTTTTGACAAATAATATTTTCAGGGTTAAAATTATGGGATATGCAGAACAATGCTTTTGCTAGGAAGCTTGCCATAATTCTTGGAATTTTTGGTATATCCGCTAATTTACTTGGAACACTGATTTCACTTTTTACGGGGCTTGCACACGTAAGCAGGGCCGAAAATTTTATAATTGATACAATTGTTTGCTTCGTCTGTACATTAATTCTTGCTTTTATTTTCTATTATTATTGCTTCAAAACTAAAAACTATAACAGATTTAATTTTGTCTGTATTACCTTTTGTGGATTCGTAACTTTCACAGCAATGTATATTGTTACCGGAAACATTGTGTGCGGCTTTCCCTTTTACATGATGATTATTCCTGTTTACTATGGTTTTTCTTTGCCTGTTAAAAAAATCAAATTTTTATTTCCCCTTTCAAATCTGATTTTTTATATTGTGCTCTTTGTTCTGACTTTTACAGCCCCATACTTTCCGGGCCGTACAACTCTTTCAAACACTAGCATGATTCAGCATTGTACAAGTTTTTCTGTAACATACCTTTTTTTATTTTTTGTCTGCTTTCTTGTTTCAAAACAATTTATGAAACAGAATCAAAAGCTTGAAGATTCAGAAAAAAATTACCGTGAGCTTTCAAGTCGCGATGAGCTTACAGGCCTTTACAACAGAAGAGCCCTTGATAATCGAGCCGAGCTTGGTTTTTCAAGCGCCATTATTTATGATATAGATTTTTTCAAAAAGATTAATGACACATACGGGCATCAGATTGGTGATATTGCATTAAAAAATCTTTCACAAATTGTTTTGAAATATTGTTCAAATGAGTTTGAGCTCTACCGTTATGGAGGAGAGGAATTTGTAATTCTTTCACGTTTACCTGATTCTCTTACTCTCGAACTTTTTCAGCATGTAATGAATGATGTCAGAATGCATTTTATTGTAGAAGGAAATTCAGTTACAATTTCTGCCGGCATTGCCAGCTTCTGTGAAGGTTATGAAAACACTATTAAACTTGCTGACGAAAATCTTTATCAGGCAAAAACGACAGGCCGCAATAAAATCTATATGAATGGTAAAGAAATAAAATAATTAATTTGATTTTTTGGAGTCTCATTTGAAAACACAAATCAAACCTGATTATAAAACGATAAATATCAACTCAAAGCGCATTATTCTTTCACTTTGTGGAATTGCAATTAACGTTATTCTTTCTTTTATAATGTATAAATTTGGATTTCCGCTATATTTTGATACCATAGGAACGATTGGTGTTGCGGCTATCAGCGGAATGTTTTTTCCTGCAATCTGCACTGCGGTTATTACAAATGCAGTCTGTTCTCTTTTTTACGGACCTTCAATTTATGTATCCTTTTTTCATGCTTTTATTGCAATATTTACAGTTGTATTTTTCAAAAAGAATACTTTTAGGGATTTCTTAAAAAGTCTGCTATATGTTCTGATTATCACAATCATATCAACTTTTTCTGCTTCACTAACTCAATATGCAATTTACGGTAAATCTGGAACATGTTTTATTGCAAAGAATGCACTTGCTTTTTCATCCTCAACTTCAATTCCCTTCCTGGCAGCATACCTGCTAACAAGTTCTATTCTTTATTTTATTGAAAAATGTTTTATTTGTATTTTAATAATGATTCTGATGTCTCTGCTTCCAAAAAAGTTTCTGGATTCATTTAAAGATGATAACTGGTCGAGACATATTTCTGAATCTGCCCGGCAATATATGGAGGGCCGCTCAAACGATATTAAAAATCCTCTTCATAAAAGAATTACTCAAATCTTTGTTATTTCATCTGCAATTCTGGTTTTTATTACCGGCTTTATTGCAGTACGTCTCTTTTATGATAATACGAAAAAACAGAAAACAGAAAGTGCCTATAACTGTGCTAAACTTGCAGCCGAATTTATTGATCCTGCAAAAGTTGATGATTTTATAAAATACGGAAGCGATGCTCCAGGCTATGACGAAACTTATGATTTACTGGCAAAAATCCGCGATAATTCTCCCGACATAACATATCTTTATCTTATACGTGCAGAAGAAAATGGAGCTCGTTTTATTATTGATACAGATGAAGATGATCCTTATGCACCAGGCCAGCTTGTTCCTTATGACAAAGAATTTACACCATACATTCCTGCACTCTTAGAGGGTAAACAAGTTGAACCAATTGCTACACAAACTTTTTTTGGATGGCTTCTTACAATTTATAGTCCGGTTTTAAATGAAGACGGAAGAACCGTTTGTTATGTTGGTGCGGATGTTTCTTTAATTTATATTACTGGTTTTATGAAAAGCTTTATTGTAAAAGTTTTTCTTGTTATGGCAGGGTTCTTCCTCGTTATCATCTCTTACACAATCTGGGCTATCGGAAACAACATGTCTTATCCGATAAGCATACTTGCTTCCTGTATTGATTTGTTCTCAAACTCTTTTGAAGATCAGGAAAAGCTTGAAGAAAATGTAAAACAGATTCGGGCAATCAATATTCAAAGCGGTGACGAAATTCAAAAATTGTATGATGCTATTTGCCGCATGACACTGAGTCAGTCAGAGCAGCTTAGGGACATTCGCCGTCTTTCTGATTCTACTGTTACCATGCAGGATGGTCTTATTATCACAATGGCAGATATGGTAGAAAGCCGCGACTCCGATACAGGTGCCCATGTTCAAAAAACTTCTGCCTATGTAAAAATCATTGTAGAAGGTCTTAAGAAAAAAGGTTAGTACCCGCAAAAAATCACACCAAAGTTTATGTCAGATGTTGTGAGATCGGCTCCGCTTCATGACGTTGGAAAAATTAATATTTCAGACACAGTTTTGAACAAACCTGGAAAACTCACCGACGAAGAATTTGCAATTATGAAAACTCACACGACGGCAGGAAAAGAAATCCTTGAGAAAGCAATCAGTACCGTTCAGGGGGAAAACTATCTTAAAGAAGCCCGTAACATGGCGGCCTACCATCACGAACGCTGGGATGGAAAAGGTTACCCGGAAGGTTTGCACGGTGAAGTAATTCCGCTTTCTGCCCGTATTATGGCCGTTGCAGATGTTTTTGATGCGCTTGCCTCGCCTCGTGTTTATAAACCTGCATTTCCACTGGAAAAAGCCCTTGCAATTTTGCAGGAAGGAAGCGGTACCCAGTTTGACCCGAAATGTGTAGAAGTATTTATGGATTCACTTTCTGAAGTAAAGATGGTTTTGAAAAAATATCATTCTGAAACTCCAGATTTTACTAACTGACGGAGGAAGTCTTGCTTTTACGAAAAACTAATTTCAAATTAAAATCTTTTATTTTCGCAAGTCTTTTGATTTTTTGCCAGACCGTCTTTGCTGAGGGTGGAGGTTATGCAGTAACAAAACAATTTTCTGACGTTAGTTACACAAGCGTTATTTATGATGCAACAAACGGGCTTCCCACATCTGATGCAAATTTTATTTTAGGAGCAAAAGATGGTTATGTCTGGATTGGAGGCTACAGTGGAATAATCCGTTATGACGGAAAAATCTTTGAACGCCTTCCTACTACAAATGGACTTACCAGTGGACGCGCTTTTTTTGAAGACAGTAAACACAGAATCTGGGTTGGAACAAATGATAACGGTGTTGTAGTTATTGATGGTAACGACATCCGCCAGTTTACTTATAAAGATGGACTTCCTTCATCTTCTATCAGACATTTTGCTGAAGATAAAGACGGAAATATTTTTGTCGCAACTACTACAGGTCTTGCAATGATTAAGGACAACGGGCTTGTTTATAAAGTTTCAAATCCTGCAATTGATAAAGAAAGAATCTTAAAACTTGTTTCTGATACAAGCGGCAAAATCTATGGCCAGACATTAAATGGCATTGTTTTTTCAATCGTAAACAGAAATGTATCTGAAGTCTATACAAGCTCAGAACTTGGAATGAACACTATAACTACAATTCTTGCAGACCCTCTCAATGTGGGAAAAGTTTATATGTGCTCTGAAGGCGGAGTTATTTATTATGGCGATTTTGGAAAGAAGAACTCCGAGTTAACCAGAATAGATGTTTCTCCTATAAAAACTGTTCAATGGATTTCATACGACTGTTTTAGAATCTGGATTTGTTCCAGAAGCCAGATTGGATACCTTGATAAAGACAATAAGCTGAACATTGTTTCAAAGCTTCCTATGAACGGCTCAATTGAAATGTTTACTTCTGACTATCAGGGAAACATGTGGGTCTGCTCTTCAACTCAGGGTGTAATGAAGATTGTAGCGAACAACTTTGTTAATCTTTCTGATGAAGCAAAGCTTCCTAAAAAAACTGTAAATGCAACCTGTCTTCATAATAATCTTTTATATATTGGAACTGAAACTGGTCTTTATATTATTGATAAAAATAATCAGCAGATAAAAAACTCACTTACAGAATTTATTGGTGATTCTCGAATAAGATGTATTACAGAAGATCAGAATAAAAATATATGGGTTGGTACTTTTACAAATAACAAAGGGCTTGTCTGCCAGTCTCCGGATGGAAAAATCACTTCGTTTACTACAGACAAGGGAATTGCTGACAATAAAATCAGGGTTATAAAGATTGCAAAAGACAACACTATTCTCTGCGGAACAAATGACGGCTTTTCCATTATCAAAAATAATCAGGTTATCCGGAATATTAAAAAGAATGATATTATAAAGAACTCGGTTTTCCTTTCCGTAGAAGAATCTGAAGACGGAAAGATTTATCTTGGTACAGACGGCGACGGCATCTATGTTATTTCCGGTTCTGTAATTCAAAGATATGGACGCGACGATGGTCTTACCAGTGATGTTGTTATGCGCATCAAGGAAGACAAAAAAAATGGAGTTATCTGGCTGGTTACTTCAAACTCCATTCAGTATATGAAGGGTGGAAGAATCAAAAATATAACTTCCTTCCCATATAACAACAACTACGACCTTTATATCAATAATAAAAATGAAATCTGGGTTCTTGCTTCTTCTGGTATTTACACCGCAAATACAGAAGCTCTTCTTTCTGATAATGTAACTGACTACAGACTTTATACGGTTGCAAACGGTCTTCCAAGTTCTGTTACAAGTAACTCTTACAGCGCACTTGATGAAAACGGAAATCTTTATATCTGCTGCCGCGAAGGTGTTTCAAGTGTAAACATTAATAATTATGCCGAGCAGAAAATCCAGATTAAAACTGCCCTTAATTCTATTTACTGCGGAAATCAGAAAATTCTTCCTTCCGAAAGCGGCGCATATATTATTCCACCTTCTCACGAGCGAATTAAAATAACAGCCTCTGTAATGGATTATTCAATGTCTAATCCTTATGTCAGAATCTTTCTTGATGGTGCAAAAGATGATGGTATTACAGTAAACAGAAATTCGCTCACTGCTCTTGAATACACAAACCTTTCTTACGGATACTACACTTTCCATATTCAGGTTTTGAGCCAGAACAAAAAAGACGTTCTTCAGGATAACAGTTTTTCTATTATCAAAAGATTCCGTCTCATAGAATTAATGGAATTTAAATTCATTCTGATTTCCCTTCTTGTTATTACAGCCGGCTTCATCGTATGGCGCATCATGAAATCTACGATTATCGTAAATCAATACCGGCAGTTGGAAAATGCGAAAGAAGAAGCCGAACAGGCAAACAAAACAAAGTCGCGCTTCCTTTCAAATATGTCAAAGGAAATCATCACACCTATAAACACAATCATGGGTATGAACGAAATGATTCTCCGCGAAAATTCAAAGGACGTTCCAAAACAATACATTTCAGCTATCGTTAATTATGGAATGAATATCCGCGAAGCTTCAGAATCACTTTTGACTCTTGTAAACGATCTTCTGGAAATTACAAAAATTGAATCTGGAAAGCTTGCTGTAAGAAAAAGCGAATACAGTGTTCAAAACCTTCTTCGTTCCGTTATTATTCCTGCAAGACAAAAAAGTATATTGAAAGGTCTTACTTTTACAGTTTCTATTGATCAGACAATTCCTAACCGACTTAATGGTGATGTTGGTAAAATCAAACAGATTCTTTTGAATCTTCTTTCCAACGCAATTAAATATACAGAAGAAGGCAGTGTTGATTTTAAAATCTCGATGGAAGGCCGAACTAACGAAAACTGTGATTTGTGCATCCGTGTAAAAGACACCGGTAACGGTATGAAGCCGGAAATTATTGAAACTATTTTTGATGCTTACGGAGCATTCGAAAAAGATGCAAAAGAACTGCATTTAAAAACTGGTCTTGGCCTTGATATTTCACGTCGCTTTGCCGAGCTTATGGGTGGTGTACTTGTATGTACCAGTGATGTAGGTAAAGGTTCTGAATTTATTTTTACTCTTTCACAGAAAATTGTAGATCCTAGCCCAATAGGATTTTTTTCTGAAACAGAAGATGCTGCACAACACAAACCTTATACACCAGAGTTCATTGCTCCAGATGCAGATGTTCTTGTAGCAAGTGATAACCTTGTCAATCTTAATGTACTCGATAATCTTTTAAAAGCTACAAAGGTTTTTGTAACAAGAGCAAACAACAGCCAGGAGTTTATAGCAAAACTTCGAGACAGTTCTTTTAATGTTGCTTTTATTGATCAGATGCTTTTTGAAGATGATGAAGAGGAAATAGAGGATATCATTTCCAGAATCAAAGAGATAAACAAAGCTCTTCCTGTTTATGTAATTACAGAAAATGCATCTACTGATGAAGAATATTTTAAGCAGAAAGGATTTTATGGAACACTCTCACTTCCTATAGATCCAATGCTTCTGGAAAAAACAATTATGAATCACTTACCAAAAGAAATGATGGAAACCCCGGATAAAAAACAAAAGACGGAGGAATATTATGCTCATTCTTTGTGCTGCCTGTGCAACCATGACTATCATGCTTTTTCTGACAAAATTTCTTTCAAAAAAACGTAAAAGCATTTTGATAAGTCTGGAAATAATTGCCACACTCCTTCTTTTCTTTGACAGGCTGGCTTATATATTTGCTGGTAACTCAAGTTTCACCGGATACATAATGGTACGCCTTGCAAACTTTATGGTGTTTTCTCTGACTTGTGCTGTCGTATTTTGTTTTAATTTGTATCTTATTGATTTACTCCATAATGAAGGCAATCTTCCTGTTACTCTAAAACGGCTTACCATTACCGGCTTTGTTTCTTTAGCTGGTATACTTGCTGAAATTGTTTCTACATTTTCTGGCTTTTATTATTATTTTGATTCACAGAATGTATATCACCGGGGACCGGGCTTTCTTTTATGTTATGTAGTTCCGGTAATTTGTCCTCTCATTCAATACTCTGTCATTTTTCAGTATAGGAAGAGCTTCAGCAAATTTATTTATACTGCTCTCTCACTCTATATTTTTGTTCCAATCATTACAGGATTAATTCAGATTTTTGCTTATGGAATTTCAATTGTAAATATGTCAATGGTTTTAGTATCTGTTTCACTTTACTTTTTTAACTATCTTGATGTAAATGCAGCTGTTGAAAAAGCACATAAAATTGAAATACAGTCATTTAAAACCGAACAGAAAAGAATGCAGAGTATTTTCTCTCAGCTTGCCCTTGCTTTTGCAAATTCGCAAAATCTTTCTGAATACACAGCCCAGGTTGCCAGAGAGATCGCAGAAAGAGCTGGTAAATCAGAAGATGACTGCGACAAGGTTTATTATTCTGCTCTTCTTTACAATGCAGGACACGAAGCACTTTCCTGCATTAAAGATTATCCTTTCTTAAGCGAAACAGCCCTTTATATTGGAAAAAACTATGATGAATCACATCCTGTTTTCTCCAGAATTATTACAGTTGCAGCAGATTATGATAAGATGATTCACGATCCTTCAGTTCCACCTTTTTTTGTACGCGATTATTTCTTGCGTGAAGCTGGCAGAAAATATGATCCTGTTTTTTCAAATATTGCAGTACATATTCTTGATGCCGGAACAAGCAGTGGTAAGTTCGAACAAAGGACTCACAAAATGGAAACAGAACTAATCTGTAAAGATTATCGAGAAACAATTTCCTCGGGTATTGTTGTTGAAAGAAATGTTACAAACATAACATTCGATTCGATTCCTCTTGAAAAAGACAAAGCCTTTTCTGCTCCATCAATTATTCTTTTTGATTCATACGACAGGCAGGTTCAAACAACACAGGAAAGTATTAACTCAAATAAATACCTTGAATATGGAGAAGTATGGTTTGATGCACATAGAATTTCGACTGGTGCAAGAAATATGGAAATCAGAAATGTAACAGACTCTCCAAAGAATGGTAAAGAAGGATCTTTTGAAATCACAGTTTGCCGTTATGAAGATCATCTGCTGCTAAAACTTCTTAGTGCACAAAAATATTTCGAGCTTATCGTAGCCTTGCCAAGTGCTTCTAAATCTGCATACATCAGTATTACTGGAGAAAACGTCTGTATCACAAATATAAAGATTGACCAGACTCAGCTGGTTACACAGGAAAATGATATTCCACGCATTGCTGAAAAACTTAATTTTATAGACAGAATTGAATCAGATATTCCAAATGTTCAGATTGTAAAACCTCTTGGGGGCTTTACTAAGGGAATTGAAATTACAGATAAAATGAATTTGTTTTTTCATGCTCAGAGTCTGCCGGATGCAAATCTTATATGGCATTGTCCATATATTCTTCTTTACTATTCTGATGATAAAAAAGTGTACGGAAAAAATTATCGCGAATACGCTCTGATAAAGTATGACGGCGAGACAAATGATTCTAACAGATTTGCAGAGAACTCTTTTATTATGAAGAAAACCGAAAACTTTAAGAACTGGGAAGAATGGGAAATGCAGAATAAAACCGGTTATGAATCTCAGATTGAGTTTTTTAAGAATGGAAACGAAGTAACTTTGAGAACTCAGAACAAGGGAATTTTTATTCAGAATACAAGTAAAATTAAAGACGGAAGTAAAGAAATCTACGTTGCCCTTTCAGGCGATCAGGTTGCGCTGACAGATATCAGAATAAGATAACGAGGGGGGCGTTACGGGGGCGGAGCCCCCGTTAGAAGGGGTAGCCCGAGACACCGCAACGAAGTGAGGAGGCTCGGCGGCTCAGGCATAGCCTTCGCCGAGACTCGCTAAAAACAGTCCACTGGACTGTTTTTGCCTGCGTTGCAGGCCGCTCCCTAAGGGGTCGACCTTCCCCCAAAAAAAGCTAATAGCTAACTAGAGAGTCGGATACTTATCGAAATAAGCCTTTGTCTCTTTAGCAACTACGCCGCTAAGAACGATGAGGGCAATACAGTTAGGAATCGCCATGAGGCCGTTGAAGATGTCGGCAACTGTGAAAACTGCATTTACGGTAAAGTAAGGGCCAATTGCAACTGCGGCAATATAAAGCCAGCGGTAAACCTTAACTGGTCCCATTTTTCCCTTTGTCAAATACTCAAGACATTTTTCTGAATAGTAGTCCCAGCCGAGAATTGTTGTAAAAGCAAAGAAGGCAAGACAAAGCATAAGAAGGAACTGAACAGAGTGACCGTCACCACCAAGCACTTTAGCAAAAGCTGTTGCTGTAAGAACGGCACCCTGAGCACCTGCGTTCCATTCTGTAACTCCACCAATGATGTCGCCGTAGAAAGCGATTACGATTGCGAGGCCTGTCATTGTACAGATGATAAGAGTATCAATGATTGTTCCTGTCATATTTACAAGGCCCTGCTCTACAGGTTCGTTTGTCTGTACTGCAGAAGCTGCGATTGGTGCAGAACCAAGACCGGCCTCGTTAGAGAAAATACCGCGGGCAATACCTTTCTGCATTGAGTCTGTAATCTGTTTGAATACAAAACCCATTGCACCGGCTCCAACTGCTTTCCATCCGAAGGCTGATTTGAAGATGAGGGCGAAGGCTCCAGGAATCTTCATTGCATTCATGATGAGGATTGAAAGGCCCAGGAATACATAAACTACTGCCATTGCAGGAACAACTTTTTCCGCAACTTTTGAAATACGCTTGATACCACCGATTACTACGAGGGCAGTACAGATTGTTACTACGATACCGGAAATTACTGTTGCCCATGTGTAGTCGTTTTCGAAAAGTGTGAAAGCGATGTGTGAGTTTGTTGGGTCGAAAGCGTTGTTTACGGCTGATGTAATACCGTTGATCTGTGTCATTGTACCAATACCCATGATACCGGCAAGGGCTCCGAATACTGCAAAGAGTACAGCAAGCCACTTCCACTTTGGTCCCATTCCTTTTTCGATTGTATAGAAAGGTCCACCGAGTACGTGTCC
>CAKUWD010000081.1 GCA_934699065.1 uncultured Treponema sp.
ACGTTCTCAATAAATTCAAAAAGAAAATCATAAGAAATAATTCCTGCAACATATATGTGTACATTCGGAAAGAGAAGCCCCAGAAGATGTACCATAAGAGTTTTTGCAATTGTTCCTATTCCAACACAAAGCATAGGAAGAATAAAACCGGAAATAATTACATTTTTTGCAAAGATTCCATAAACGTAGCCAATTATTGTTCTGAAAAGACAGTTAAAACCAAAAGGAATACCTGTTATAAAATCTAATAAAAGACCAGAAATGAAGCCTGTAGTTTCTCCAACAACCTTTCCATTCAATAAAGAAAAATATATTGAACAGATTAAAACAAGATCCGGTACAATATAAATAAAACTGATATTTGAAAGAATGGATGATTCAATAATAACTGCACAAAGCAGGATAAAAGCACTTACAAGAATTGATTTTGTCATTTCCCCTACTCCTTGTATGCCTTACGATCGTTAAGCTCTTTCTGATTTACAACAACAACATTTTCAAGCCGGGCAAAGTCAATAATCGGTACAAGCTCTATATTTAGAGATGAGTTGTAATCCAGCGTAGTAATTTTGGAAATTGTTCCTATTGCAATATCACGCATATAGTTATCGTTTTCACCGGAAGTAACTACGATATCTCCGTAGCTCAATTCGTCTACAACAGATTTTCGGATATACTGCATTAAAAGCGGTTGATCCTGACTTCCAAGACCATTTACAAGACCAAGGTCTCGGGAATTCTGTATACGTGCAGAAACAATATTATTGATATTATAGATTGGCATTATCTGGCTGGTAAAAGTTCCAACCTGAACAACTTTACCAACAAGCCCCTGGTTTCCATTTTGAAAAGCAATAACCGGCATATTTTTTCTGATTCCGTTTACGCTTCCCTTATTTATTGTAAGATATGTAAAAGCATTATCGAGATCACGGGCTATAATTTGAGCAGGAATATTTTTTTCATCCAGAGAGACTGCAAAATCAAGTTGTTCTTTAAGTCTTGCATTTTCCTTTCGGATATCAGCATTTGATCTCTGCATCTCTTCATAGTTTTCAAGTTTTAGTACAAGATCATTGTAGTCTTTTTTTAGTTTGCGGAGTTCACCAACAGCATTAAAAGTATTTGAAATTCCATCAGTTATAAAATGTACACCTTTATCAAGAGATGAAAAAATTGAGAAACCAATCTGTTTAAAATTCAATACAAATCCACCGGAACTGAATGCAAGCAAAAAGCCACCGGCAAGAATGTAAATAATGAGAAGGAATTCAGCAAATTTAATTCTGAAAGAAAAATTCGGCTTTCTCCGCATATTCACCCACCCAGAAAGAATGCAAAGATTAGTCGTTCAGACTGTCGTAAATTGTACGTTCTGAATACATATCCTTGAACAAACCAAATGCCTTACCGGCACCAAGTGCTACACACTCAAGTGGTTTTTCTACGAGAATAACCGGTACACCTGTTTCTTTTGAAACAAGCTTTGGAAGTTCACGAAGCATAGAACCACCACCAGTCATTACAATACCGCGTTCAATGATATCTGAAGCAAGCTCCGGAGGAGTTTCAGAAAGTACAGATTTAATTTCTTCAACAATTTTTGTAACTGGCTCTTTGAGGGCTTCTCGAACTTCTACACTGTCAATTTCAAGGCGGCGTGGAAGACCTGTAATAGCATCAGTACCTTTAAGCTCCATCTTTTCGATTGTTTTTTCTGGAGCGGCATTACCAATCTGAATCTTAAGACGTTCTGCTGCCGGCTGACCAATAATCAGGTTATGAACACTCTTAACGTGTTTTACGATTGCTTCGTCGAACTTATCTCCACCAACGCGGATTGAGTGAGTAACAACCATACCACCAAGAGAGATTACAGAGATCTCTGCAGTACCACCGCCGATATCACAGATCATATGTCCTGCAGGTTCGAAAATAGGAATATCTGCACCAATAGCAGCGGCGCGGCTTTCTTCGATTACCTCAACTTCCTTTGCACCAGCCTTCATTGCAGCTTCAATAACTGCACGGCGTTCTACATCAGTTACACATGAAGGAATACCAATTTTCATTCTTACAGATTTGAAAAGCTGATGGCGTGGAATAATTTTTGAGATGAAGTATTTTATCATCTTTTCTGTAGAATCAATATCTGCAATTACACCGTCTGCAAGCGGGCGAATTGCCATAATATTTCCAGGAGTTTTATCAAGCATTCGTTTTGCTTCTGCACCTACAGCTACGATTCTCTTTGTTCCCTTCTCAACAGCAATTACAGAAGGCTCATCAATAACGATGCCCTTATCGCGTACATAAATCAATGTATTACAAGTACCTAAATCAATACCTATATCTGTTGAAAAACTATCAAAAAAACCCATCTATTTCCTCCCGGTTCTCCGTTTTTTATATTATCAATTTTCTGACATTTTCTGCAGGGCACCAGCGTGATTAACCTGTATCTTAAGGGCTTTACGCCACTGTGAACGGGCTTTCACTATATTTCCCTGCTTCTCATATATTACACCAATTCCATAATGTGCGTCAGCAGAATTTTCGTTTTTTTTCAAAACATTCTCAAATTCTTTAAGGGCACCCTCATAATCTTCTTTATCAATATAAATTGTACCAAGAAGATTTTCACTTTTTAATACTATATCTTCATTATCGCTGTTTTTTATAATTCTGAACAGATATTGTTCTGCGGCATTAAGTTCATTTGCCTTATAATATTGCTCTGCAATTGCAAGAAGAAGTGAATCAGATTCACGTACAAGAAGAGCTTCTGTAAAAGCTGCAATACTTTCCATTGTCATTCCAAGAGAAGCATAACTTAAGCCAAGATACTCAGCGATATCATCTGCCTTATAACCGTTTTCTTTTGCAAGCAAAAGATACTTTACTGCAAGGTCTGCATAATAATGTGTTGTGATTGTATTTTTATAAAAGTAAGCCCGACCGAGCATATACTGAAGCTGTGGTATAAGAGTTTTATCTGCTTCATAAAGAGCAACTCGAATATTGTTTATACATTCATCAAGATAACTTTGAGCCTGCTGGGTATCTGTTTGAGACTGGGCAAGGAAAAAGCAGGCATAACTATAATATGTAAGGGCACTGTTATTATAAGTATCATCCTGGAGAAAAACCTTACACAGTTCATAAACCTTTTGATAGTCATAAGATTCCCAGGCTTCTTTTATGGTCTTTATAGTAATTCTATCGCGGGTATATCTTTTGATGGAAAAAACAGTAGCGAATGCAATGGCAGACATAATTAGAATTACAACTGCCACACGGATTATATTCCGCAGCAGGTTGCTTTTCTTTTTTGCGTAACTGCTGTTTTCAATATTGTAATTCGCTTTCAATTCCCCACCACTTTTACAATACTTTTATAATAAAAAAAACAGATGGAACAATAAGCCGGGTTCTGTCTCCTGTTACCCCCTAAAAAGAGAGTGACAGTACTAACCATCTATCCGCACTGAATGTTACCATTCAGCTCCAGCGATTTACCCGCAGTATTGCTCGGAAAAACATAACTGCTGCTTAATCTTGCTCCGAATGAGGTTTACAAGCCAGCTCTGTTACCAGAACTGCGGTAGTCTCTTACACTGCCTTTTCACCCTTACTCGCCTTTCGGCGGGCGGTAGTATTTCTGTTGCACTATCTGTCACGCACTGGGCTATGCAGAAAAACTGCAGCTGCCAGATTGTGCCCGGTTGTTACCCGGCATTCTTTCCGAAGGAGCCCGGACTTTCTCTCACCACTACCCGTTATCATCAGCAGGCAGCAGCGCGGTTATATTCCATCTGTATTACAAACTAATTAAGGAATTAAGATTACTCTTCATCCTCTTCTTCGTCAGAATCATCATCGTCGTCTTCATCATCTTCAGACTCATCTGATTCATCTTCGTCAATTTCATCTTCGTCTTCAAACTCTGACTTTGACTCTTCGTCTTCATCCTCATTGTACTCAGAATCTTCATCATCAAAGTCTTCATCAAGACCTGCAAGACTACCTGCAGCTCCAATGTCGAAGTAGTCTTCCTGCTGATCTTCGCTTACTTCTTCATAATAAAGAATACGGCTGCAATATGGGCAGAAATTGATATCTTCACCTTCACGAACCTGATTAGCAAAGTTTGCTGGAAGAATCATATGACAACCAGAACATACACCGTTTCTTACAGAAACAATACCTTCTGAGTTACGCTGAATAATTCTCTGGAACTTAAAAAGAATTTCCTGAGCTTTGAGTTCTGCATTTTCTTCTTTTGAATATATGTTATTGATATTCTTTGTAACTTTGTCTTCCTGAACCTTGAGCTTGTTGAGTTTTTCATCATAAGAAGCAAGATCTTTGTTCAAAGAATCACGGCTGGCATTAAGTCTGTCCATAGACTGTTTGATTGTGCCTTCAGAAGTCTTGAGAGCATCGTTGAGTTCAGCAAGTTCTTTTTCTTCTTTCTGAAGATCTTTTCTAAGCTGATCTTCAAGAATCTTTGCCTCGGCAATCTGCTTTTCCAGAGCTTCGTACTCGCGGTGAGTTGTAGAGTTAGCTACACCTTTTTCACCCTCTTCGCGTGATTTTACTGTTTCGTCGAGCTGAACTTTAAGCTGTGAAACCTTTTCCTGAGTAGCGTCGTAATTTGACTTCTGCTCAATAAATTCTTTCTGTATTTTTGCAAGAAGACCTTCCTGAATACTAAGCTGCTTTGGAGCTTCATTCTTCTTTTCCTCAAGCTCGTATTTCTGTACGAGAATCTCCTGCAAAGATTTCAAATTCTCAAAAACTTCAGTTGTTACCATTATGGTTCCTCAAAAAAAATTATCTAGTTATTTTATAATAAAATGTCTTTTTAGTCTATATTGTAGATTGCTTCATTGCACCTCATTTTAGATACAGTGAAGCAATCTATATTTCGCAGTGCCGCTTCCTAGGTCTCGATGTAATCTCTAAGACCATTAGCACGGCGTGGATGACGAAGTCTTCTCAAAGCCTTTGCCTCAATCTGTCGGATACGTTCACGAGTTACGTCAAAGTAAAGGCCGACCTCTTCGAGTGTAAGTGAATAACCGTCTTCCAGACCAAAGCGCATCTTAAGAACCTCCTGCTCACGAGGAGGCAGAGTATTCAAAACAGTGCGCAACTGCTCCTGAAGTAAAGTAAAGGCAGTCTGTGTTGCTGGATTTTCAACTTCCTTATCCTCGATGAAGTCTCCAAGGATTGAATCTTCTTCCTCACCGATTGGAGTTTCAAGAGAAATTGGCTCGCGGGCAACATTCTTAACCTGCTTTACGCGGGCTAATGGCCAGCCAAGCTGCTGTGCAATCTCGTCGTCTGTGGGTTCGCGGCCCAGCTTCTGCATAAGCTGACGGCTTTCGCGTACAACCTTGTTAATCTGTTCAATCATATGAACTGGAACGCGGATTGTACGTGCCTGGTCAGAGATAGAACGGGTAATTGCCTGACGAATCCACCAGGTTGCGTATGTAGAAAACTTAAATCCCTTGCGGTATTCAAACTTTTCTACAGCTTTAATAAGACCGATGTTTCCTTCCTGAACAAGGTCAAAGAAGTGAAGTCCACGGTTTGTATATTTTTTAGCAATAGAAACTACAAGACGAAGGTTTGCGTTGATAAGGCGGTTCTTTGCCTTTTCCATCATCAGGCGGCCGTACTCAATGTCTTTAGCCATCTTAAGGATGATTTCAACATCATTTTCGAACTCGTATTCGAGGCGGTGAAGCTTACGTTCGATTTTCTGAATCTGAGTGTAAATCTCACGGATTTCATCTGCGCTCATATTGAGTTCCTGCTCAAGTTTTGCAGCCTGTGAGCGGATTGAAATCTTACGACCAAGACTACGAAGCTCTGAAGGGTTCGAAATACGAAGCTCCTTCATCTTCTTTTCCTGTTTCTGATGATACTCTTCAATCTTGATTGTAGCTTCGCGGTATTTCTGTGTAAACTTCTCGAGTTCTTCAGTCTGAATATCTACTTTCTGAAGCTCTGGAATAATTTTTTTGCGCAGATCAATAAGCTGAGAATTTTCAAAAATTGCACTAGACTGCTCTGCTTCGAAAAGCTGCTTTTTAAGAGCCATATACTGCTTCATTTCAGGCAAAACAGGTTTGATGTGCTCGCCATAGAAACTCTTGAGGCGGCGTTTATCAGCCATTTCCTCATTGATTTCCTTGCGGGTTTTTCCAGGTTCGTGGATATCAATTCTTGTAAAGGCTTTCTGAGCAATGGCAAAGAACTCAGGAATCATAATTCCAGAATTCTTGATTACATCTTTTATAATATTATTACCCTGCTCCATTGTTTTTGAAAGCTCAACTTCCTGCTCTGCAGTAAGAAGATTTTCTTTACCAATTTCGCGCAGATATAAGCGGATAGGATCATCAACACTTGAATCTTTATCAGAATTTACAAGACGGTTTTTAGAAGCTGCAAGCTTCTTTTCAGCCTGTTCGATTTCTGCGGTCTCATCATCAGATGCGACATCATCGTCATCATCCTCAAGCATGATTCCATCTTCATCTTCATCATCATCAACAAGAGCATCATCAGGTACATCTTCAGCACCAATAATGTCTGTTTCAACAGGCTCTCGATTTATATCTTTAAGCTGCTTAAGAACCGGCTCCATTAATTCATCTGAATTAACAAATTCCTGTCCAAGATATTCAATTACATCGTCCCATGTAATGAACCGTTTTGATTTTGCAAACTCAACGAGTTTTTCAACGGCAGCATTGCTAATAAGTGCAGCACTGCTTTTTTCGTCAATAGAAGTATTCACTACTTTTTCCCTAAGCTTTGTACTTGCTTATCAAGTTCCAGTTTTTCGGCCAGAAGCGCATTTAGTTGATTTTGATCTTCTTGAGTTACTACGGTATATTCTTTAATTCTTTGCAATAATTTATTTCGCTGGGCATCGAGTTTGTTTCTTTTTATATAATTTACCGTATCATCAACAACGGTACTTACTTTTTCACTCTTGTATACACCATCCGAAAGAGATCCAGTAATTAACTGAATCAGCTGTTCATTATCACAACGACTAAGGATATCCCTTATAGTAAAGATTTTTTCAACAAAGCATTCTTCCAGTACCTTGTACAACTTTCTGGCTGCCGGATTTGTAAAATCTTGTTCGGTGAGCTTAGTGCGAAGAACCTCAAACTGGTTCAAGTCGGCGGTAACAGCAATTAACCCTCTCAATTCAGCATCGAGCTTAACTTGTGTTCCTTCTTCTGTTTGATTATTATTTTGCCGGATATTCGCGCGTTCGCGGGCCTGACTACGATTATTAAAATCCCTTTTTACAGCCTCCGGTTTTAGATTATATGCCTGACATAACTGTTCGAGGCATGATTCTTTTTGAATATCAGACTGAAGTGAGTCTACATACTGAAAATATTCCAGTGCGGCTTTTGTTTTACCCTCAGGAGTGTCCACAGGGTATTTTTCACCTAGTCTAAATATCAAATAATCACTGTCTAATATAGCATTTTTAACTTGTGTCGTCAAGTTTTCGGCACCAAATTTAAGCATAATCTCTGCAGGGTCTTTTCCGCCTTTTAGCCTGATGATTCTTACGGTAAGATCGTGCTCGCGGCAAAGCTTTATCGCCTTCCACGTAGCCTGTTCGCCCGCGCCATCAGAATCAAAGGAAAGATAAACAGTTCCACCCGCAACAAAACCCGAAATCATTTTTATATGCTCTTCTGTAAGGGCTGTTCCAAGTGTAGCAACCGCATACTCAAGACCGCACTGATGATAGGCAATTACATCCATGTTTCCTTCACAGAAAATTATCGCCTTTTTTTCGCGTATAGCATTTTTTGCAAAACTGAAACCGAACAGAGTTTCGCGTTTTTTGAACTGAGGGAGGTCACCAGAATTAAGATATTTTCTCTGAGACTCATCAGCCGGAGGGATTACGCGGCCGCCAAAAGCAACTACCTGACCGCGACGGTTAAAAATCGGAAACATAAGACGGTCAGAAAAAAATGAAAAATCCGGGTATTTCTGGCTGAATAAGCCTGATTTTGCAAGAAATTCAGGACTGAAGTTTTTTCCAAGCAGAAATTTATGAAGCCATTTTCTGTCTGCAGGGGCATAGCCCAGTTTAAACTTTTCGATTGTTTCTTTTGTGAGCCCGCGTTTTGTAATATAATCCAGGGCTTTTTTCCCCTGCTCTGTTTCCATTAAAAAATAATGAAACATGGAGGCAGTTCTTTCATAAAGCTCAATAAACTGTTCTATTTCGTTTACTCTTGAGGCATTCTGATCCGGTTTATAACCATCCTGATACTTTACCTGTATTCCAGCCTTTTTCGCGAGCAGTTCAAGAGTGTCTGGATATGAAAGCTTTTCCATCTCCATAATGAAATTGACTACATTTCCACCCTTATGACAGCCAAAACAATGATAAAATTTTTTATCACCATCTACATGAAAGGAAGCTGTTTTTTCACCATGAAAAGGACAACAGCCCCACCAGTCATTTGCTCCGCGGCGTTCAAGTTTTGTATACTCTCCAACCGTAGCAATTATATCTGTAGTATTGAGGATAGCATCTATTGTCTCGTTTGAAATAAATCCGCCTGCCATTTTCAGCGTCCGCTTTTTTTAGTATAAAGGCTGTGACTTTGTATATGCTCTTCAAAGTTAGTTGTAAACACATGCCTTCCGGCTGCAGCATCTACAATCTGAAAGAAGTAATAATCTGTTTTTGGAGTTTCTGAACTGGCACGTAAAGCTACAAGACCAGGATTCGAAATTGGTCCAGGAGGGAGACCTGCCCATTTGTAAGTATTATATGGATTATCAATTTTTGTATCTTCAATAAGGATTCGTTCCGGATGAGGACGTCCTTCAATTTCTGTGAGAATATATTCTACAGTTGCACAGGAATAAAGCCCGATATTACGACGCAGACGGTTTTTAAATACACTTGCAATCAAAGGAGCTTCATCTTCTACCCGGTATTCTCGTTCTACAATCGAAGCAAGAATTACAGTCTGGTAAAGGTCTGCATCATTTAATTGAGCAAGACTTGGAATCTCTTTAATTTTTGCAAAAAAGTTATCAATCATTATTTTTGCAACAGCTTCAGCAGACATTCCTGCTGTTAAAAAATAAGTATCAGGAAAAAGAAAACCTTCACAAGTCAGACCTTTTATTCCGCTAGAAGCAGTAAAACTTTCATTTTTGCATACAGCTATAAAATCTGCTGCAGAACAGATACGGTTTTCTTCAAGTTCTGCAGCTATCTTTGAAATTGTAAGCCCTTCAGGAATTGATACCTTAATATATTCCTGCTGACCGGAAGATAATAAAGTTTGTATCTGTGCAATATTCATTGAAGGTTTTACATAATAAATACCGCTTCTTAATACAAAATTATCGTTATAACCTTCTTCAAAAAGGTATTTTTTTATTACCGGATATCGTGCGATATAATAAAAAAGCTTTTCGTTTCTGATTAACCCCTTACTGTAAAGAAGTGATGCTGCTCCGGAAACAGACATTCCGCTTGGTATTTCAATTCGAACTGATTCTGTAACATCATTTTCTGAAACAGGTGAAAGGAGAAATTTTAAATATACAAAGCCACCGGAAATAATACCGGCTAGCAGAAGTAACACTACAGGTATAATAATTAATTTTTTTTTCATGAATAGAATCTTTTAACCTCTTCAAGAGACATACAGTTGTAAATGGAATCTTCGAGTGTTTTATAGAATAACTCCAAACCTTCCGGAAGCTCTTCCTGTTTTGTTCTCAAGAATTTTGCAAGCACAAAAACTTCTTTTTTTGTAAAAGAATAATCCAGAATATCTATATCTTCGTTATCTACAATCATAAAACTATCTCTTGGGATTCCTTTGCAAGATAAATTTCAATATCCGAATGATTTATATATTGAGCATACCATCTGGCTGCTTCAAGAATTGAATTAAGCTTCTTGTCATCATAAGCAGGTTCATGATGAAAGAGATAAACCTTCTTAATATTCCAGTAAACAGCAAAATCAATTGCATAACAGAAGGAAGAATGTCCCCAGTTCTCCTTGCGGTAAACTTCTTCTACAGTATATTGAGAATCAATAACAATTACATCTGCATTTCTAAAAACACTTTCACCAGCATTTGTATTCTGATAATCAACAGTTTTTAATTCAACATCAGTTGCGTATACAAACTTCTTACCTTCGTTTTCAAAAGAAAATGAATATGAATCTCCCGGATGCCTCATTTTATGAGAGTTGATTTTTATTCCGTCAATCTCAAGAGTTTCATCTTCATAAATACGATTAAATCTGATATTTGGTACAAGAGTCTTTCCTACTGAAGGAGGACTGTAAGGTTCTTTTACCTGATCTCTGAAATATTTTTCTGCATCATCATAATGAGAATAAACTTCAAACTGACAGTTAGGATTATAAGCATGATCAAAAAATGGAAACCCCTGAATATGATCCCAGTGAAAATGAGAAAAGAAAACATGATATTTATCAGGACATTTTCTGGCTTTGCCAAGTGGACGCAGCCCCGTTCCACCATCAAGAATGAAATGTGTATTGTTATTTACAATTTCAACGCAGGCAGTATTTCCGCCGGCTGTACCAAAAATCCAGGAAGGAAGTGAAGAAACAAATTTCGCTCTGGTTTCCGCATCTACAAGATCTTCAGGTTTTGCACGCTGAATTGCGGCCATGATCTTTGACTGAATCTGTTGCGGTGATAATGGAGTTGGAACTGATCCTCTTACTCCCCAGAAATGGATATTCACTTTTCCCCCTCATTTATTTTTAAAATGAAATATCTTTATAAGTTTACTCTAAAATATGATTTTTTGTCAAAGATTATAGGGGGGAATTTAAAAAAATAATTGTCATTCCGAACGCTACGCCACATTCGCACGCACCTGCTACGAATGTGTGTTTCGGAATCTATAAAAAAGATGCTGAAACAAGTTCAGCATGACGGGTGGTTAAAATAAAAAAGTCCTCCACTTGGAGAACTCAATAACAAACTGGGGAGTAGAGGACTCGAACCTCTGGAGACGTTAGTCGAGGGATTTACAGTCCCTTGCAATTGCCGCTATGCGAACTCCCCATTATAAGCTGCTTGTAGGATTTGGACCCACGACCCCGAGATTACAAATCACGTGCTCTACCAGCTGAGCTAAAGCAGCATTTATGTTGGCTCGACTTATTGTGTCGAACGTGAGTCTTATATTATAGATTTATGATATTTTAGTCAATATCATTTCTTACTATTTTTTAAAATTTCTTTAAAAAACGGAAGATATTTTTTTTGAATTACATTCTTCCAAAGATATTCATGGTGTACACTGTATGCACCACTTTTAATCATACGTGAAATCTGACTTGGTCTGAGCATCTTCAGCATAATTATTTCTGTAAGCTTTGTGATAAGTACCCCTGGTGTATTACTGCTGTAAAGGAAGCCGGTACGGCCATCCTGTATTTTATTGAGTCCACCAGTTCTGTGAGCCACAGGAACAGTACCGTAAACCTGAGCAATAAAATCCTCTAGTCCGCAAGGTTCAAAATAACTTGGAAGAACCACAAAATCACTTACAGCTGTAGCAAGACGAACAACAGTCTGATTATATC
>CAKUWD010000082.1 GCA_934699065.1 uncultured Treponema sp.
CAATAGAATAATCTAAAAGGCCGGTTTTTCTTTTTCCGTCCGGTAAAGTTTTTATTCCAGAAAGCATTTCAGCCCAGGTAACAGCACTTATGCAGGAATATTCAAGATTGTCGGCAAGCTTTTGAAGAACTTTTTCATTTGGGGTAAGTTTTGTAGGCTCCGAAATTATATTTGTATCAAGTAAATAAATATTCATCTGCCCCTTGCTTATGAAAAATCTTCCGGGTGACGAATTGTAAAATCAGCCTCTTTTTCTCGTTCAAAAATAGAAGTGGCTTCTGTGTCCGGCAAAAGACAGTCTGAATATTTATTTCGCCAGGCTTTTATTCCATCAAGATATTTCTGTTTTTTTTCAAGCTTTTGAGCAGAATCTTTTCCGTTTATAAAGGCGACCGGTTTTCCATGACGGGTAATCTGAATTTCTTCGTTTTTTTCTTCAACAAGATGAAGAAAATATGGCAATCGATTTTTTGCTTCTCCAACTGAAACACTTAGCATGGGAGCCTCCTTATCAATTTTAGCCAATATTACGATATTTTAGCTAAATTTAATATATGAGGAAAAATATTAAAAGTCAAATTTTTTACATAGGATTTTCTTTTAAGAGACCCGATTAGAATACTGACAAAACCCATCATTAGCTTTATTATATTTATAGAATGAAAAACACAAATACAAAAAAGTTTAAAGATATCAAAGACAAAAAACGTCTCAAGCTTTTTTATAGAAGCGTTTATAGCCGCCTCATAATCAACTTTCTTTTTATTGCAATACAAATTTTTGTAATGGCACTTTTCGTTCTTCGTCTTGAAAAATACCTTGAGCTTTACTTTGGACTTTCCCTCTTTCTTTCAGCAAGCTTCATGATTTATATCGTAAATAAGAACGGTCGGAACGAGTTTAAGCTCGCCTGGATTATTCCTATGATTTTCGTTCCGCTTTTCAGTATTGCAGCTTATCTTATGTATCATACAAACCGGGGTGCTCTGCGATTTTCAAAAAAGCTTACATTGCTTAGAGAAAAAACTCAGGTTATGCTTCCTGAAAGTTTCCCGCCATCTCTAGAATCTCAGACGCAATTTGTAAATGAACTTTCGAATAATCATGCATCTGATTTGATTTATTATCTGACTAACAATTTCTTTTTTCCTTATAACAATTGTGATGTAAAATATTTTTCAAGCGGAGATGATTTTTTTCCGCATATGATTGAAGCAATACAAAGTGCAAAAAAATATATCTTCCTGGAATATTTTATTATTGAACCTGATTCGTCATGGAATGAGATTTTTAATGCACTTAAGAAAAAAGTTCAGGAAGGTGTAGAAGTCCGCATTCTTTGCGATGGGCTTGGCTCTCCTGTTCTTTCAACTTCATATTATCAAAATTACTTAAAAGCAAATGGTTTTAAATCCCGCGTTTTCATTCCGATTGTTCCTGTTTTTTCAACGCATCTTAATAACCGCGACCACAGAAAAATGCTGATTGTAGACGGTCAGCTTGCCTTTACCGGCGGTCTTAATCTTTCAAATGAATATTTCAACCGCGGAAAGAAAAAACGTTTTGCCTACTGGAAAGATAATGCAGTTCAGATTCAGGGGCAGGCTGTTCATACCTTTCTTCAGCTCTTTTTACAAAGCTGGAATCTCTTTGCAAAAGATATTGAAGATTTTACTCCATATCTGCCGTCTTCTTATGGGATTTATGACAAGCCGGGAATTACAATTCCTTATGGAGATGATTTTTTTAACAACAAAGATATTGCAGAAGATATTTATCTCTACATTATTAACAGTGCAAAAAAATATCTGAACATTACTTCACCATATATTCTTGTTGATAACCACTTGCAGGAAGATTTGATATTTGCGGCA
This sequence comes from uncultured Treponema sp., assembly GCA_934699065.1. GTDB lineage: Bacteria > Spirochaetota > Spirochaetia > Treponematales > Treponemataceae > Treponema_D. The sequence continues at coordinate 1,875 of CAKUWD010000082.1, forward strand.
GCCCGGGGTGTTGAAGTTTCGATTATTGTTCCTGCCCTACCCGACCACCTGATTACTTTCTGCATCGGAAAAACTTTTCTTGAAACTTTTGTGAATAAAGGAATTAAAGTTTATCTTTACCAGAAGGGCTTTATTCATGCCAAAACTTTTATTTCTGATAATCAGATTGCGACTATTGGTTCTGTTAATCTTGATTACAGAAGCCTCTACCATCATTTTGAAAATGGTGTAGTCTTCATAGATTCCCCTATTGTTGATTCTGTAAAAAGAGATTTTGACCAGACTCTGAAAGATTGCATTCAGATGCAGCCGGGAGATTATAAAAAGATTAAACCTCACATACGTTTTATTGGCCGTCTCTTCAGAATCTTTGCGCCGCTATTTTAAATATGACACTAGGCTGTCATATTTTCATGCTATAATAAAGCCATGCACTTCGTAACTGCAAAAACAATTCTAACTCCTCACAGCATGAATATTTACCGCGGCTGCAGCCACGGTTGTATATATTGCGACTCTCGCAGTAAGTGCTATCAGTTTACCCATGATTTTGAAGATGTCGAAGTGAAACAGAATGCTCCTGAACTTCTGGAAGAAGCCCTCCGTAAAAAACGAAAGCGCTGTATGATTGGAACAGGCTCCATGTGCGACCCTTACATTCCGATTGAAAAAGAGCTTGGGCTTATGCGCCGCTGCCTTGAAATAATTGAACGCCACAATTTCGGTGCAACTCTTATAACTAAATCAGACCTTGTGCTGCGGGACTTGGATATCCTTGCCCGCATAAATAATAAGACCAAAGCCGTAGTACAGATGACACTCACCACTGCAGACGACGAGCTCTGCCGTAAAATTGAACCCGGGGTTTGCCCGACCAGTCGCCGCTTTGAAGTTTTGCAGGCTTATCGCGAGGCTGGCATTCCGACTGTTGTCTGGTTCAGTCCACTTCTGCCATTTATAAATGATACAAAAGAAAATATAGAAGGAATTGTTGATTATTGCGCCCGCGCTGGTGTACAGGCAATTATTTGTTTTGGAATTGGCCTCACCTTGCGCGAGGGAAATAGAGAATATTTTTACGCGGCTTTGGACCGCAAGTTTTCTACTAAGTCGCAGAGTCAGGTGGTTTCGACGGGCTCAACCACCGGAAGCCTCAAGGACCTTTATCAAAAAACCTTCGGCTACTCTTACAACTGCTCAAGCCCACACGAAGCTGAGCTTATGAAATATCTTGCCCAACTTTGCCGTCAGCATAATATCCAGCTTGGAACGGACTCTGTCTTTAAGTGGATAGAAGAGTTCCCGGACACAGACCCGCTACAGCCAGAATTGTTTTGATCTAGAGCAGAGACTTTATACACTCTTCAATTTTTGCCATATCAGCAGTTGGTTCAAAGCGGGCAACAACATTTCCACTTCTGTCAATAATGAACTTTGTAAAATTCCATTTTATATCAGGCTTTTTTGCCCAATCTGGATCAGCAGCGGCAAACATCTTTTCAAGCACATCCTTATATTCATGCTGCTCAAATCCTTCAAACCCCTTCTGCGATTTCAGGTAAGTGTAAAGTGGAAGTTCGTTTGCGCCATTTACCTCAGCCTTTTTCATCTGAGGGAAGGTAGTGTTATAATGAACTGTACAGAACTCGTGTATTTCTTCATCACTTCCCGGAGCCTGCCCTCCAAACTGATTGCAAGGAATGTCGAGAATCTCCAGCCCTTTATCATGATAATCTTTATAAAGCTTTTCAATTGGTGCATACTGTGGTGTAAAGCCACAGCCAGTTGCTGTATTTACTACAAGAATAACCTTTCCCTTATATTCAGAAAGTTTTAATGCATCGCCTTTTCCTGTTATTACTTCATAATCATAAATCATTTCAATCCTCCTGTATTTTCCCTTTACGGTTACTTACTTATACTGCTTTACAAACTCAACAGCGGCTTTAATATCATCTTCGTCAGGACGTCCCTTATGAAGCCCCTTGAACTCGCCTTTACAGTGGAACTCTTTTTCATCCATCTGAATGCCAACCTTATCAGCTTCTGCTTTTACCTTTTTGTAAGTTGAATTTAAAAGAGCCGCCGAACCAAAGTTTACAATCTTTCCAACCTTATCTTTAGAAAGTCCTGCAACAAAAGCCCGAACTTCCGGATCAATATTAAAAGCATAATAAGAGTTTCCAAGAAAAAGAATATCAACCGGCTCAGTTACAGGCTGACTGATTGGAAGTGCTTCAACTCCAAGTTCTTTTGCAATTGCCTCGGCAAGTCGTTTTGTATTTCCTGTTTTAGTATAAAAACGAACAGCGAATTTCATATATAGCCTCCTTATTAATTTACACATAATATTTATTACAATTATATTGTACACAATGTTTAAGTTAGTATAACATAACGCAAAAGTCAATATTATATTGAAAAATAACAATAATTTTATTTACGCCGAACTTCGAATTTTTTCTCAGACACATTCGGTTTTTTTTCTTCGAGTGCCTTATATTTTTTATAGAGAACTTCCTGGGCGCGAACCGGATCCTCTTTTTTACCACGTTCTACTGGTATCCAGCTTCCGTTTGACTGCAGTTCCATCGCAGTAGTGTTATCGGCAAAGTATGTATCAAGAATTGATTTTACGTCTTCAAAAGCTGATTTATCCAGAATCGGGAACATGAGTTCAATGCGGCGATCCAGGTTGCGATTCATCCAGTCCGCACTTGAACAGTAAAGCTCCGGAGTGCCTCCATTCTGAAAATAGAAAATACGCGAATGTTCAAGATAACGGTCTACAATCGAAACAACCTTTATATTTTCACTTAGCCCTTCAAGACCCGGAACCAGCATACAGATTCCTCTGATGTTCAAAAGAACTCGTACTCCCGCCTGACTTGCCTTATACAAAGCAGAAATAACTTCCTCGTGAGTAAGGCTGTTCATCTTCGCTATAATTAAGCCAGGATTTTCTGTGTTACTTCGTTCAATCTCGCGGTTAATCATTGCAATAAGTCGGGATTTAATTGTTACCGGCGCCATCGAAAGACAATTCATGTTCTGCAGAGTTGAATAACCGGTAACAAGATTAAAGAAGAGGGTCGCATCATTTGCAATCTGAGGATTTGCGGTAAAAAGAGAAATATCAGAATATAATTTCGCTGTCTTAGTATTATAATTTCCGGTAGCCAGATGCACGTAACGGCGGATCGTATCACTCTCACGGCGAATCACCATAAGGATTTTTGCATGAACCTTAAGATTTACAAGTCCATAAATTACAGTTACCCCGGCCTGCTCAAGTTCGTTGGCCCAGGCAATATTACGCTCCTCATCAAAGCGGGCTTTAAGTTCTACTAGTACAACAACCTGTTTACCTCGCTGGGCGGCCCGCTCAAGTGCATCGATAATCGGGGAATTGCGGCCGGTACGGTAAAGTGTCATTTTGATAGCAAGCACATCGTCATCATCTGCCGCATCAGAAATAAATTTAACAACAGGGTCATAGCTTTCGTAGGGAACATGAAGAATCTTGTCGTGCAGTTTAAGAGTATCCCAGTAAGGTTCATCTTCAGGAAGATCAGCAGGATAAAAATGCTCCCAGGCTTCAAAGCTTAAAGAACCGTCTTCGTCAACCTCACGCAGTTCCATAAGACTGCCCGGATTAATAATCTGATCTACACGATAAATATCCTCTTCTGCCAGTTCCAGTTTTTCCATCAAAAACTTCTGGATTTTCTGACTCGAAGAATTGCAGGTCATCTGAACCGGGAACGAAGATTTTCTCCTTATCAAAACATCTTCCATCGCATGAATAAAATTACTTCCGGCATCTTCATCTACAGCAAAATCTGCATCACGAGCAACCTTAAAAAGCAGAGTTTCTTCTACTTCAAAACCCGGAAAAAGTTTTGTTCCAAAAGCTGTAACAACATCCTGCAAAAGCGCAAACTGACGACCATGACCTGCCGTCGCGCTGTTTCCCGTAAGCCAGTAAATATTTGGAAGTCCCTCTGGAATCTCAACAAGCGCAATACGAGGTGAATCTTCATTTCCCCGGAATTCTTCGGAGCCCTGCCCCATCTTAATTCCTGCAATCGGAGAAAGGAGAAATGCTGCATAGGTTGTAAGATTTTTTATATGAGGAAAAGCTTCAATATCTGTGCGAAGAGGAGTAAGAAGCGGGAATATTTCTGCATTGAAAACCCCGTTCAGATAATCACTCTGCTGCTGTGTATACTGCATAGGCGTAACATAAACAAAACCTTTTTCAGCAAGAGAAGGCAGAATATCCGACATAAGGCATTCCTGCTGAGAACGAATAATCTGATGAGCACGAGCAGAAACGGAAGTAAAAACCATCTGAGGCGAAAGCCCCGAAACATCAGTAAAATTCGGATTTTCTGCAAGAAGACGTTTTATTGCCGCAACACGAACCTGGAAAAATTCATCAAAGTTAGAAGAAACGATTGAAAGAAACTGCAGCCTTTCAAGTAGAGGCAGTTCTTTGTTAAGCCCCTGAAATAAAACGCGGGCATTAAATTCGAGCCAGCTGAGTTCGCGATTAAAATATCTTTCCTGCATAAATCATCCTCCTGAACACTGCGGTGGTTGAGCTTGTCGAAACCTTTTATATAGAAAATCCGTTAAAAAACGAGCCAAAAGGGTCGTTTTAGGATTTACAACATACAATCGAATTCTGCGGTCATTTCGACAGGCTCAATGACCGTAATTACAGCAAAATCACCTTATAACCAAAGACAGACTCGAACATTCCCGACTTTTCGTTGAGGGCAATTTTTTCGAGCACTGTATTGTTTGTTGTCTTTGTATGAATAACAATTGAGTTCTGCTGAATCTTAATCGAAAAATCACTGAATTTCTGAATATGTCCGCGATCCATAGCATCAGCAATTCTCAGAATTGCAGTAAGCTTCAGAATAGTCATGCGGTCAGATCGCGGAAGCATAAGGAAACTGTCTTCATCCTGCGGAACTGAATTACCCTTGTGATATTTCGCAATCTCCGAAACAATCGTATTATCCTTTCGGGAAAGACCAAAAATCTCCGAGTTCTTAATAATATACGAACTATGCAGATTATGATTGTCATAACGGATAAAGCCGCCGATATCATGCAAAATCGCCGCCGTCTCCAGCAAAGTTCTCGCATGCTCATTAAAGCCGAGGTCTTTTCGTAAAGTGTCGTAAATCTTAACCGCAATCATTCGGACACATTCCGCATGCATTTCATCACCATGATATTTACGCAGAAGGTTACGAGCCGAAGCAGTAATCTGCATATTAAACTCTTTCTGAAGCTCTTCGTTTTCACTAGAATGCTGACTAAGCAAAAGCCCCTGTCTTATGTTTGTTTCAGGAGCAATAAGTTTTTCTGCCTTTGTAAGATGCAAAAAGAGATTGTAAATCAAAAGACTTACCTGCAGTGTTTCAGCCTCACTGTAAGGAATCTTAAAACGTGCAACACATTCATCAACACTGTAGCCCTGAATCTCCTTAGCAAATTCAGAAAAATCTTCTTTTGTAATTTCCCATAGAAAAGTTGATATCGGATGTCCAACATTCAAAGCAGCAAGCGTAATATCAGGACCAACAGCAATAAACTGTTTTACATGACTAAGATTTAATTCACTTTCCAGAGAACCCTTTGTGTTGTTAATTGATTCCTGAACATAGCGCTGAATATCAGCATAAGAAGAGGTTTGATTTTTCATCTGCTGATCAATACGCACAGTACCCAGTCGAAGACTGTGAACACCAGCCATTTTACCATCAGACATCATCATGATTTCGGTAGTACTTCCGCCTACCACAAGAATTACCGTATCAGCATCTTTAAAAGCAGCAGTTTCATTTTTTACACATTCAGAAACTGCAAGATACATCAGCTTATTTTCTTCAATACCATCAATAATACGAACATGAAAACCAGCCTGAACTAAAATCCGGTCCATAATCGGGTCACAGTTTTTTGCATCACGAAAGGCTGAAAGAGCAATACAGGTACATTCAGAAGGTGAAATGCCCCAGCCCGCAAGCTGTTCGCGGTAACGAATGAGAATTTGAATGAGTTGATTCTGAGTTTCCTGACTTATACTTCCACTCGTAAAAACATCTTTTCCAATAGGAAGAGGTTTATCCGAACGGTCGAGAATATTTTGCTGTCCATCATTGGTGAACTCGGCGACAAGAAGGCGAACCCCTGTCGAACCGATTTCAATAACTGATTCCGGGGCTGCCACTCTATGCCTCCTTTTTACAGCTTATCGATAAGCATTGAACATTTACCGCTTGGAATCGGCAATGTCTTTTTCTTCTGGTCAAGAATATTGATTGTAAAGTAGTAGAGCTTTTCGCTTTCCATCTGGATTTCCCAGCCGCGCGAACTTTTGTTCGACAGAATTGTAATTAAGTTGCGCTTAAGCGAAAGGTTTTCTATACCCATTATTTCAAGGTTCGGAATAATCCAGTCTACAGTCTTACGAGGAAGGCTGATGGAAAGTCCGATTACATTTTCAATCATAAGAGCAATTGTTGAAAGTCCTGCTGTAAGAAGATAGCGTGAGCGAGCCCAGTCCTTCTTGTTGATTTTTGCACGGCCTTCTTTATTTGGCATATATGCTTCAAAAAGATCACCTGGCTGTTTGTTTTCGTTAGGCATAAGACCTTCGAGAACATAGTAAAGGTGACGTATTGCACATTCACGGGCAAACTCATACTGAGCATACTTTTCAAGCCCTTTGATTACCATAAAGTTGAAGGCTGGCATTACAGAACCACAGTAGCCGTTTCCTTCTTCACTGAAGTTAGGGTTGTCTACACTCAAAGTTGGGAAAGGATGATCTGTTCCAAAAGTCTTTGGATTATTCAAGTGTTCAACAAGCAGATCTGCTTTATCAGCATTAGGAATTTCAGCAAGCATAGTCCAGTAAGAAGCAATTGTCTTTACTTTTGTTCGCTTTTCATCCTTATCAAGATCATAGTAGAAACCAGAATCATTATCCCACATAAGAGAATTGATTTTTGTTTTGATAGAAAAATACATCTTTCTATACTGGAAGCTGATATCCTTATCATTGAGAATATCACCAAGTGCAGACATATAAGATGCATTGATTGCCATGCAGGCATTAAAATCTACAGGATAACAAACCTTCTCACGAGGACTGTTTGTCATAGAAGAAGCTGCTACAGGTACAGAATAAAGTCCGTTTGGCTTTTTGAAAGTTTCATCAAGCCATGTCATATACTTCTGAAGAGCCGGCATAACATCCTTAATTCGCTTTTTATTAGCTGATTTATGGAAAAGATTATATTCAGCAAAAGCAAACAAAGGGAGACCAACGCCTTCTTTATTATCTTTTTCCAGTACCGGCTGATTTGTTTTTACATCATACTTCCAGCGGATAGCTCCAGATTTTTCCTGACGAGCATAAAAATAATCAATGTTCTTGCAGGCATCAAAATTTCTGTTTGAATATACGAGAAAGAAAGTTGAAAAAATAGACTCGAACTGATTGATAATCAGCTTGTCCTTTTCCGGATAAATAAATAAGCCCTCTGAATCCTGCTCTCCGGTTTTCGGGTTTACCCACAATGACGAAACCCAAGACCATGTCTTATTATAAATGTCTACAAAATCCTGATCATAAAAATGGATTTTTGGAAAATCATGCTTATTCACAAGAACTCCTACTTTTTGCGGTGGCTGATTTTGTCGAATTTTTTTTTGACAAAACCGCTACATATAATATACCACACTTTTTTGAAAATAGTTAAAAAATTTCGCAAAATTATACAAATTTTTTTTTCATATTCAAGTGGTTAGAGCCTGTTTTTTGAAAAAAAGTGATTTTTTCTATAAAAAACACGATTTTTACAATTTTTTTTACTTTTTTTGATTTTTTTTCTGAATTCTTTTCCTGAAAACGAAAACCGTGGCAATTATTTAGGTGTAAGGACATAGTGCCTGGAGGTAATATGCAGATTTATTCGTTTTCTCCCTTTGGTTATGAAGGTGCTTTAGTAACAGTAGAAGTTGATTTAAGAAGAGGAATTCCAGCTACGGACATTGTAGGCCTGGCAGACGGAGCTGTAAAAGAATCTCGCGAACGGATGCAGGCGGCAATCCGTAATGCAGGCTTCGAGTATCCGCCGGAGAGGGTACTGATTTCGCTTTCGCCCGCTGATTTACGAAAAGAAGGAGCCGGCTTTGATCTGCCGGTAGCACTGGGAGTTCTGGGGGCAAAAGCTGCGGCAGACGGTAAAAAAGAATTCATTACCGACCCGATTTTAGTTATGGGCGAGCTGGAGCTTTCCGGAAAAGTTAGGGCCGTTAAAGGTGTGCACGCCGCTGTTTCTACAGCGGCTGCCAGTGGTATTATGAGATGCATCGTGCCTGTGCAGAACGCAGATGAGGCCCGCGAGATTCCGGGGGTTCAGGTATACGGCGCTGATTCTCTGGAAAATGCCTTCCGCGCCTTGAACGATGTTTCGTTTTATGAGACGGGAAGTTCTGTTGGCTCTGAAACAGAAGGTTTTATTCCTGCCGGCTGCACAGAAACAAATGGTATAGTCTTCCCTGAAATTACGCCCGGCTACGAATTTGCAGAACTCAAAGGTCAGAGGCAGCTTGTAAGGGCACTTCAGATTGCGGCCGCAGGAGGGCATAATTTAATTGCCCTGGGTGCACCTGGCTGCGGCAAAACAATGGCTATTCAGAAATTTCCAGCCATAAACCCAATTCTTACAACTGATGAAGCACAATCTGTTACAAGAATCTGGTCTCTTGCAGGGCTTATAAAACCAAGCGAACCGCTTATCCGAATTCCACCTTTTAGAATTCCGCACCAAACCGCGTCCATAGAAGGAATCTGTGGCGGCGGTCCAACCTGTCGCCCGGGCGAAATCTCCCTGGCACACAACGGAGTTCTCTTTCTCGATGAAGCCGCAGAGTTCCGTTCATCCGTTCTGCAAATGCTCAGAGTTCCGCTGGAAAACGGCACCATTTCACTCAGCCGCGCCGGCCGTACCACCACCTACCCTGCCCGATTTCAACTTTTAATGGCCGTAAACCCCTGCCCCTGCGGCAATTATGGTTCACACTCAAAAATCTGTCTGTGCAGCTTAAAATCAATCGATCAGTACTGGAAAAAATTTTCCGCACCTTTGCTTGACCGCATAGACCTGCGCGTATTTGTAGAAAACAAGAATGACGAAAGTATAGAAATAGAAGAACGCCCTGGTCTGACTACCACCGAAGAAATCCGTACCGGTGTAGCCTGTGCAATTAAAGCTCAGAGAAAACGTCAGGGGATTAAAAACGCACGTCTTTCGCCGCAAGAGATTCTGGATTTTTGCCCTCTGGATGCAGAAGCGCGTAAGGTGCTCGATAATGCAACTTTACGCTACGGCTTTTCTCCAAGGGCAATTTCTTCCTGCCTTAAGGTATCCCGAACAATTGCTGATCTGGCCGGCGAAAAAGACATCAAGGCAGAACACATGACCGAAGCCGTAGAGTTTCATAAATTGTGCACGAATCTAGTACCGGAATTGTAGAGTTATCAAACCGGAGAAGCGTTAAAAGCGAGGGCTGTGCCCGAGCGAGAGTTCAAGTCTAAGAACTCTAAATTCTACAAGTTAAAAAGAAAAATCCCGATGACCTCGGGATTCTAAA
>CAKUWD010000083.1 GCA_934699065.1 uncultured Treponema sp.
GTAATTAATTCACTTTCGGTTATTATGATTATTTTTACCTGCTCAATTGCCTTTATCTGCCGTAAGGGACTTAAGGGCTTTGCCGCAGGACATTAATACATGTGGTTTCGATACACCGCTTCGCGGCACTCAACCACCGGTGGTTGAGTAGACACGTAGTGTCGTATCGAAACCTCTATTATAGGAGATACAATTTTATGAAAAAGATTGCACTTGCAATTATGACACTCGTTGCTGCAACATTCTTCTTCACTTCTTGTGGAGATGAAAAAGACGACGGAACTCTTTACCTTTACAACTGGACTTACTACACTCCAGATTCAGTTCTTCGTGCTTTTGAAAAAGAGTTCAACTGTACTGTAAAGGTTGATACTTTCGATTCAAACGAAGTTATGTACGCAAAGCTCAAAGCTGGAGCTAAGGGATACGACATCACCTTCCCTTCTCAGGACTACACTTCTATAATGATTAATCAGAAGATGTTGCAGAAGATCGACCAGTCAAAGTTCACAAACAAGAAATACATCAACATTGACTGCAAAAAGCTTATGACTTTTGACCCTGAAATGGAATGGCAGGTTCCTTACTATCTTGGTATGGCTGGTATTGCCGTAAACAAGCAGAAAGTTTCAAACTATGAAAAATCATGGAACATCTTTGCCCGCACAGACCTAAAAGGCCATATGTCTATGATGGATGATATGCGTGAAGTTATTGGTGATGCTCTTGCTTACCAGGGACTTTCTGTAAACACTGTTGATGATGCAAAACTTCAGGCTGCTACAGACCTCATAAACAATGAATGGAAACCTAATCTTGTAAAGTTTGATGCAGAAGGCTTTGGTAAGTCTTTTGCTGCAGGAGACTTCTGGGTTTGCCAGGGTTATGCCGAAGTTATATTTGGTGAAGTTCCAGAGGATAAGCAGGAAGATATGATTGACTTCTTTATTCCAAAAGAAGGTGGTCCTCAGTATCTCGACTCTATGGTTATTCTTAAGGGTGCCAAACACTACGACAGAGCAAATGAGTTCATCAACTTCATTCACAGACCAGAAATTTATGCTCTCTTCCTTGATGAATTCCGATTCCCAGGTTATGTAAACCTTGAAGCCGAAAAACGCCGTACTACAGTTCCTATGTACAAGGCAGAGGAAATGGCAGGCGGAGAACTCAAGCTTGATGTAGGTGAAGACCTCGAAAAGTTCAATGAAAAATGGGAAACTATCAGATTCACAGCTGACTAATTTCGTTTCTATAAAAAGAATTTGACTTATGCTCATTTTGGCCTTACTATAATATTTGCCGAGAGGGGAAATTAAAAAATTGTTATAGCAGGTTGAAAATGAGCATAAACCTTTCTTCCATTCTCGATAATATCGCTGCGCCAGTAATAGCAGCAACTCCTATAAAAGACAAATCCGGAAAAATTACAGATTTTGATATAATCTATACAAATGAAGAAGTTAAAAAGGCAGCTGGCTTTGTAATTCAGAATAAGCCTAAATGGTCTGACTTTTCCATGAACATTACTTCTGACATTCCCTGGTTTAAAATGGCTCTCGATGCCATAGCCGGCCGTTTTTATGATGATGTAAAATACTTTTCTCCTTCAACTCAAGCCTGGTACAAAATTGAAATGAAATGGCTGCCGGAGGAAAAGTACATAATTATCACTTTTATAAACATTACTTCTGAGCGCGAATATTACAGAAAACTAAAAAAGACCCTCATTACAGACCCGATGACAGGCTTTTCAAACCGTACAGGCTTTGCAGATGCTTTTGCCATTACTCTTGAAACAGCAAGATTTAAAAAATACTACGCAGCCCTTCTTGTTATTGATATTGATAACCTGCAGAATATTAATGATTCTTTGGGAAGTCAGGCCGGAGATAAGGTAATTCTTGATGTTGCTGATGTTTTAAAACAATTCCAGAGAGAATATATTCAGATTTTCCGCTATGGTGATGATGAATTTGCAGTAATTATTACAAACTTTGAATCAAATGATTCTCTTGTAAATTTTATAGATTGTATTTTTGATGCCTTCCAGTTGAAGCAGATTTCAGTTTCTGGTGGTATTTCTATCTCCCCTACAAATACAGAACAAAAAGATGAATTAATCCGTTTTGCAGATATGGCTGTGCATTATGCAAAGAAAAATGGAAAGAACAGTTTCATATACTTTGAGCCTGAAATGCAGAGAGTCTTCATACAGCACCTGACAATTCAGACAAGAATGAATGCTGCCCTTATCGAAAGCAGTTTTACGCAGTATTATCAGCCGCAGTTTGATATTCAGACTGGTAAGCTCCGGGGCTTTGAAGCACTTATCAGATGGGATGATGAAGAACTAGGAAGCATTTCACCTTCTGTTTTCATTCCTCTGGCAGAAGAAACAGGCCTTATTATTCCGATTGGAAGATGGGTTTTGTACACCGCAATTAATACACTAAAAATCTGGCAGGCTAAATATAATTTCAACGGAATTATTTCTGTAAATGTTTCACCAATTCAGCTGCTTAGTGACGGTTTTGTTGAAGAACTTGCTGATATGATTGAAACTTTCAAAGTTGATCCGAGTCTTCTTGAAGTTGAAATCACTGAAGGTGTAATGATTAATAACATGGGAGATGCTATTGATAAGCTCCGTAAGATAAAAGCTATGGGACTTCGCGTTTCTCTCGATGACTTTGGTACAGGATATTCTTCTTTGAGCTATCTTCAGATGCTTCCTTTGAATACTCTTAAAATTGATAAAGCATTTATTAATGATATCACTTCAGCAGATGGTGTTCAGGCAACTATTACACGTTCTATTATCGATATGGTAGAAAAAATGGGCCTTGAGACAATTGCAGAAGGAGTTGAAAACAATGAACAGCTGGATATTCTGCATAAATTCCGCTGTAACTTTGTTCAGGGCTTCCTCCGTGGAAAACCAATGCCTTATCATCTGTGCGATGCATATCTTGCAGGTGATGTAAATGCACTTTTGAAGAATTAGAAATCTCTGTCATCCCGAACTCGTTTCGGGATCTATTCTACCCTATACTCAACATACCTTACACGGCCTTCAACAACAGCCCGTTTTATTTCCCGTTCGCGGCCGCTCAGGTTTGATTTTCCGGTTTTTACCTCTATCAAAAGTACTTCATGAACCTCATTGTCTTCTGTGAGGCCGGGGAATGCTATGAAATCAACCGGCTTTCCTATAAAACGGGCATCTCCGGGATGGCATGGAAAGCCGGGTAAGAAAGGAGCAACCTGTTCAGCAAGCTGGCCGCCAATTACTGAGCGCGAACGCTTGATTGCATCGTGGCGCAGGGAGGAATGGTCGCGGTGGAGTCTGATTGTCTGAATAATCAAAAAAAGAATGAGAATCGCAATAAGTATTGCGGCTGGCACAGGCACCGCGGCGGCTGTATTTTTTATGTAACTTAAAATCTCTGTAATCATTTTTACAATATACAATGAATTTGCCGATATATTAAAGAGTATGTTTCAGGAGGTATACTTTTTATGATAATTGAGTTCAGAAAATCGATAATTGCACTTTCATTTTTCACCCTTTTTTCCACTCTTATCTTCGCCGAGGACGGTATTCTCTTTCAATTCCGGCATAAAAAAGGAGATGCAGTTTCTCATGTTGCTACCGTAGAAGAAGAAGCCTACATCAATGGCAGATTAAATAACAGAACTCAGTTTATAAACCGAACCTCAACAACTGTTGAAGCTGTAGAAAAAGACGGCACTGCCCTTTTAAGTACTCATTACATGACAACACAAAACAACTTTATCAATTCAACAGGCAGAACTCTTTCCTGGGGTGAAGAAGATTCTGTAAAAATTTATCGCGATAAAAACGGTTATCTGCATGACTCAGACAATGCCTTTCTGCCGACAGTTCGCAGCGTTCCGTCTTTCAGTAAGGAAGCGGTAAAGATTGGAGACTCCTGGACCTGTGAAGGACTTGAAGTTCATGATTGCCGCGAACTTTTTAATATGGAAGGAGCAATCGAAATTCCATTTAAAGCAACTTACACTTATACCGGAGATGAAGAAATCAATGGAAAAAAGTTATGCATAATTGAAGTTGAATATAAATTCTTTCAGGATGCAGGTGAAGCCGGAGATAATGGCAATCTCGGCCAGGACTGGTATGACAGTTATATGTATGGAACCGCCAGCGACAGTACCTATGCAGGTGCCCAGGGACAGGCTGTTCAGAAAATCTGGTGGGATAACGAACTGGGCGACCTGGATCACTACATTGAAGAGTTTGTAATTTATCTATACGATACCTTTAACAATACCTTTGCATTCCGCGGTACAGCTCATGGGGAAGTAACAGAATATAAATCTGTCAACGACAAGGACAATCTTAAAAAACTTCAGAAAAAAGTTGAAAAATACAAGCTCGATAACATTTCTGTAAAACAGGGAAATAAGGGACTTACAATCAGTCTTGATGCAATTCAGTTTGAACCGGATTCTGATATTTTGCTTCCTTCAGAAAAGAAAAAGATTAAAAAGCTTGGTGAGATTCTCAAAGAGTTCACAAATGATCTTTTGATTACCGGCCACTGCGCACAGCGGGGAACAGTACAATCTCAGCAAGAACTCAGCGAAGACCGCGCCGAGGCAGTTGCTTCTTACCTTGTAGAACTGGGAATACGCGATCAGTATCATGTGTTTACACAGGGAAAGGGCGCCACAGAGCCGGTAGCCAGCAATGAGACGGAAGCAGGAAGAATAAAAAATCGTCGCGTTGAAATTACTATTATGGATTAACCTGTCCATGATGAATTAATTGACATCTTAAAAATCTGAAGTACTTCCGCTGCACCGCTCACAAAGCTGCGGGCGAGCTAGTTTTTGGTGTTAACAATCCTGCGGTTTTTCTGCGAAAAATCCTCGGATTGTTTTCGATGGCTAAGCGCCAAAACTCCTCGATGCAGCTTTGTAATCGGTTTCGCTCTCGTACTTCAGATTTTTAACTTGTTGTCATTGCGAGTGAAACGAAGCAATCCATATTAGCAAAAATTCTGTTTATTTATTCTTCCTTCTCTTACAAATGCGTAATCTTCCCTTCCACAGAAAATTATCTAATTCTATTCTTCCTGAATCTTTTAACTGCTTAATCACTTCCACTGTGTCTTTATGAGTCCAGATATTGAGGCCCAAAAGCTGGCGGGTTCGGGCGTTCATGCGGGCGAAGAGTTCTGTTTCTATGTCATCTTCGGAATAATAGTTGCGGGCTTTGCGGATTATTTCGTAAGCCTGCTGCCAGTCGGAAGGCGCGGACTTAGAAAGTTTTTTACCTTCAGTTTTTTTTCTGCGCGCATCACATAAATCACAGCCACTGCAGACTGCCAGCTCTGCCCCAAGTGCATCCAGCAAAACCTGACGGCGGCAGGTATCTGTTTCAGCAAATTCCCGCAAGGCTGCTTCCCGCGAGCCTTTTTTGAAAACCGAGTAATTAAGCGAATCTTCCGGACTCCACAACAAAATCGCTTTAGCTATACTGCCGTCACGGCCTCCACGTCCTGCTTCCTGAATATAGGCCTCAGCAGTTGCAGAAGCTTCAATATGAACAACCGTTTTTATATTCTTTTTATCCACACCCATTCCGTAGGCACAGGTTGCACATAGGATCCCGTCTGTACTGTCGTAAAACCATTTTTCAGTTTCATCTTTTTCGGCTTTGTCTAAACCTGCATGATAAAAACGGGCAAAGCCATCTCCAAAACATAAATTGAGTTCACGTGCCATATCTTCTGCTTTGTTACGGGTTCCGCAAAAAATTATCATCGGTCTCTGTTCAGTTTTCGCCAGCAGTAAAGCCTCTTTTTTCTTGGCAGCAGCATATCGTACATAATAAATGATATTTTTTCGGTCACTTTCACTTCTTACCACGTGGGCCTGACCGTCAAATAAAATCTCAGCTACACGTGACAGTACCTCTGGAGAAGCCGTTGCTGTAAAAGCAGTAATCACCGGTGGATTAATCTCCTTGATTACATTTCCAAGCCCAAGATAAGCCGGACGGAAAGAGTCTCCCCATTCAGAAACACAATGAGCTTCATCAATTGCAATATGCTTGATTCCAACTTCTTTTAACTGATTCAAGAGGCTTTGACTTTGAAGCACTTCTGGATTCGCAAGAATTATCTGTGCTCCCTCACGGATTTTACGGAAGTTTTCCTGGCGTTCCTCTTCGCTCTGACCTCCACGGAAGGTAACACTTCGCAAACTCCCCTCTTCCATTCGTCGCTGCTGATCTGTCATCAAAGCAAGGAGCGGATAGATTATTAAAGATGGCCCGTCCAGTAAAAGAGCCGGAATCTGGAAGCACAGAGACTTTCCAGCCCCAGTAGGAAGTAATACAATCTGACGACCTTTACAAAAGGAATCATCTGTATCGCCTTCATCTTCATATTCTGCTGAGTTTTTATGATAGTCATAAGCTTCCAGAATATTTGCCACAACAAGCCGCTGCCATGGATAAAGATATTTTATGCCGAAATTCTTCCAGGCAGTCTGCGTTACAAAATCATCTGATATTTCTTCGATTTCTTCTTTTATTGATTCTTGAATTTCCATATATATAATATGGTACGCGTTTTGCGATTTCAGGAAATCTAAACCTTGATTTTTGAGATTTTTTATTTTTTTTCTTCTGCGTCGGCATCACCTTCGCCTTCTGCCGATTTTTCATCTTTCTTTTCATCGGCTTTTGGTGCAGGAGCTGCTTTTGGAGCTTTTTTATTCTTTGGCTTTGGAGGCTTTTTTCGATAAGTTGTTACAAATTTTGCAAATTCAATTACAAGAATCATGACAATAACGGTTCCAATTACGCGAAAATCTTTGAGAACACCTAAAATTAACGGGATATAATCTTTTATTGTCATAGTTTTTATATCGGATAAAGAAGTTGGATTCTTCAATACTTTTAATGTAAAAAATCTGATGGACTACTGTATTATAAATATAAAACTGAAAATCTGGCGCGAGGGAGCGGGGCGTGGTGCAAAAACACTCTTTTTGTGGCTGCCGCGCGAGCGGCATTATAATAGTTTCTATGCCACAAAAAGCGTGTAGCGCATTATTGCGCGGTTTTGTACCACGAAGCCGTGACCGGGAGCCAGAACTTTTTCTTCATTTTATTTATAATACAGAAGCCCATCAGATTTTACAGCCAAAGCATATTGAAATATTCCACATTCTTCTTTATCCTATATAAAACGTTTAACAGAAAAGCATAATAGGAAGAAAAAAATGAAAGAATATATCCACGGTGCAAATCCTTACATGCCATTTTGGGAGCATGTTCCTGATGGAGAACCTCGTGTTTTTGAATACAAGGGCGAAAAACGCGTTTATCTTTACGGTTCACACGATACTGTAAAAACTGAATACTGCGGCCCGGACCAGGTTGTATGGTCGGCTCCGGTTGATGATTTGACTAACTGGAAGTGCCATGGTGTCTGCTATACTGCAACAGACGGCGGCATTCTCTATGCTCCTGATGTTGTTCAGAAGGGCGACACTTTTTATATGTATGCGGCTGAGGCAAAAGGCTCACGAATCATGCTTGCAACAAGTAAAAATCCGGCCGGTCCTTTTACAAATCCTGTAAAGACAGAACTTGGCTTTGACCCGGGTATTTTAGTTGATGATGACGACCGCGTTTATGCCTTCTGGGGTTTCTGCAAACAGTACTGCGCCGAGCTCAACGAGGATATGGCAACAATCAAAAAGGAAACCCTGCGCGAAAATGTCGTAAAGCACTGTATCGCACCATGGTCTCCAAAAGATAATATGGAAGATGAAAAGGATGCTTTCTTCGAAGCCTCTTCTCCTCGTAAGCTTTTTGGAAAATATGTTTACATCTATTCTAAGCGCTACTACACCCATCAGCCTCAGTACGGTGTTTATGAAGACTGTAACGGTTTCTTGTCTTATAAATATTCAGACAGCCCGCTTGGAGAATACAAGATGGGCGGGGACATCAGCTTTAACGGCGGCGAGATTCTTCCGGGCCCGGACGGCAAAAATCAGATGAGCTACCGCTGGGGTAACAACCACGGAAGTCTCATGGAAGTAAACGGACAGTGGTACATTTTTTACCACCGTCAGATTGGAACTGATGAGTATGCCCGCCAGGCTATGCTTGAGCCTGTTGATGTAGCAATGGATAAAAACGGCTGCATTTTTGTCGGAAAGATTACTTATAAAGATGGAGAGCCTGTAGCAAGCGAGCCGGTTGAAATGACCAGCCAGGGTGCCCACATTAACGGACTTGATGCCCGCAAGTGGATTTCTGCAGGTTATGCGGTTCATATTTACGGCGGAGCAAAGGGCGGCTACAACGGCGGCGCAGGCGGCGCTTACATCAAGCCTGTTTACGAAAAGGATGATAATGTAAGTTCTCCGATTGTTGATATCACAAACGCTCTTACAGTGGGCTTCCGCTATCTGCAGTTCGGAGCAAACACAGCTCGCACTCTTACTGCCGACATCACTGCAAAAGAAGACCTCACAGTTAATGTCCGCGTAGACAACTACCAGGGCAAGGTGATTGCTTCCTTTGATATGAAAAAAGGCGACAAAACAGCAACTGCCCCACTCACCGCTGGTGTGATTGGTAAGCGCGCTGTTTACTTTGAGTTCCTTTCTGACTCAAAAGATGTAATCGCAGAATTCGATAATTTTACATTCGACTAATCATCGTCATTGCGAGCGTAGCGAAGCAATCCATAAAAGCACTTTTCCCAGAAAGTGCTTTTTTTTCACATTTTTTTCCAAAATTTTGTCAAAAATGTGTTAATTGAGTCTATATTATATATGAAATATTTAGTGGCTGAATGCATAAAAGCGTTCAGCCATTTTTATTTTCTTTGCAGGGGGTATTGCAAGCAAGTTACTCGTCATTGCAAGCTGTCTATGTCATTGAAAGCAGGTCCTGTCATTGCGAACCAGAGCGTAGCGAAGGGAAGCAATCCATATTCCCAAAGAGTCAACGATGTTAGCATATGTTTACATTTTATTTAACAAAAAGAACGGAACTCTATATACAGGCGTAACTTCAGATTTAAGGAAGCGGATATTTCAACATAAGCACAAAGTTTATGATGGATTTACTTCAAAGTATGATGTTTCTAAATTAGGATATTATGAAATATTCAATGACATAAAAAACGCAATTGAAAGAGAAAAACAGATAAAAGGCGGTTCAAGAAGGAAAAAGATTATGCTTATTGAAAGAAATAATCCACAGTGGACTGATTTATCAACTACGTGGTAATGGATTGCTTCGGCTTTCAGCCTCGCAATGACAACGCTTTTTATTGCCGCAGCATAAGTGCGGCAATAATTATTTTTTTATCTCCAATAACTATTCCACTCTGCCCGTGATGCTGAATCAGCAGCTTTTGAAGCATTTTTTGATGCTTTCCTTGCTAAATATGCAGCTTCAGCAGAATTTCTTGCAGCCTCGCGAGCACTCTGCTCTACTTTCTCTTTATGAATATCATCAATAATGACATTTATTGCATCGCTAATTCTTGTTGCACGACCTGAACGAACTATATCCAATATATTTTCAATATCATCTGGATGAGTATATTCAATTCCAATCGGACAGTTTGTATAAGCATTATAATAATCTTGCAATTCCTGACGCAACTGATCATATTCTTGTGCTAACTGTTCTAATTTACGAGTTTTTTTCTTTTTTCCGATTCTAACGATTAAGGTGCCGAGAAAACCAAATCCTGCAGCCCAAAGAATTGCTTCTGCATAATCCCAAATCTCAAATCCTTCTTCTAAATGACTTGAAGCAATGATCAAAATAATAAGCAAAGCAATACAAATTAAACATAAAATATAAGGTATTGCTGCAAATAAAATCCATTTTGCAGCTATTTTTTTTCGGCTTTTTTCCATGTCCCCATTCAATTTTTGTATAAATTTGATTAATCTTCAATTGTTCGTATAAATCTTTTTTCTTCGAAAAATACTCAAGCATCTTTGAAAGCTCATTCAAAGAACTCTCTCTTTCAGAAACCTGTAAATTTGTATCAGCTGCCACCGAAACAGCCTGACCATTCACTGCCGTACCACAACTTGGGCAGAATTTTGCTCCCTCCGCAATTTCTGCTCCACAATTACTACAGAATGCCATATCCAACTCCTAATTTTTAACATTGCTATTAACAATTATAACATTGCTACTGTTTAATTTTCAAGCAAAAGTGTCTGGAATAGAATATTTTTGATGTCGGACATAGCAGAAATACTTGGTTTTAATATCAAAAGATTAAGAAAAGAAAAAGACTGGACTCAAGAATACCTGGCAGAACTTGCAGGTATTTCGGTTCCATTTATGACACAAATTGAACTTGCACGAAAACAGGCATCCTTAGAAGTAGTAGAAAAAATTGCAAGAGCTCTGGACGTTCCCTACAGTATACTTTTTATTCAAGAAAAATCAGAAAAACAAGATTTTCCTAAAACAGGCGAAGAATTATTACGTAAAATCAACATAGAAATCAATCAGTTTTTAAAAAGCCGATAAATATACTTTCTCATAGTTCCAAAAGTTCGTGTTTTTTTCTATAATTAGTAACATGGTTGGAATTATTGATTTTAATGCGGGAAATATCACAAGTCTGGAGCGGGCTTTGGACTATCTGAAGATTCCTTATATCCGTTCGAAAAATCCTTCTGAATTGAAAAACTGCGACCGCTTTATGTTCCCCGGTGACGGCGACGATGCCTACGCTATGGCTGAGCTTAAAAAAAGCGGCTTTGATGTATTTGTGCGGGAGCAGACTGTTGCCGGAAAGCCTCTGCTTGGAATCTGCGTTGGCTCACAGATTATTTTTGAGCATTCAGAAGAAGGCGATGCCAAATGTCTTGGTCTTGTAGAAGGCGAAATCAAACACTTTTATACGATTGAGCCAAAAATGAAGGAAGATAAAATCAAGGTTCCTCACATGGGCTGGAATAACATCACTTTTGAAAACGGCGACTGCCCTATTCTGGCAGGAATAAAAAATGATTCTGATGTTTACTTTGTTCATTCCTTTGTAATTTGTCCTAACGATCGTTCGGTAGTAAAGGCAAGCGCAGAATACGGTATTAAAGTTCCGGCTGTAATTCAAAAAGAAAATGTTTTTGCCTGTCAGTTCCACCCGGAAAAAAGTGGTGTGACTGGACTGAAGATAATAGAAAACTTCTGTAATTTATAGACGGGGGCGTTACGGGGGTGTCCCCCGTTAGAGGGGGTAGAGAGCAACGAAGTGCGAGCGAGGGGGAGACTTCCCCCACCCTAAAACCTAGAACCTGACACCTATAACCTGGAGAATATATGCTAAAAAAACGAATTATAATTTGTCTGGATGTAAAGGACGGACGCACCACTAAGGG
>CAKUWD010000084.1 GCA_934699065.1 uncultured Treponema sp.
GCTATTGCGGCGTTGATGTATGAAAATATATATAAAATGTGCTTTTATGTCAATATGACAAAGACGATTTTTATATATTTTTTTACAAATTTTACTGTTTGCAGAGCATACGGTAAAACCATTCCTGGAGTGCACCAACGCGTGCTGTAACTGCATTTTCTACATAAGACCTTATGAATTTATGATTCAAAGGATTATACGAACATTGCATAAGTGAATATACAGTTATAATATCGCTTTTTTCCTGCATTAAAACAAAGATTTCAGCTTCCTTTTTCTTGATGCCTCTTACAAAAAAATTATCAGGAGTCTTACTAAGAATTGCACGTACTATATATAGATTCCCCTCATAGTTATATTTATCAACATTTACATTAAAATATAATCCGCCTGCAGATTTATCTTTTATATATAGTTCATGAGTTGAATTATCATATCTAGATTTTTTGAATACAGCTTTTCTGGTGCCTGTATTTCCATCAAGATAACTAACTCCAAAGCATTCTTTTTCAAGTCCGCCAAGTTGATCCAGACGGTTTAATATCTGTTCACAGGTATAGCCGTTAGCTTCATTTCTTTGAATATCAAAAACAGATTGCACGCAGTATCTTACCGGATATTCACTGGAAAGTTTGTTTTTATAATATTCTGTATATATAGTATCTGGAAAAAGACTGGAATCTGCATTATATGAATGACAAATCCGGCTTTCATAAGAAAATCCGGCTGCAAGTGTTAAAAGCGATAAACTTAATGTAATAAAAAATTTTTTCATTTTAAACTCTCCTTAGAAATGTCCTCAAAGCTCAAATCCAGTGTATAGGTGCTTCCATGAAAGTTCAGCTGAATCTTTGCCCTCTGCTTACGGCGGTCTACCTTTATAATGTTACCTTCCATTCCCTTGAGAGGTCCTTCACATACTGCAATTCTGTCATTTTCATCAAAACGGACACGTGAAGATCCAAGCTTTGGTCCTAAACCCATAAAATGTTTGATTATACAAAGATCTTTATCATTTAAAGGGACAATTTCTGTATTACTATTTAGAAAGTGGTAAAAATCAGGAAGCTTTTTAAGTTCCAGAAGGGTTTCTGCATCAATCATATTTTCAGTCTGCATAATTACATAAGACGGAAACAATGGTTGCAGCTCTTTAAGACTTTTTCCTCCACGGCGTATTGTAAGTTCACGTGTAAAGTAAATAAACTTATGAGTCTGAGCCAGGGCAGGATTTAGTTTTTTCAGATTATCAATAAAAATCTGTTCCCGGCCTGTTGCAACTTGAATTACAAAATAATGCATAGTCAAAAATATTATAATGGATTTAGATTTGTGTGACTATATTACATCAACATTTTAAAGCGAAAAGAGTCTTTCAATATTTGAAACTTATCTTCAACTGTGTTAAAATGACACAGTATGATTTTAAACCAAAACTTAATTTGCTTTACAGGTGGCGGTACAGGAGGGCACATTTATCCCGGCCTTGCTGTTGCCGATGAACTTAAATCGCTTGCTGCTTCAAACAATAAAGAATTAAAAATATTATGGATTGGCTGTTCTAAGGGCATGGACCGAAATATTGTGGAAAAGGCCTGTGGTCCGGACGGAAAGCCTACTGCAGATAAATTCTTCGGCATTCCTTCGGGAAAGCTCCGCCGTTATTTTTCTTTAAAAAACTTTTCCGATTTATTCCGTATCTTAGGCGGTTTTTTTGCTGCTTTTCATATTCTTCGCCGTGAAAAGCCGGCTCTTCTTTTTTCTAAAGGGGGCTTTGTAAGTGTACCTCCTTGTCTTGCTGCCCATCTTCTTCATATTCCGGTTTTTACTCATGAATGTGATTTTACACTAGGCCTTGCAAACCGCTTAAATTTTAAGTCAGCAGACTGCATGTTTGTTTCTTATGATGAAACAAAAAATCGTCTCAGCACTGCAGATCAGGCTCGTGTTATTGTAACGGGAAATCCAATTCGTCCTGTGTTTTATAAAACTGACAGTAAAAAGGGGCGTGACTTTCTTGGCTTAAAAGAAACTGATAATCAAAAACCTCTTCTTCTTGTTCTTGGTGGAAGTAGTGGTGCCCGCCAGATAAACGAGCTTGTTTACGATAATATTGATTTTTTGTGTGAGAATTTTCTTGTTATTCATCAGACAGGTCTTGTTAATTCTGATGACGACAGGGCTGCATCTTTTGCAAAAAAATACGAAGGCTCTTACAAGCCATATAATTTTATCTACCATGAAATGCCGGATGTTTTAGCTGCTGCAGATGTAATATTGAGTCGTGCAGGAGCAAACTCAATATGGGAGGCTGCAGTTCTTCTTAAGCCTATGGTGCTTGTTCCTCTTTGCGGAAGTGGTACCCGCGGTGACCAGGTTGATAATGCTGAATTTTTCCATAGCCGTAAAGCTGCAGAAGTCCTTTTAGGAAAAGATGCAGATTCTGAACATTTAAAGTCAGCATTGACTTTGATGCTTGATGCTTCAACACGTGCTGCTTATTCAGAGGCTTTGCAAAAGCTTACAGGCGGTAAGCCTCCTGCCCAAAAGATTGCTGGCATTCTTTATGAAAAAATAAACTCAAACACCGGAGGGGAAAAATGAGTTTTACAGTTATAGACTGGGTATTCAGCATAATCATATTGATTTTTGCAATATCCGGAATAATCAAAGGTTTTATAGATAATGTCTTTGGCAAAATCGCCTTTATTGCAGGAATCATTTTGGGATACCTTTTTTATAAAGATATTGCCACTAGTTTACTGAAAGATATAAAAGTTCCCTATGCAGCAAATATCATTGCCTTTCTTTTGATTTTTGTAGTTACTTTTCTGATTATAAAAATTGTTCAGATGATTGTTGCAAAGGTTTTTGAGTGGAGCATTCTAAAAAGCCTGGACAGAACTCTTGGTTTTATCTTTGGAATTGTAGAAGGGGCTGCTGTTGTAAGTCTTGCAATTTTTCTTTTGACAGCTCAGCCTTTTTTCAGCGTTCAAAATCTTTTTGACGGAAGCTTTTATTACAATCTTGTAACGGCTATTTTTAATTCTACTAAAGAGGAGATTGGAACTCATGTTTGAAAACCTTGTAAATCAGGAAGCTGGAAAACTTCTTGCTGCTGATATAAGACATAACAGACTGCCTGGAGCTATTCTATTTTCCGGAAGTGAAGCAAGCGGTAAGCTGACTGCTGCTCTCGAAACTGCCCGCATTCTTTCCTGTCATGAAAATCCTCAGGGAAAATGGCTTTGCGAATGTCCATCTTGCCTTCAGCATAAATCTTTAATTTGTTCCAATCTTATGCTCATGGGCCCGCGTGACTGTTCTCTAGAAATCTCTGCGGCGGCCAAAACCTTTACAGATGCCCACTTTATCAATGCAAAATTTATCGACGCTGCAAGATATCTCTTTTTGCGAAGCGTCCGTAAGCTCACCCTAAGGTTCAACGGAATTCTCTGGGAAGGAGATTCTAGTCTTAATAAAATAGGCAGCCTCATAGAAGAAATAAACGAAAATCTCGAAGTTCTGGATTTTCCACGAGAACTTCCGGATATTACTGAAGTTAAAAAAATCTGCGAAGAAATATCAAAGCTTTGTAATAAGCTCGAAGAAGATTTTCTTTACGATTCAATTCCAATTAATCAGGTTCGTAACATGGAAGCCTGGGCTCACATCAAAACAGAAGAAGGCCGCAAAACTGTTATCATAGAAAATGCAGACCGCATGCAGACCAGCGTTCGAAATGCCCTGCTCAAAATTCTCGAAGAGCCGCCTGAAGATGTGGTTTTTATTCTTCTTACTTCAAAACGAAATGCTATTATGCAGACAATTCTTTCGCGCGTTCGTACTTATAATTTTGCAGACCGCACTCTCGAACAGCAGGGCGAAGTAATACAGAGAGTTTTTCACAACGAGGATTTTAACGGCAGTATAAACGATTATCTTTTAACATATCTCCCGGTAACTCCTTCAGAAATAAAGGGGCAGGCACGGGTTTTCTATAATTCAGTTGCCAACCGCCAGATCTGTAATATAGAAGAAATTGTAAAAAAATGTGAAAAGTTTAATCCTCGAATTGAGCTGCGTCTTTTCCTTTCTAATATTGCTGCTTTTACAAAACCTCTGCTTAATTCTCAGGCTGGCACAGAAGCCGCGGCTCAAACTATGCAGCTGCTCAGAAATTGCAGCGATAACATTACTCTTTATAATCAGTCGCCTGCCAGTGCTCTCGAAATTCTTATGCGCGATATGTTTGCCCTCAATAATACTTACGGAGGTGTATTTTGCGCGGCTATGTAAAACGTGTAAAACAGAAGGCCGAAAAGCTTTCCAAGGAACAGGTTCTTTCTCTTTTTGAAACAATTGCAGAAGAAAATGAAAGTTTGTATTCGGTTCTTGAATCTCTTTCTACCGGTCTTCTTATTATTAATGATGATTTTCAGCTTTTGCGTTACAACACAATTGTAGAAAGCTGGCTTCCTTTTACACAGCATCTGGAAGATATTCAGGGAACAGAAATCCGTGTTTTTGAATGTATTGATGATGAAGATATAGCTGCTTTTCTCCGTAAGTGTATGGAAAAAGATATTACAAACAGCTCTGAGGATTTTTCTACGGTCACTCCGGGCGGTTCTGTACGCTTTCTTACAATCACAATTTCTCCACTCGTAAGCGAAGGTGAGCTCAGCGGTAAAGTTATTCTTGTCCGCGATATTACAGAAAAGAAAAATCAAGATGTGCTTCTTCACCGAATGGAAAACCTTGCAAATCTTACAAATCTCGCAGCCGGAATGGCTCACGAAATCAAAAATCCTCTTGGTGCAATAAGTATTCATATTCAGCTGATTCAAAAGGCTCTTGAAAAAGCCCGAGAAAATCAGGATAAACTTCCTGCTAAAAAGTTTGTAGAAGACCATATAGATGTTGTTAATGAAGAAATTGATCATCTGAATAAGCTGGTTATGGATTTTCTTCTTGCAGTTAGACCGATTAAAGCCCAGCTTGAATTAAAGGATCCGGATAAGGTAATTGAAAATCTTGTAAACTTCTTTACGCCGGAATTCAAAAAAGAAAAAATCGAAGTTAATCTTACAGAGGCGGGCAGCGGAAAAAGAATTATGATAGACGAAAAACTTTTCCGCGATGTGATTATGAATCTTTCACAAAATGCTCTTGCTGCCATAAAATCTAAGTTTACTGGAGAAGAAGGCGGAAAACTTTTCATTTCTTCCTGCGAAAAAGATAATAAATACATCATAAAAATTTCAGATAATGGCTGTGGAATGTCGGATGAAACTCTTGCAAAAATTTTTGAACCTTACTATACGACAAAGGCAAATGGTACTGGTCTTGGGATGACTATGGTGTATAAAATCGTAAAAGAATTTTCCGGCGAAATTACTGTGGATTCAAAAGAAGGCGAGGGAACTTCTTTTACCATGTCATTCCCAATTCCTCAGAAGGATGTAAAACTTTTAAGCTCTGAAAGTAAATAGGAGGCGAACGCCATGTGCATACTTACTATAGATGATGAAGAGAATATCCGGAACGGACTAGCTGATAATTTTGAACTTGAAGGCTACGATGTAAAAGAGGCTTCGAGCGGCGAGGAAGGTCTTGAGCTTATTGCTCAGGGAGGAATTGATCTTGTAATTACCGATTTAAGAATGGACGGTATCAGCGGAAGTGAAGTTGTAAAAAAAGTTTGCAGTGAACATCCTGGAATTCCGATTATTGTTTTGACAGGTCACGGAAGTATTGATGATGCTACAGCTGCTCTTAAAGCCGGTGCTTTTGATTTTTTAACAAAACCTCTTGATCTTGATCATTTAAATAAAATTGTAAAAAACGCATTGCAGGGAAAAATCCTTGCAGAACAGAATCGTGAACTTCAGGCAAAGTTATTAAAGTCGCAAAACGGCGACGAAATGATTGGAAAAAGTGATTCTCTCAATCGCGTTCGACAGATGATTTCTAAAGCAGCTCCGGCCAGGGCCAGTGTTTTGATTACCGGTGAAAGTGGTGTTGGAAAAGAGCTGGTTGCCCATGCGGTACACGAACAGTCTGAACGGGCAAAGGGGCCTTTTGTTGTTGTACACTGCGCAGCCCTCAGCGAAACTCTTATTGAGAGTGAATTATTCGGTTATGAGAAAGGGGCTTTTACCGGCGCTGAAAATATTCACAAAGGAAGGTTTGAACTTGCGGATGGCGGAACGATCTTCCTTGATGAAATTGGAGAAGTTAATCTTGCTACCCAGGTAAAACTGCTGCGTGTTTTGCAGGAACATAAATTTGAAAGGGTAGGCGGAGAAAAATCAATCGAAGTTGATGTTCGTGTAGTAGCTGCTACCAATCGTAATCTTGAAGATGAAGTAAAAGCCGGTCGCTTTCGAGAAGATTTGTTTTACCGTCTGAATGTAGTGCGCATTGAAATGCCGGCTCTTCGTGAACGTATGGATGACATTCCTCTTTTGATGCATTCTTTTTTACGTGAGTTTAATATTGAAAACAAAAAAAATATAAAAGGTTTTGATAAAGCTTCAAAGGCTGCAATGATAAAATACAACTGGCCTGGAAATATCCGGGAGTTGAAAAATGCAGTTGAGAGTGCAGTTGTTATGTGTACTGGTGATGAAATAAAAATTGAAGATTTACCAAGAGCTTTAAGAAGTCAGGGCGAAGAAAAAGTAATCACAATTCCAATCGGGATTACGATGGATGAAGCTGAAAAAATTATCATACAGGAAAACCTGGCAGCGAACAAAGGGAACAAATCAAGAACAGCCGACATCTTAGGAATCGGCAGAAAGACTTTACATAGAAAATTGGAAGAGCTCAATATTGATTAAGCAAAATTAGTGTCATTGTCGGGCTTGACCCGACAATCTGTAATAAACAGCCTTGTATAGATTCCCGTGTCAAGCACGGGAATGACATAAAACGTTGTGTATAAAAATTATTACAGCTGGTATTGTATATAATTGTAGACAGTGTATATTGTCTACAATATAAGACATCATTTCTATTTAATTCCAAAGAAATCACAAAGAATCTTATAAACTTCAGTAATCTCATCAACAGTGTAATGTCTGATATTTTGTACATTTTCAGAGTTTTGTATAGTCTTTTGAGTGTCTGGATGGTTTTGTTTGAGCAGTTTATGATATTTTTTTGTAATATCTTTTTTTTGAAATGGGTACGCTATATCTAGTGTAGTTAGTGCCTGTTGAATATGTAGTGGAAATTGCATATTGTATGCATATTTATGCAATTTTATAACTTCGCCGGTAACAAAAGCGTTTTTTGAGTCCTTTTTGGCTGATTTCCTATTATTTACGGTAGTTTTTTTGTTCTGGTTAAATGAAAAATGACCAGATTCTTCAGATTTATCGTCCGGGATACTCTGGTCATTTTGATTTTCGATTGGTTTGCTACGGTTTTCGGCTTTGACTTCGCTATGATTGTCTGCCGGAATTTTGCCTGATTCTAAAACATCATTGAGCATGTCGCCCAGTTTGTCGTACATATCAGGCATAATTACTCCAGTCGAGGTGGTTTCGACAGGCTCAACCACCGTATTCTTTTAGATCTCTGTTCCCGAAGAAATTACAGCACCCTTACGGATAACGATAATTCCGTCTGCACTGTAGAAGCTTCCGTGGTCACCATCCTCGTATTTCTTTCCGCTTACGCCAATTTTACAGTTGTCACCGATTTTTGCGTTTTTATCGATGATTGTATTTGCAATCTGACAGTTTTTACCGATTCCTGTACATGGTTTTCCGGCTTTTTTTGCAGCTTCTTTTTCTTCATCTGTGTCGTAATAGTCGGCACCCATCATGATTACGCCGTCAAACTTGGTTCCCTCACTGATAATTGAACGTACACCGACAACAGATTTATTGAAAGCAGCATCTGTAATGATACAACCTTCAGAAATCAAAGAAGAAGTGATGTCTGCCTTGTTGATTTTTGATGGAGGCAGGTTACGCATGTGAGTATAAATAGGCTGTGTTTCACCAAAGAAGTCGAAGGTTGGATATGGCTCACACAAAGCAATATTTGCATCATAGAAACTGCGGATAGTACCAATGTCTTCCCAGTAACCGTCGAATACATAAGAACTGATTTTCTTCTTACCGATGGCGAGAGGAAGGATTTCCTTACCAAAGTCAGTGTATTTCTCGTTTTCGCCGCCCAGCATTTCTTCCATTGTGTCAGCATTGAAAATGTAAATACCCATAGAAGCAAGGTATTCCTTCTCTGGTGGGAGAGCTCCGCGGGCTTCCTTAGGAATCTTCCAGTCATCAATGTTCAGATCTGGCTTTGGCTTTTCCATAAAGGCCTTTACGCGGCTCTGATCATCAATCTGCATGATACCAAAACCAGAAGCGTCTTTACGGTTTACGGCAGTTGTTGCAATTGTGATTTCAGCGCCAGATTTGATATGTGCATCCATAAATGCGCGCAAATCCATCTTGTAAAGCTGGTCACCAGAAAGAATAATATAATGAGTTGGTCTCTGGTTCTTAAAATGAATAAAGTTCTTGCGAACGGCATCGGCAGTACCTTCATACCAGCCCGAATGTTCCAGAGTCTGTTCGGCAGCAAGAATTTCTACGAATCCGCCCGAAAAACGGTCGAAATTGTATGTATTTGTAATGTGAAGGTGCAAAGAAGCTGAGTTAAACTGTGTTAAAAGATAAATCTTTTTATAACCTGAGTTGATACAGTTAGAAATCGGAATATCAACAATTCTATATTTACCACCGAAAGAAACGGCTGGTTTTGAACGCTCTTTTGTAAGAGGATAAAGACGGGTACCTTTACCACCGCCTAAAATAATCGAAAGCACTCTTGGTTCTTCATTTGCCATAAAAATACTCCTGTGATGATGCAAAATTAATATTTTTTTTAGTTGTAATAAAATAATTATAAATCTGAAATTGCGGATTTGCAACTTTTCTTTATATTTTATTGATTGCTTTTCTGTATGGCTAAGATTTTGTATTCAGCATCAGCCGTTTTACCTGCAGAGTACGTTCCTTTTTCTGCCTGATAATAGATTGCAAATGTGCCTTTTGTGAATATCAGATCTTTTATTGTGTATACAGGGAATCCGTTTATATAAACTGCAGTATCTTTGTCATTGGAAAGCATTTCCATTTTTATAGTATTAAAATTGCTGGTATTAATGATGGTATTATTTTTTGTGGTTTCAAATAGATTTGAGACGACTTTTGTACCTGAACTGTAATCCTGAAGTTGTAATACAAAAGAACCGTCTTTTTTTATCATAAACCAGTAGCTTGAGTAAGATGGATTGCCGGAGAATTCAAAACCGCAGGATTTCATGTTATTTCCGATTTTTACCTGTGCTTCAAAGCCTGTTACATTTTGTCTGCCAAGAGAAGAAAGTAAAAAGTTTCTAAGACTATTACCAGATTCTGTTCCACTTTGTTTTTTCGCATGAATGATTTTATCTGAATAAGAAAAGTCGTTTACACTGCTGAAATTAAACTCTGTATTTGAGACATCAGTCCAATTATGAGTTAAATCAACTAATAGTAAAGGTGTGGATTCACTATTTTTACATGCGGAGAGAAAAGCAAGTAATAACAAAACGAACAGAATGGATTTTATTTTCATGAGAACTATTATAAATGCTTAATTCTTATCAGGCAAGTTTACTGTCATTTTGAGTTTAGTGAAGCAATATATAGTATAAGAATTCCCTAAACAAATTTTTTCAGACTCCGAAGATATAAGTAGATGTAAATAAAATTAACGGAGGATATAAAAGTATGATTCGTGGCTGGTATACCGGTGCTTCCGGTATGAATGCGCAGCAGAACAGACTTGATGCAATTGCAAACAATCTTGCAAATGTTGATACTGCAGGTTATAAACGTGATGTTGTTTCAAGCAAGTCTTTCCCGGAACTGCTGCTTCGCCGTACAAATCTTGACGGCGTTTATCACACAACCGAAGGTTCTGCAGATGCAGCACCTGTAATCGGTAAGCTTGGCCTTGGCGTTGAAACAAATGAAAATTACATTGACTTCAGCCAGGGCTCTTTCAAAATCACAAATACAAAGACAGACACAGCTCTTAGCGGTAAGGGCTTTTATGTAATAGACACTCCTCTTGGCGAGCGCTATACCCGCAACGGAGATTTCTTCATTGGAAAAGAAGGAATTCTTGAAACTAAAGACGGATATCCTGTTCTTGGTGAAAAAGGTCCAATTTATGTTGATGATGACAAATTCATGGTAAATGAAGATGGAATCATTGCTCGTGAAGACAATGGTGAAGAAATTGACCGCTTTAAGGTTGTTCGCTTTGATAACGAGCGTTACCTCAAAAAGATGGGCGAGAGCCTTTATGCAACAAATGACATTGCGGGCCCTGCTCACATTGCAGAAGGTAACGAGCGTCCACGCTTTCTTCAGGGCTATACAGAAACAAGCAACGTAAATGTTGTAAACGAAATGGTTCAGATGATTGAAGTAAACCGTGCTTATGAAGCAAATCAGAAAACAATTCAGTCTGAAGATTCAATGATGAGTACCCTCTGGCAGAAAGTTGCTCAGTTAGGCTAATAAAAGGAGCTTGTAAATGGTAAGATCACTTTGGACAGCAGCTACCGGAATGAACGGTCAGCAGTCAAATATAGATGCAATTTCAAACAACCTTTCAAACGTAAATACAACCGGCTACAAACAGCAGCGCGTTGAGTTTGAAGACCTTGTTTATCAGAACGTAAAGCTTGCCGGAACTCCTGCAACTGAAGATACTGTAACTCCTGTTGGCATTCAGCAGGGAACCGGTGTAAAAGTTGGAGCAACACAGCGTATTATGAACCAGGGCTCATTGCAGAACACTGGTGTTGATACAGACGTTGCTATCGTTGGTGAAGGATTCTTCCGCGTTCAGAAATATGACGGAAGCTATGCTTACACCCGCGATGGTTCTTTTAAGGTTGACTCTGCAGGTCAGTTAGTTACAAATAACGGACTTCGTGTAATCCCGGAAATAATCCTGCCGGAAGGTTATGACGTTTCAACATTAAATGTTACTCAGACCGGTCTTGTAAGCGTAAAAATCAATGGTGAAAATGATCCTGTTGAAGTTGGACAGCTTGAACTTTACCGCTTTCCGAATGCGGTAGGTCTTCAGGCAGACGGCGACAACCTTTTTAAGGTTACAGCTGCCAGCGGTGAGGCAATTGCAGGCCGTCCTGGTTACGATGGCTTTGGTGATGTTCGCCACAAGTTCCTCGAAATGTCTAACGTTTCGGTTGTGAACGAAATGGTTCAGATGATTGTTGCACAGCGCGCTTATGAGTTTAACTCGAAGGCTATTCAGACTTCGGACACGATGCTGAGTACTGCGG
>CAKUWD010000085.1 GCA_934699065.1 uncultured Treponema sp.
TCTTCCAAAGCAAGAATACCTTCACGGCGGGCCTTTTCAGAAAGGGCCTGCATATTGATTACAATATTTTTTTCACCAAAATCAGGAATCTTAAAAGACTTTCCCATAATCTTGAACATACCGAGTGCCTTTTTCAAAGGAGCGGCAATGAACATGGCAAAGTAAGAACCACCAATAGTCATGAAGACAGACGGGATATCGATAATTCCGCCCAATGTACCACCAGATGTCAATACAGACATGACAATCATGGCTGCACCGCCGACAATACCTAATAAACTCGCTATATCCATTACAAGACCTCTTGTCTTTCAATACCAATATCTCTACGGTATTTAATTATTTTTTCAATTAGATCTTCTGGGGAATTTTTGACAATGATTTTACGCCCCGACAGCATAGTGAGCGTCAGGTCAGGAGTAGTTTCCATACTTTCAATCATGTGCGGATTCACCCAATATTTTTTCCCATCTAACCGCATTACATCAATCATATGTTTTATTATTACTATAATTATAATCTTTTTTTTGCATATTTCAATTATTATTTTTGCAATATATAGAATTTCGGCCTTTTTTTTGATGTTTTTTTGAATATTTTTTATAAATTTTCATTATAAAAGAAAGAATTCTTTTCAAAATCTCCTCTATTGAGTTATATTATTAAAAAAGGAAAAATATGGAAAATACACCTTTCATTTATGTAATAGAAGACGAAGAATCAATTTCCAAGCTTATAACACTTTATCTTACAAAAGAGAAAATGGATTCCAAAGCATTTTTTAACGCAGAAGATGCTCTAAAAGAAATCAAAAGTGGTAAGCATCCAAACCTGATTATTCTTGATTTGAATTTACCGGGAATGAGTGGTTTTGATTTTCTTGAAGAATTGAAAAAAATTTTTAACAAAGACCTTCCTTCTGTAATGATTCTTTCTGCAAGAGACACTGATGAAGATATTATAAAGGGACTTGGCTATGGTGCTGATGAATTTGTAACAAAACCATTTTCACCAGGTGTACTCATGGCCAGAATAAAAGCTAATCTTCGCCGACAAAGTTTTTTCCTCGAAAAAATGGAATCATACATTCAGTTCGGTCCATACACTCTTCTTTTAGGAAGCTGTGTGTTGAAAAAAGATGGTGTAAAAATTTCTCTTTCAACAAAAGAATATGAAGTTCTTGAATATCTGGTAAAAAATGCCGGTCAGGTTATTTCGCCTGAAAAAATTTATCAAAGTGTATGGAAGGTTGAATATGGCGATATTACTGCAGTTGCAGTATATATTCAGCGCCTTAGAAAAAAGATCGAAGATAATCCAGCCGACTGCAAATATATAAAAACAGATTTTGGAAACGGTTATATTTTTTCAGCTGAATATGTAACAAACAAAAACTAATTATATTATGAAAATAAAAAAGCAGTTCGCAATATTAACAACGTTAATTATTTCAATACCGATTCTCTGTTCTGCTTTTATTTTGATTCATACTTATATGCATTCCCCTAACCGTTATTTAATGCAGGGGTCTGCAAATTTAAATACAAACACGTTTTCTCTTCTTTCTGATAAAGAAAAACACAAACTTGAAAATTCCTTAAAAATGCTGCCTCAGGAAGTTGAAACCCTTTTATACAGACTTTCAGACAGAAAAATTCTATATTCAACTATTCCTGAAATAAAAACAGGCTCATACATACCAAGAGAAGAAATCTGGCATTTTATTTCTGAAACCAATGATGAATACTTTTATCAGTTTTCCAGAAAATCATACTCATCCGAACAAACTGTTCTTTTAACAAGATTAGCCATTCAAAACTTTAATACAGAACAAAGAACCAGATACTTTCTCAGAATTTTATTAATCATAATACTCATGACAATTTTCTGTCTTGTTAATATCTTTTTTATTTCAAAAGCGATTTTTGAAGGACTCAGTAAAATTGAGCATTCCAGTTCTCAAATGGCAGAAGGCAAGCTTAACAAATCACTTTCTTCCCAGACAAAGCCTTCTAAAAGCAATGAATTTACAAGCATTATGAACAGTCTTGAAAAAATGCGTATTGAACTTCTTGAATCACAAGCCAGCAAAAACCGTTTTATTACAGGTATTAGTCATGACTTACGAACTCCTGTAGCAGTCATTAAAGGATATTCCGAAGCTATAAAAGACGATGTTATTTCAGATTCAAAAGAAGTCAAAAAAACTATGGAGCTTATTGATCAAAAAACTTCACAGCTGGAAGGTATGATTGATACACTGTTAAACTTTATTAAACTGAATAACACTGAAATTAAAGAAAAACTTGTAAGAAATTCCATCACAAAATTAATCAATGACTTTTCTAAATATGCAGAAATTACAGGAAAAGTTTTTAAACGTAATGTAAGCTCTAATATCAATATTACAAAAGATATAAAAGTACCTTTGAATGCTCAGCTGGTTTACCGGTCTTTTGAAAACCTTTTTAGTAATGCAATAAGATATACAAAAGATGGTGACAAAATTGAACTGATTGCTTATGAAGATCCTGATGACAAACATTCATTAATATTTAAAATTAAAGACTCCGGCTATGGAATAGATAAAAAAGACCTTGATTATATTTTTGATCTTTTTTACAGAGGCACAAATTCAAGACAGGAAGAAGGAATGGGGGTTGGGCTTGCTGTAGTAAAAAACATTATGTACACTCATGGCTGGAAAATATTTGTAGAATCAGAAAAAGATAAAGGCACTTGTTTTACAATTGTTATTCCACACTAACACAGTTCTTCAAGAAAGCGGTTTAAAAACAACATACCTTCCCGGCTCATAAAATATCTACCCCCACTTCCCTCAACTTTCTGTCTCACAAAAAGTCCTTTCTTTTCCCATTTTTCAAAAAGACACAAAAATTTTTCAGGCAGCGCTTTTGAAAAAATTCTTTTAAACTGTGTTTCTTCAAAACCATCAGTCTTTCTAAGTTCCATCATAAAAAACTCAAACTCAGAAATCTCAGAATCAATTTTTTCTTCTGTCTGAACTTCAGAAAGTTTAGTCAAAGCAGCAGAATTTATTTTATTACCACTTATAATTTTACCTTCACCGTCAAAATTCCAGAATGAAATATACTTTTTTATATCAGTTGTGTTAGTCCATCTTAACGCAGAAGCATCTGCCTTATATACAGTTCCTGTTCCTCCACTCCCACAACCAAGGTAATCACTATGTGTCCAGTATGCAAGATTATGACGGCACTCTTTTCCTTTAAGACAAAAGTTTGAAACTTCGTACCATTTATAGCCCTGGGTTTCAAGATAATCGCGACCACACAACCAGAGTTTATCAGCCTGATCAAAATCATAAACAAGCTTTCCGCTGTTAAACTGTTTACCAAACGGAGTCTCATCTTCTATCGTTAGCGAATAAAGCGAGATGTGAGACGGTTTTATTTTACAAATCTCCTCAAGAGATTTAGTAAGAGTTGTCTCATCATCCCCTGGAAGTCCCGAAATCAAATCTACAGAAAGGTCCCCCTGCCAGTAATTTTTTAAAAGGCTGAGTGCATTTCTATTTGCGTCACAATCTGCCCGTCTGCATGCAGTCTTTAGAGCAAGATCATTCATACTTTGAATTCCACAGGAAATACGATTAACTCCGCAAGACCTGAGATTTTTAAGAAATCCTTCACTTACATCATCAGGATTCACTTCCACTGTAACTTCAACATCTGAAGAAAGTGCAACACATGCTTTTATATGATTAAACAATACCTGAAACTGATTTTCTGTCAGAAGACTTGGAGTTCCCCCTCCAATATAAATTGTTTTAAGATTTGAAATATTATAAAGTTTTATTCTGTAAGAAATCTCTTTACAAAGAGCTGCTATATAATCATCGGGCACAGAACCATAAGGTCTGCTGAAAAAATCACAATAAGCACATTTAGAAATACAGAAAGGAATATGAATATAAAGCGAACTTATTTCATTCATCTTTCTATTCACACAGCATCAGAATAATTTAAAATTCCGGAATGGAAAATAACAGAGCAGAAGTTTTGCACTTATATCTTCTTTTTTTACAGCACCCCACAAACGTGAATCATCAGAAGACTTTCTGTTATCAGCAAGTACAAAGTATTCATTATATCCAAGTGTAAATTCATCAAAAGAGCCTTTTACACCTATTTCAGTATCCCATTCTGCAGGTGGAACATAAAAAGTTACATTATAAGGATTTTCAACAATTTCAAATTCTGTAAGAAAATGTTTTTCTCCGGCAGGTTTTACATAAAGAACATAATCACGCATATAAATTGTATCACCTGGCATTCCAACAATTCGTCTTATATGAGATTTCGATGAAGGCTGTTCATTATTTTCAAAAATCGAAATCTGTTGAGCTGTAAAAAATCTTACAAACCGCTGCATTTGAGAAAAAAACAGATTAAGTTTTTTTGTATAACGAGGCTGCAAAAGAACTACATCACCCCTCTGATAGTTTCCTGCTACAGGAGATACCAGAACAACAGATTTTTCAGGTATATCTGGAATCATAGAAAGGGAATTCTGGCGTAAAGGATATATTAAATATGAAATTACAATATTAATAAAAATATAAAGACAAATACAAAATAGTATAAAAGAAATTGTTCTTCTGCGTCGTTCTTTTTTTATCTGATATGAAAAAACTTCGATATTGCGATTCAAAACGTTCCCCTCGTTTTTGTTTATTATAAAGTATCAAAAAATCTTATTTCATACAAGTTAGAAATAATTGTATTTATATATGTTCCAGGGCTTCCGCATTATAAACGCTTTTCCGTAATGTTGGCGCGAAGGAGCGGGGCATGGTTCAAAAACACTCTTTTTGTAGCTGCTGCGAACGTGACTGGGGGCCAAAAATTCGGGATTTTTGTTTATAATGCGGAAGCCCTGATATATGTTCAAATATTTGTAACTTCTGTAAAGCTTATATTTTTTTTAGGTAAAGTTAAAAACAAGGGCCGACAGCAGCCTTACACATTTTTAACTTCTTGAAAGCAATATCTATATACTTTATAATAGGAAGATATGGCTGACAGAAAGATTATTGCAGAAAACAGAAAGGCTAGATTTGATTATTTTATTGAAGATACTTACGAGTGCGGTATTGTACTTGAAGGTACTGAAGTCAAATCGGTAAAAAACGGAAACATCTCATTTCCTGACGCTTTTGCGGAAATCACAAATGGCGAGGTATGGGTAAAAAACTTCCATATTTCTGAATATTCTTTCTCTTCTATTTTTAATCACGATCCGGACAGGCCTAAAAAACTTTTGCTTCATGCAGAAGAAATAAAAAGACTGACTCGGCGCGTGGACGAAAAAGGCTGCACGCTAATTCCGCTGGATTTTTATCTCAAAGACGGTCGTGTAAAAGTAACACTAGGAGTCTGTAAAGGTAAAAAAATGTACGACAAGCGTGCTGCAATCAAAGACCGTGATGTACAGCGCGATATTCAGAGAGAATTCGCTGGTAAACTGAGAGGTTAAATTGACGGATAAAAAGGATTTATTAAAAAAGTCAGTATTAATATCCATCATTCTCCTTATTTTTTCCGCAGGTCTTTCGGCTCAAAGTTATTTCATTGATTATTATGGTATTGTTTCCACAGAAATTGATGAAAACATGTCTAAAATGACAAGCGATCTATACTATACTCAGCTTACAGAGATTAATAATTTTACCATCACAGACAAAAGAACAAGTCCAAATCTCAAAAACCGCCCGGATATATCTGCTTTTTCTGAAAGTGCCCTGGCATTTTTTACTCTTATCACAAAAGATTCCGATTCAGACAAATGGATTACAACATATTATGTTATTGATAAAGCAAATAATGAAGAGCATTCAAAACAAAAAAAATTCGATTCTTTCTATAAAATACTGATGGAACCGAAGGATGTTCTAAGACAGACTATAAAACAGCTTATTGAAAATGACACTTCTGCCAAGACTCTTACTTCACAAACCTCCTCTGAAGCTCCAGATTTAACAACAACTGATATTTCTTCTACAGAAGAACTTTCCGGCACCTGGACAGGCGAAGATAATATCAAAAAAATTGTAATAATGAGAGGTGGTCGTGGCTTTGTAATCTTTAATAACGGTGCAACTATGAATATTATCGTTGAACTTTCTGGTGATGAATCAAATAAACAGGTTCTTATAACCCAGAAGGGAAACTCAAATGCATCTTTTTATCCTGAACTTCAGCGTTCGGCTGCCTTAACTGCTGCAGTTTCGGCAGAACCAATCAAATGGACACTTACACTTATAAACGGAAATACTTTAAAAGGAATAAAAGATACACTTTTACCTGAAGGAAACAGTTATAAACAGGGAACAGTAAGCGTTATCTGGACAAGACTCAATTAAAATACAAATTAAATCTGAGGAAGATCGTATACAGGAATACCAGTTACAATCGGTTTTTTATCTTTACCAAGAACTATATTTCCTGCACTAATATCATATAAAAGGAAAATAATCGTAAAAAGAAGAGCAAAGCCAAAACCTACTATTTTGCATACTTTTTCCGGCAAAAATTCAGGTTCTTCATGGCGCAAAACTGAACCTGTATCATACAATGTTGTCTGAGCCGGACGCAAACCTGTAATTTTAACAAGTTTTTCACCATCACTTACATAATCAAGCTTATGTGCATAAGAAGCGATAACAGCCCTGTCATTTTGCAAAGCAGCAAGTTCCAGTGCGAGTTCACTGTTAATATTCTGAATTTCAGTAGTTTGTTTACTTATAATACATTTCTGCTCTTCCATTTTATTATAACAATGCAGACTGTTTTGCCCGAATGTCATTGACAGAAGAACGTAAACAAAGGTTCCGAAAAATATTGCCGCCAAATACTTTGCACGATTCATAGATAATTTACTTATCGGCAATAATTTCTGTTTTCTGAAATGAAAATATGTGTTATAATAATAAAAAAGTTGTATTAATTTTTCTCTATTATTTCAGGCTTCTCATGCCGATAATATAAAAGAATATTAATACTCGAAAGAGAGGAGCTATATGAGTAAATCTGATGACAATACAAATGAACTTGAGAGTTACGGTGTTTGGGTCAAAAATACAGCAGAAAATGATAATACTGAAGTGACCCCCGCAGATACATCGGATGAACTGAATCTTGATGATGGCGGTTTGGATTTACCAGATTTCGACGACTCCGATTTTTCTGATATGTTCAAAGAAGATCCTCAGGAGGCTGCTGCAAATAGCCTTGATGATTTTGGCAGCGAAGATGACACAACGCTCAGTACAGATGAACTTGCAAATATTACTGGTGGAGTTGATGTAGAACAGGTTGAAGCACCTGAAGAAAATGTTGAGGATGCCTTAAATTTTGATGACATTGCCCAAACTGAGGAAACAGCAGAAGAACCAGATGCTGAAGCTGAAATCTCTACAGAATCAGATGAAATTAATTTTGATGATATAGTTTCTGATACTGAAGCAGGCGAAGAAGCAGAATCTTCTATAGATACTTCAGAATTTGATACAGAAATTCCAACTGAAGAAGTAACAGATTTTAATACTGATATTCCAACAGAAGAAGTAACTGATTTTGATACAGAGATTTCTGGTCAATCAGAAACAGAATCTGAAGAAATTTCAACCGAAGATGAAGAGATTTCTCTTGATGACTTTATGGACGAAGGCTTCTCTGATGAATCAGTAGCATCAGGTAATAACGGTTTCGAGCCAGGAGCTGGACCATCAGCTGCTGCAGCTGCTTCTTCTGAAACTGAAGAGCTTTCTCTTGATGATTTTATGGATGGTGATTCTTTTGACTCTGCTCCTGAAGAAGCAAAACAGGAAGAAACTGTAGAAGATGAATCCCCTCTTGATATGGATATCAGTTTTGATGATTCTGCTGATACAGTTGAAACTGAAGATAATCTTTCACTTGATATTTCCGCTGATGACGATGATGACACAGATTACGATACAGAAGAAAGTGAAAGCGTAGAAACTGAAGAAGTTTCAATGGATGACTTTGGATCAAGCTTTACAGCCGAAGAAAGCACTACCCCATCAACAGCAGCAGCTTCTGAAAATATCAATACAGAAGATGTTGATCTTTCCGACTTTGGTATTGATGCTAATGCAGAAGAAACTCCAATTGTTCAGGATGTAGAAGAAGCTAAAAATAAAGAAAAGGTTATTGATTATGATCTTTCTGTCGGTGATGAAAATACTGCTACAGCACCTGTTGTAAATGAAATTAAATCAGATACTGAAAACACAGATGAACTTGAACAGGTTGATTCTGAACCAGCGGCTGCAGATGAAAATAAAACAACAGTTGACAATTCTCTTCTCCAGCAGATTGTTTCAGAACTTTCAAATCTTAAAGATGAAATGAACAAACTCAAGTCTAATCTTGAGGAAATCAAACATGAACCTGCCGTTACAGCTGTTGCAGCCGGTGTTGCTGCAGGTGCCGCTGCTGCTGCTGTTTCAAATGAAGTAGATATTCCTGAAGAAACAGAAGAAGACAAAGGCGGATTCTTTAGCGGAGACGATGAAGACGATACAATCGCTCTTTCATTTGATGAGCTTGACAACATTATGAATACTGCAGATTTCAGCGATACTGTTGAAGCTGATGAAAATGCAGACGCCAGCTCTGATGAAACTGTAGAAACTGAGGCAGAAGTAGAAGAACCAGTTGTTGAAGAAACTGTTATTGAACAAACTGAAGCTGAAACTCCGGTAATCGAAGAGCCTGTTATTTCTGAAGAAGAACCTGTTATTGAGGAATCTGTAATTACTGAAGAAGAGCCGGTAATCGAAGAAAATCAGGTTGAAATTGAAGCAGAAGAATCTTCAGAAGAACCAGCTATCGAAGAAATTGTAACAGAAGATACAGTTCCTCTTGAAGAGGATAATATCGAAGATGATACTATCATTGAAGAATCAATAATTTCTTCTGAGCCTGAAATCTCTGATACAACAGATATTTCAGATTCAACTGAAACAGAAATTGAAAATGCTATTTCTTCTGATGAAAGTACTAATATCGAAGACATTGATCTTAATGAAGATCAGACTGAAGATTCATTTGATTTTTCAAACGAGAAACTTGAAGAGCCTGAAATTGATGAGTTTATTCCAGATGGAAATGATGAACTCTTTGAAGAAGAAGCTCTGCCTGATGAAATTTCAATTCCAAAAGAAGAAGATCTTCTTGTTGAATCAACTTCTTCTGACTTCATGGATTCTGTAAAAGAGACTACTGAGGAAGAAGAACCGGAAGAAATAATACAGGAAGAAAGTATTGATGAAATGGAGCTTGAGCTTCCAGAAGAAAGTGAAGAAGAAGTTATTGAGAATGATATAACTGTTGAAGCAGATGACGACATTCCAACCGTAGATAAAGTTCTTTCTGAAGAAACAGAACCAGAAGTTGAAGTTGATGCAGAGGCTGAGGCTGAAAATGAGCCAGAAGTTGAAGAATCTTTCACAAGCGTAGACAGTTTTTCAGAAGAAAATACAATTGAAGAACCTGTAACTGAAACTCCAGCAGATACATCTTTTGCAGAAGTTGATAACCTTGACAACACACTTTCTGACAGTAACCTAGCCTATCTTGACAAAACAGATTCTGAAACAGAAACTGCTGCAACAACTGATCTTAAACAGGACATAAAATCTGTTCTTCTTTATATGGATCAGCTTCTTGAAAATCTTCCTGAAGAAAAGATTGTTGAATTTGCAAAGTCAGATGAATTTGTTACTTACAAAAAATTGTTCTCTGAATTAGGATTGTCTTAATATGGGACTTCTTTCACGAGCCAGTACCCTGGATAAAAAAGAAAAGATTCAGGGGCTGGCTTTTTCTGATTTTATAATCAAACATTCATTAAAAATCTGCGCTTTACTCGAAAAAAAAGAATCTGATTATTTTGTTAAAAATAGTATAGGTTTTGATGGTAATTCGATTATCTCTGCAATTTCTACAGCAGACTTCTGGAATGGAATCTGTCCTGTATCCAAAAAGATTTATTCTTTTACAAATCAAGATGAAATAAATCCTTTATTACAATTATTTTCACTTAATATAAAAGACAATATTAAAAATCTTTATATATATAAAAATACAAATTCTCAGATTTTATTATCAACTGAAATTATTACAAATAAAATTGCAGATGATATAGAACTTTTAGATAACAGTTTTCATATTTGTACTATTTCAAATCTAAATTCTTTAATACAAGATAATTCTGTAGTTTTAAAACTTAATATAGATTATTCTGAAGCAGTAGAAAGTTTTATTACTGCTAAAATGAAATCTGATATAAAAAATAAATCTTATGTACAATCAGCATTATTAAATGAAATATATAACCGTTTTATCTGTTATTATAATTCTCCAGATTCGACTGTTTTATCTGGAATAAATTCATTAAAAACTGTAATTATCACAGATAAAACATATTCTATTGAATTAATTGCTAATCATTTGATTTTGAATATAAAAGATCTTCTTGAGCATTATGCTGAATTAATAAAAATTGATTTTTCTGGAACAGCAGAATCCTGTGCTGAAACTCAAGCTTTTCTCCAGTCATAAAATATCCGGGTGGCTAGACTTTGGAAATAAAGTTTCAAAAAGCAAAAAATGAAGAACTAACTGCATTAATTAATGGTCACTTTATTCATTCAAACTATGCACCTTCAAAAGAAGCACAGCGATTTGTTGATAATCTGAAACTCCCCTTTTTACCTTCCTGGATCATTATTCTTGAACCAGCCCTTTGTTATGCTGTAGATTTTTTTAAGCAAAAATTTCCTGATATAAAAATTGCTGGTGTAAGATATACTTCACAGTTTTCCGAGTTTGATAAAAAACTGGATTTAGTATTGAATTATTCCGAACAATATTTTAAAACTCTCCTTGAAAAATCTTTTAATGAAGAAGAACTTCTTACAGCATTTTTTGTAAGCTGGCCTGCTTCATCTCAAATTTTTCCCGATATTGAAAAAAAAATCTGGAATGATATAAAAGACTCTTTAGAACGTGCAAAAACTCTTTTAATTACACGTGAATATTTTGAAAAAAAATGGCTTCTAAATTCCTGCCGTTTTATCAGTTCAATTAATAAAATTGCAACTCTTAAAAAAATAATTGATA
Source organism: uncultured Treponema sp. (assembly GCA_934699065.1). Taxonomy (GTDB): domain Bacteria; phylum Spirochaetota; class Spirochaetia; order Treponematales; family Treponemataceae; genus Treponema_D. Next base: position 11,196 of record CAKUWD010000085.1, read on the forward strand.
AAGACTGCCTTATTGTATCTTCTGGACCAAGCTTAAAACCTTTCATTAATCTGATAAAAAATAATAGACACAACTTTTTTATAATATGTCTTTCATCAGCAATTTCTGTTTGTCTGAAAGAAAATATTATTCCTGATATATTTATGTCCACTGATGGCGGTTACTGGGCAGGTG
>CAKUWD010000086.1 GCA_934699065.1 uncultured Treponema sp.
TGTGTTTTTTATTGTACAGCAATGTAGCGTGAGACTCTGCCGGAATTTGATGATTTGGCTAAGGCTACAATCAGCGAGCTTGCTAACCTTATTACAGCTCAGGCTGTTACAAAGCTTCATGAGCTTGGTTTCAGATTTGACCTTACACCTCCTGCTCTCTTTGTAGGACAGAAGATGGAAATTGCAGCTCTTGGTGGAACAACAGATAGTGTAGAGGCACTTATTGTTCCTCTTATTTCTGACTGTGGTAAAATTGAAGTAAACGTTTCTATCAGGGAACGTGCATAAAATATTCTAAAGGAGTAAGAAAATGAAAACTACGAATGATTTTCCAACAATAAACGAGCGTCCTCCAGAGGGAAGAAAAGACGACGGATCATCCTTCAGAGTATTGGTTGTTGACGACTCTATGTTCGTAGCAAAACAGCTCGGACAGATTCTTTCAAGTGAAGGATATGAGATTGTTGCAACTGCCGCAGATGGAAAAGAAGGTGTAGATAAGTATAAGGAACTCTGCCCTAATGTAGACCTTGTTACTATGGATATTACAATGCCAAAAATGGATGGTATTACAGCTCTCGAACAGATTATGGCTTTTGATAAGAATGCAAAAGTTGTAATGGTTTCTGCTCTTGGTAAAGAGGAACTTGTAAAGAAGTCTCTCATGACTGGTGCAAAGAGCTACATTATTAAGCCTCTTGACCGCAAGAAGGTTTTGGAGCGTATTGCTAAGGTTCTTCAGTAGACTAAAATCGAAAATCCGTTATAAATGAGCCGAAAGGGTCGTTTTAGGATTATCGAAAAAAAAACGCTTCAGAGGTAAGCTGTGCTTGCCGGCTTGTAAAAAGCGACGGTTATTTTAATACCGTCGCTTTTTTTTATATTTTGTATCTTATAAAACGATATCTGTCTTTTTCGTGATAAATCAAAAAGTTACAGTCGTGATCTTCGCGTATATATTTGCGTAGTGTTGAAAGCATTACCTTGATTGATTTTTCTGTTATTTCTTTTCCAATTTCTTTATATAAATTTTGAATATCTTTTATTGATAAAAGCATATCTTTATTTTTCTGCATCAATTTAAGCAGGGAGAAAATATTTTGAGGTATTGATGTCCGTTCCTTAAAAGTGTAGATGCAATCATCAGAGTTTTCTTTTAAGTATTGAAGTGTAAATCTGTCTTTAATGTAGTTTTGTGGAAGGTCTTTTGCTGGCTGTAATAAAGTAATATATGGCCGGAATTCATCAGATTCAATAAGTTCTTCCAGGTAAATAAAGAGAGGCTCATATTTTGAGAAATCCTTTGCTATATTTTTACATAATAGAGCTTCAAATTGTGCCAGCCAGTGTGATGTTCGGGTAGAGCGTGTAAGGCAGGGATCATTATAAAAAATTACAGGAAGGAAAATACTTTTTTTAGAAAAAAACTCATATATATTAAAAAGGTCGTGGTTAAAAGAAAGATAATCTAGTACAAGTAAATCCGGCTGTTTTTTCTGATTCATAACCTCGCAGGTTAAGTCAGAAAAGTCTTGAAATACAAAACACAGATTTCCTTTTTCCTGAAGATGATCTGAAATTATTTGACTTATCTCCATCTGTGGAGAATAAATAAATATTTTCATGAGAAAATTATACAACATAAATCTTTTAAATGGAAAATCTTTTTATGTTGTGTTAGAATTTGTATATACTTTTTATTGAGGTGTACTGATGAAATTTGAAAGAAAAAGCGGAGTTCTACTGCATCCAACTTCTTTGCCGGGAACTCCTGGAATAGGAACGCTTGGTGAATATGCATATAAATTTGTTGACTGGCTGATAGATGCAGACCAGACTTTGTGGCAGATTCTTCCTCTGGGGCCTACAGGTTATGGTGATTCTCCTTATGCATCTTTTTCAACCTTTGCAGGAAATCCTCTTATAATTGATCTGGATTTATTGGTAAAGAAAGGATGGGCAGAAAAAAAAGAAGTTCGTCCTCCAGAATATATAAAATCTGAAGGAAATATTGATTTTGGCTCAGTTGTCTGGTGGAAAATGCCGGTTCTAAAAAAATGCTCAGAATTTTTTCTTACAAATGCTTCTGATGAAGATAAAGCTTTGTATAAAGAATTCTGTAAGGGTAAAGCTTCCTGGCTTGATAATTTTGTTACCTTCATGAGTATAAAAAACTTTTATGATGCTAAAGCTGCAGAAGAAAAACCTGAATCTTCGATGTGGTATGCTTACTGGCCTAAGGAACTTGCCCGCTGTGAAAAAGAAGCTGTGAACCAATGGCGGAAGACCCATCAGAAAGAGTTAGAAGAACTAAAGGTTATTCAGTTCTTTTTTGATGTTCAGTGGAATGAACTTAAAACTTATGCAAATGAAAACGGGGTAAAACTTATTGGTGATATTCCGATTTTCGTTGCTCCAGATAGTGCAGATGTATGGGCAAATCAGAACTTCTTCCAGCTTGATGAAAATGGAAGACCTTCTGCTGTTGCGGGAGTTCCACCTGATTATTTTTGTGCAGACGGACAGTTATGGGGAAATCCCCTTTATGACTGGGCTGCAATGAAGGCAAGTGGTTATTCCTGGTGGGTTGCCAGAATTAAACGTGTGCTTGAACTCACAGATGTGCTTCGTATAGATCACTTCCGTGGTTTTGAAGCTTACTGGAGTGTTCCAGCAGGTTCTGCTACGGCGGTTAATGGAAAATGGATTAAAGGTCCCGGACTGGATTTATTCCGTGCTATAAAACGTAAACTTGGTGATATTCCGGTTATTGCAGAAGATCTTGGCGTTATTACAGAGGAAGTACGTGCTCTAAGAGATGAGAGTGGTTTTCCTGGAATGAAGGTTCTTCAGTTTGCTTTTAGTGCAGATGAGGCTCGTGAACACGGAATGACAAATTATTTTCTTCCACATATGTTTGATACAAATGAATGTGTTATTTACACGGGAACTCATGATAATGATACATTGCAGGGCTGGCTTGAAAACTGTTCCAGTGAACAGCTTGTGCTGGTGGCTCAATATATTGAGGGGCAGCCGCTTACTGCACAAAAGGCTCATTCTCTTGTAAAATCAGGCCAGCTCCGTCTTCATATGATCAGAGCTGCTATTGCATCAAGTGCGGTTTACTGTGTTATTCCTATGCAGGATATTACCGGAGTTGGAAATGAAGGAAGAATGAATAAACCTGCAACGACAGGACAGAACTGGAACTGGCGTATGGCTAAAAAGGATTTGAAGAAAGCTTATGCAGATAATCTGAGCTTCCTTTCAGAAGTTTACGGCAGAAACTGCTAGCTTCTGCCGTATGTTTCAGTTGAATTAAACAGCTTTATTTGTCCATTCAATGGCCATCTGCCTGAGCTCTGCAGAAGATGCGCAGTGCAGCTTGGCCTTTATGTTTTCTTTGTGGGTATCTATTGTTTTGATACTGAGATTCAGTTTCTTTGCAATTTCAACAGTTCCAAGACCTTTTCCTACCAGTGTAAAAATCTGAAGCTGGCGGTCTGAGAGTGTACTGATTGAATCAAAGGAACCGTTTTCTGTGGTAGTGCCCTGAGAAAGCTCTTTAATACGGTTCTTTTCGTTTTCACTCAGGTAAATTTCTCCGCTTGTAACGGTTTTAATTGCGTTTATAACCTGAGATTCAGCTTCTTCTTTCATGATGTAGCCTTTTGCTCCGGCTTTAATTGCCCGTTCTGCATAGAAGCGTTCGTCATGCATTGAAAGAACAAGAATCTTTGTCTGAGGGTGTATTACAATGATGTCTTTTATTAGTTCAAGACCGTCTTCCTGACCGAGGTTTAAGTCTACTATGGCAAGGTCTGGGGTTGTTGTATCAAGAAGAGAAAGAGCTTCATTTCTATCCTTTGCCATACCGATAACTTTGTAATCCTTCTGTGTTTCAATCAGCTGAGAAAGGCCGCGACTGAAAAGAGGATGATCATCAATAATAATTACATTACAACTCATAGTTATATAATATCATAAATTTAAAAATAAATGTATAATAAATATCTATGAGAATTGGTGTTGTTTTAAACATTCTGGATGAGGAATATCAGATTTCCGTATACAAGGGAATTGAACAGAGGGCTCAGGAACTTGGAGTTGAGCTAATCTGTTTCCAGCAGGAAAATACTCATATTACAGAAGAAGAACTGGTTGCCCGCTTTCCACATAAGGAATATTTTGATCTGGATGGAGTTATTCTAGTTACTTCTGTTATTACTGGAAATGCTGATTTTAACACAAAAGCAGATGTTGAAAGAATCTGGGGAAATATTCCTGTTGTTTCTGTAGGACAAAAAATTGAAGGTATTCCTTCAGTTCTTATAGAAACGGAAGATTCTATGAAGCAGCTGGTTGAACATCTTATTCTCACTCATAATTACAGAAAATTTCTTTTCATAAGTGGTTCGGAAGATCATCCTGATGCTGAAGTTCGTGAACGTATTTTTACAAAAACTATGGAAGCTTACAGACCCTGGTTTTCGGACCTGGAATATGTTCTTAAGCGAGGTTATTTTACGGAAGTTGCGGCTATTCGTGCAATGACCGAATACATGGATGAAATAAAAAAGTCTCCGGATGTTGTTGTTTGTGCCAATGATAATATGGCTATTGGTGTTTATAAATATTTTAAGATAAACAGTAAGAATTCGGATGTAAAAGAATGTGCTGTTACGGGATTTGACGATATTCCACAGGCTCGTTTTGAGATTCCGTCGCTGACGACGGTCCATCAGCCTCTCACGGAAATTGGAGCGAAGTCTGTTGAACTTATGGCACAGCTTCTTGGAGGTAATGATGTTCCGGAAGAAGTGTTTATAGAATCTACTGTTGTTTATCGAAAATCCTGCGGCTGTAAGGGGAGTAAGGATGATTTTGCTTCAGATGAGGAACAGTTCCGCGCCATGCAGGCAAACTATGTTCAATCTGAAACCTTGCTTCGCATGGTAAGTCATATCGGTCAGGATTTGAATTATGGAGAAACTTTTGGTGCCTTAAAATATGTTGTACGCCAGAATCTTAATCAGCTTGGTTTGAATAATTTTTGTATTTTACGTTTTTCGAGTGATAAGGTAAAAGGTTCTCATTCAAAGAGTCTTGCTGTAGACCCGCTTTTTGTGCGACGCAGTGGTAATGAATGTTACGAATTTGACCGCGAGATGAAAATGCCGCTGGGACAGTTTTACCGTCGTTTTTATGAAATTGATTCTAAGACTAAACCTTCTATGATTATGAAGTTTCTTACTGCCGGTAATGAATTGATTGGTTGTATTTTTTATGAAGCTGATGAGAATGTACTTCCTTATCTGAGTTCTATTGCTATTAATATTGCACATGGCTTAAATCGTGTAACGATTGCAGAAGAAAGACGGAAGCATTCTGAATATCTGGAACGCGAAGTAAATGAACGGACAAAGGAGCTTGTGGAAGCTAATAACCGTCGTATGGAAGTTGAAGCTGAAGTTCTGAAAATCAGTGAGCTTGAACGGCAGAGATTCAGTAATGACCTTCATGATGATATCTGCCAGAGGCTTGCAGGAATTTCTATGCTCTGTAGAAGTTATTCAAATCAGTCTGAACCGGTAGCAAAAAGTCAGATGCTGGAACTTGCACAGTTAATTGGTGAAACTCTTCAAACTACAAGACAGTATGCACATAACTCTTATCCGGTAGAATTGGAAAGTCTTGGCATGAATCACAGTCTCAGTAATCTTTGTGATTCTTTTGCGAATCAATCAGGAATAAAATGTTCATATGAATGGGGAGTGCCTAAGGGCGTTCATTTTGACAAAACTCAAAAGCTAAATATTTTCAGAATTATTCAGGAAGCACTGCATAATATTATGAAGCATTCAAAGGCAAAAAATGTCGAAGTAAGTGTAAAAATGGAAGGCAAAAAAACAGTTGTCAGGGTTATTGATGATGGTGTTGGTTTTGTAAATGATACGGCAGGAAAAGGAAATGGACTTGGACTTAATTCCATGCAATACAGAGCAAATCAGATTGGAGCGGCATTTGTAATAAAACAGAATAAACCTGCTGGAACCTGTGTGCAGCTTTCTATAAGTAATAAATTGTTAGAGGTAAGAAATGAAAAATAAATTAAAGCAGTTTCTGGAACTGTATTTTGCATTTGTAAAAATCGGAGCTTTTACATTTGGTGGTGGACTTGCAATGATGCCGATTATGCAGCGTGAACTTATTGAAAAACGAGGCTGGGTAAGTGAAGAAGAACTTATTGATTATTTTGCAATAGGACAGAGTACTCCAGGAATTATTGCCGTAAACGTAGCAACCTTCATCGGATATAAAAAACTCGGCTGGCTCGGAGGCATTATAGGAACTATTGGTGTTGTAACCCCATCCTGGGTAATAATAATGCTGCTTGCCGGTGCAATCTCTTCTGTAGATAAATATCCTCTTGCCCAGAGAGCTTTAAGGGGAATAAATGTTGCTGTTGCCGCTTTGCTTACAAGTGTAATTGTGAAGTTTACAAAAAAGACCATTAAAAATTTCTGGAATGCTTTGTTTATGCTTGCGGCTTTTATCCTTATTTATTTTTTTAAGGTACAATCCGTGTTTATAATTCTTGCTTCTCTTGTAACAGGGTGTTTACTTACCTTGTATAGACAGAAAAAACAGCAGGCATCAGCTGGCGAAAAGGGGGATGAATAATGTCTCTTTTGCAGCTTGCTTTTACTTTTTTTTATATAGGTCTTTTTACAATCGGTGGTGGACAGGTTGCAATCACTCTTATGCAGCAGTCAATAGTTTCTTCCGGATTGATTTCCCAGGAACAGTTTTACAATATGATAGCAATATCAGAAAGTACTCCCGGACCTATCGGAATTAATATGGCAACCTATATAGGTTATGAACTTTATGGAGTACCCGGTGCCCTTATAGTTACAGGTGCTCAGGTTTTGCCTTCAATCATAATCATATTGATTATAGCCCGTTTTTTACGCAGTTTTAATAATAATCCCTTTGTAAAGGGCTCTCTGGCTTTTCTGCGACCTGTAACAACAGGCCTTATTCTGGTTCCGGTAATTCAGGTAATAACCTTCACACTTATAAATCCTCCGGAATCTTTATCAACTCTTACGACATTAGAAGGCTGGAAAGAACTCTTCAATTTAATTCCAATCGCCGGCTACTCAGTCTTTACGTTTTTACTTTTTAAGTTAAAAGCACATCCGATACTAGTTATTGTTCTTGGAGCCGTCTTCGGCATGATATTTTTGTAACGGTAATTAGAAGGAACTCACCCTCCCGCGGTGGAGTTATTATAATCGAAAAATAAAAAAGCTCACTTGACTCCAGAAGAGAAAAAAAAGGTAGCGAACAACATCATCCCCGTTGCCTTTTTTTTCTCTTTTGGAGAGTTTTAGTTACTATTTGCTTTATTTTATTTTTCAATTATAATAAAGATATGAGTACACATATTAACGCTCCAGAAGGAGCAATCGCAGACAAAGTTCTGCTTCCCGGCGATCCGCTCAGGGCAAAATTTATTGCAGAAACATTTCTGGAAAATCCGGTATGTTATAACGAAGTTCGTGGTATGTTCGGTTTTACAGGAACATATAAGGGCGTAAAAGTTTCTGTTCAGGGAACAGGAATGGGACAGCCGTCGCTTTCTATCTATGTTCATGAACTTTTTGACTGTTACGGAGTTCAGAAAGCAATTCGAGTAGGAACCTGCGGAGCTGTAGGTGATGATGTAAATCTGCGTGATGTAATTCTTGCAAACGGAGCTTGTACAGACTCTTCTTTGCAGAGTCAGCGTTTTGGCCTTATGCATTATGCTCCTGTTGCTGATTTTGAGCTTTTAAATACAGCCTGGAATAAATCTAAGGAACTGGGACTTAAAGCTATTGTAGGACCATGTGCTTCAAGTGACCGTTTTTATGATGACAATAATAACTGGAAGTTATGGAAAAAATACGGAGTTGTGGGAATTGAAATGGAAGCTGCAGAATTGTATACTCTTGCAGCAGAGTTCAAAAGAAAGGCTCTCGCAATTCTTACCGTAAGTGATCACATTTCTAAGGGTGGTGCAACTACGGCAGAAGAAAGACAGACAACATTCAAGGACATGATGAAACTTGCCCTTGAAACTATAATTTCATAATTTTTTAAGTGAGGCAATTACAATGAAACCAACATTATTAGTTTTAGCAGCAGGTATGGGAAGCCGTTATGGCGGAGTAAAACAGATAGACGGAGTAGGATTGCATGATGAATGTCTTCTTGATTTTGCAACTTATGATGCTATGAAAAGCGGCTTTGGAAAAGTTGTATTTATTATCAGAAAAGATATTGAACAGGCATTTCGTGAAAGACTTTTTGACCGCATTGCACGCAATTGTGATGCAGAATATGTATTTCAGCAGCACGAAAGTCTTTTGACTTCACAGCAGATTAAAGACAGCGAAGGCCGCGAAAAGCCATGGGGAACAACACATGCTGTTTTGTGTGCTGAAAAAGCTATAAATGCACCATTTGCTGTAATTAATTCGGATGACTATTATGGCCGCCAGGCTTTTGAAGTTCTGGGAAAATATCTTTCTTCAATCAGTAATGATTGCACAGAACATGCTATGGTAGGTTATATTCTTGGAAATACAATGAGCCGTTCCGGTTCTGTAAGCCGTGGCGTATGTACTGTAAAGGATGATAAGCTTGATACAATAGTGGAAAATCTTAAGATTTACTATGGTGAAAATGATCAGGTAATCAGTGAAATGCCAGATGGAGAAAAGGTTTTACTCACTGGAAAAGAGTGGGTTAGTATGAACCTTTTTGGTTTTACTCCAAAGGCTTTCGAAGAATTCCATGTATATTGGGATAACTTTATTGCAAATAATTCAAAAGCTCCAAAAGCTGAGGCTCTTCTTCCTGTTTCTGCTGGTGATATTATTGCGCACGGAAAGGGTATTATTAAATTCTTTAATTCTACAGAAACCTGGTTTGGTATGACATATCCAGAGGATCGTCAGATTGTTAAGAATGAGATTGCTAAGAAGATAAAAGACGGCTATTATCCAGAGCAGTTGTGGTCAAAATAATGCTTAAGCTTAACTCAATAAAGTCAGAAAAAATCTGGGGTTATGAGCTTTGGATAGCATCGACTCACCCTAACGGCTGTCAGGATGATTTTAAATCATTCTGCGGCGGTGATTATCCTCTCCTTGTAAAGGTTATACAGGCTAATGATACTCTTTCTATTCAGGTACATCCGGATGATGACTGGGCTGTAAAACTGGAAGGAAAGGGTAATCGTGGTAAAACAGAATGCTGGTACGTTCTTGATGCTGCTCCTGATGCGAAGATTGTTTACGGAATAAAAGAAGGTTTTTCGAATGAAGTTCTTGCAAAAGCAATTACTGATAATACACTTGAGCAGTATCTTGAGTTTGTAAATGTAAAGCCTGGAGATTTTGTTTATATACCGGCAGGTACAGTGCATGCTATTGGCGGCGGACTTCGCCTTATGGAAGTTCAGCAGTCCTGTGACCTTACTTACCGTCTTTATGACTGGGGGCGCGGACGTGAGGTTCATATTGAAAAAGGTCTTGCTGTAATTAAGCGTGAAGAAATGCAGCCTGTTGCGCCTTTTCCTGGAAGCTTTGAATGTAAATATTTTTCTATTGAAAGAATTGATGTTAAAGGCGGCTGGAGTATGTATTGCTCTGGTGATTATAAGGGCGCGGCAGATGTTCAGCTTTTGTATATTCTTTCTGAAGATAAGGCTGTAATACGTGAAGCTGGCGAACAGATTGGCAAAAAAATTCTTGCAGAAGAAATTTATGCCGTAAAGCCTGGTGAAAAAATTACTGTGGAGGGCAGGGCGAGCATTCTGCGTATTCGTGCAAAATAAGGTTGATAAAACCTGCTCTAAACTGTATTTTTTGTCTATGTATCTATTTATGTTTTTACTTTTACCTCTGATTCTTGCAGCCTGGTGTTTTTATAAAAAAGATTCACACCTGATTCCAGCTATTTTCTTAGGAATTATTGTTGCTGTACTTGTCTGTGGATTTAAGGTATTCTTTTTGTATTCACATAGAATTATTCCTTATTCTTTTAAAAGTAATGTATTATTTCTGCTTGTGAGACAGACTTTACTTCCTGTGATTCTTTTATATGGAATCTTTTTTGCCTGGTCAAAGGATGAAATTTCTTACAAGATAGAAGCCTTTTTTCCTCTTTTGCTTTCGTTCTATATGCTGTATCTTCCTTATACAATTATTTCTACGGCAGAAGGTCTTTATACAACCTTTCCGCTCTTTGTTAAGCCAGTGCTCTTTGTAGTGATGATATTTTCTTTAGGACTTGGGGCAAAGCATATTGAGAAAACAGTAAAAAACAAAAAATATGTATTTACGGCAGTCTGGATTATTATCTGTCTGGTAAGTGTTCTTGTGCCTTCTTTGCTGGAGAGTATGTATATTCTTGATATGAATTACTTCTTTGTACTGCTTTTGAGTGCAGTGTACAGTGCAGTGCTGCCGGTTCTGTTTATTCTAAGTAAGTTTGGTGTGCTTACGGTGAAAGACTAATTAATAAGACAGTTAAACAAAAAAGACTTCGTTGATGAAAAACGAAGTCTTTTTTTATGGTGGTTTCGACAAGCTCAACCACCGTTATAAAGAACTAGTCAAGAGCATTAGTTCTCCTAGTCAAGAGCGTGACCAGCAGATCCGAATACGTTCTTGTTCTTGTCTGCATACATCTTTACGAGTTCTGCACGAGCGTCTGTGAGGTACTGACGTGGGTCAAAGTCCTCAGGATGCTCAACAAGGTGCTTACGGATAGCAGCTGTCATAGCAAGACGTCCGTCTGAGTCTACGTTGATTTTGCAAACTGCAGATTTAGCAGCCTTGCGGAGCTGTTCTTCTGGAATACCTATAGAGTTAGGAATCTTTCCGCCGAACTTTTCGATTTCTGCAACGTAAATCTGTGGAACTGAAGAAGATCCGTGGAGTACGATTGGGAAACCTGGGAGCTGCTTTTCGATTGCTTCGAGAACATCGAATGCCAGTGGAGGTGGAACGAGAGTACCATCTTCGCGGCGTGTACACTGTTCTGGAGTGAACTTACAGCGTCCGTGTGAAGTTCCGATAGAAATTGCAAGAGAGTCACAACCAGTCTTTGATGTGAAGTCGATTACTTCTTCTGGTTTTGTGTACTTAGATTCTTCTGCAGCAACATCCTCTTCTACACCACCGAGAACTCCGAGCTCTGCTTCTACAGTTACGTCGAACTGGTGAGCATACTCAACAACCTT
>CAKUWD010000087.1 GCA_934699065.1 uncultured Treponema sp.
GTAAGCCGGAAGCCGAAAAATAATATATGAAGAAAATTATTTCTATTATTACTGCAATTTTTCTTTGCACTTGTGTTTTCGCCGCAGAGCTTACAGCCTCATTTGTTACGTCGGAGGCTGCAAAAAAAGATTCTGTAGAAGAATCAGTCTCATATCTCAAAACTCAGATTTCAAAAATGACTGTTGCTGCGGAAAAGCGGGCTGCGTGGATTTTTCTGGCCTCACTGCAGGAGCAGATGGCTTTATATGAAGATGCTCAGAAATCCTATGCGCAAGCCGCAGGTATTGCTGCCGGAGATGCAGAAGGAATGCCAAAAAAAACAAATGAACAGATAGTTCTCGACGCTGTTCGTTGTGCCCTCAGTTGCGGCGACTATGCAACAGCAGACAGTTATCTTAATTCAGCTGTACGCAATTCTAAAAACGCAAATGTTCAGGCTTATATCAAACTTTATACTCAGTGGTCTGCCCTTTGTAAGGCTGATGATGTTGCGGGCCTTCAGGAACCTCTTGTAATGCTTCAGGCTTATCTTAAAGTTGATTCTATGAATGCAGTAAAGCCTGCTGTCCTGCTTACTCTCTGGTATGTAACCGGCGATACTTCATATTCACAACAGATTACAAAGCTTTACCCTAAATCAATAGAAGCTTCTATTGTTCGTGGCGATGCTCAGCTTCTTCCAACTCCATTCTGGTTCTTTGTTCCAAAAAGCGGTGAGGCTGAACAGGGAACTGGCAGTATTGCAATGCCGGAAGAACCAAAGCAGACAGCTGCAGAAAAAAACGCCACTACTGCTGAAGCCAGCGTTGCTCCTGCCAGATTCACAAAATGGCAGCTTGGCCTCTTCCGTACAGAAAGCAATGCAAAACTTCTTGCTGATGAAGTAAAGGCAAAAGGTTTTGATGCCTATATCACAACAGAAACCCGAGCCAGCGGTACAACCTATTACATTGTTCTCGTACGCGAAGACAAAACCGGCAACGTTGCCGACCGCCTGCGCTCTTCTGGTTATGATTGTTACGGGGTTGAGTGATAATTCAAAGCAATAGTTATGAATCTTCTCGTACGCTAGGGCTTCCGTATTATAAAACAATCTTCATAAAAAACTGGCTCCCGGTCACGGCTTCGTAGCTCAAAACAGCGCTACACGCTTTTTGTGGCATAGAAACTATGGAACTGCCGCTTTGCGGCAGCCACAAAAAGAGTGTTTTTGAACCACGCCCCGCTCCCTCGCGCCAAGATTACTGAAAACATTTATAATACGGAAGCCCTGCCACTTACATAAAACGTGTTGTTTCTATTTTAAATATCCATTAAACTCTAACTAACAATCATAAAAACGGCACAAAGCAAGCTATGCTTGCGCCTGTTTTTAGAACTAAGAGGAGTATATAAATGGCAAAAACTTTCGACGACATGCCAATAATCGAAAATCCGTTAAGAAACGAGCCGCGAGGGTCGTTTTAGGATTATCGAAAAAACGGCTCAAAAGCAAGCTATGCTTGCGCCTGTTTTAAGAACTAAGAGGAGTATATAAATGGCAAAAACTTTCGACGACAAGAAAATAATTTACACAATGGACCGCGTTACCCGTTCGTACGGCACTAAGGTGGTTCTTAAAGATATCAGTATTTCCTATTACTATGGTGCGAAAATCGGCGTTGTAGGACCAAACGGTTCCGGTAAATCTTCTCTTTTTAAGATTCTTGCCGGTAAAGATACAGAGTTTGCCGGTGAAACTTCTCTTGCTCCAGGCTACACAATCGGTTACCTTGAACAGGAACCGGAACTCGAAGCCGGCAAAACTGTTATGGAAATTGTAAAGGAAGGTGTAAAGCCAATTACAGACCTTCTTGCAGAATTCGATAAAATCAACGAAGCCTTTGGCGACCCTGATGCAGATTTTGATAAGCTCTGTGCCCGCCAGGGTGAGGTTCAGGAAAAGCTGGATGCCCTTGACGCCTGGAACCTTGATAACAATCTTGAACTTGCTATGGACGCCCTCCGCTGTCCTCCTGCAGACCAGGTTGTAGATGTGCTTTCCGGAGGTGAGCGTCGCCGTGTTGCTCTCTGTCGTCTTTTGTTGCAGAAGCCGGACATTCTCCTCCTAGACGAACCTACAAACCACCTCGACGCAGAAACTGTAGCCTGGCTTGAGAAACACCTTCACGACTATCCTGGAACTGTAATTGCAGTAACTCACGACCGCTACTTCCTCGACCAGGTTGCAGGCTGGATTTTGGAGCTTGACCGCGGTGAAGGCTATCCTTTCAAGGGTAACTACTCAAGCTGGCTTGAACAGAAAAATGCCCGCCTTGCTCAGGAAAATAAAAACGAATCTGCCCGCCAGAAGGAAATTCAGCGCGAGCTTGAATGGATTCACATGGGTGCTAAGGGACGACAGGCAAAGCATAAGGAACACATTACCCGCTATAACGAGCTTATGGCTCAGGAAAGCAAAAAACAGCTTAAAGATACACAGATTTCTATTCCAGCCGGTCCACGTCTTGGTAACCAGGTAATTGATATTGAAAATCTTACAAAGTCTTTCGGCGACAAACTTCTTTTCGAAAATCTCAATGTACATATTCCGGCTGGTGCCATTGTTGGTATCGTCGGACCAAACGGTGCCGGTAAAACAACACTTTTCAAGATGATTGTTGATGCAGCAGGTTTGGAAGGTGGCGAAAAGCCAGATTCTGGAGAAATTAAAGTTGGTCAGACAGTAAAGCTTGTTTATGTAGACCAGATGAGAAGCGGTCTTGATATGAATAAGACTGTTTACGAGACCCTGGGCGGTGGCGGAGATCTCGTAAAACTCGGCGCCGTAGACGAGAAGGGTAGAGCTCTCGAAGGCGGTGTTCGTGAAGTAAATGCTCACGCTTACTGTGGCTGGTTCAACTTTGCGGGTCCTGATCAGAATAAAAAGGTAAGTGTTCTTTCTGGTGGAGAACGTAACCGACTCAATCTTGGTATGATGCTTAAGGAAAGCGGAAACGTTCTGCTTTTCGACGAACCTACAAACGATCTGGACGTAGAAACTGTCCGCGCTCTGGAAGAAGCCCTTGAAGACTTTGCCGGTTGTGCCCTTGTAGTCAGCCACGACCGCTGGTTCTTAGACCGTATCTGTACACATATTCTTGCTTTCGAAAATAACTCTGAAGTTCGCTTCTTTGAAGGAAACTGGTCTGAATATGCTGAATGGAAACTCAAGGAATTTGGTGAAGATGCCGGAGTTCCGAAACGAACAGTTTACAGAAAACTGAGTAGATAAACAAAACTTATGCTCTCACGCAAAAAAAAAGGCTTTATCAACGGGGATGATGTTGTCAAAGCCCTTTTTTTGCTCCGAGCATAAGTTTTGAAATCACAGCTTTAATAAACTGTTTTCTTACAATTTTCAGAGATATTTCTGACTGTCAAAATCTTCATACTTCTATTATATTTAGGCTATGAAGATTTTTTTTAAAAATAAAACTAAAATTCTCTGTTTGTTGTGTTTTGCAGTTTTTGCAATTTCATGTCGCGGAAAAACTAAAAAAAATAAAGATTCTGAATTCAGTAATCCAATGGCCCAGGCCTTTATGGATGCTCAGAAATCAGACAAATCTAAGGCTAAAGGAAAAAAGCCTGAAAAAAAGACAAAAGAGCCAGTTGCTGTTTTAGAAGTTAATCCGCTTGAAGTAATTTCTTTTAACCGTGACAAAGCTATTGTTGATACCGGTAGCAAACCTTTTAACGAACGTAAAGCAATAGAGCTTGTTCGGGATATGAAAACCGGCTGGAATCTTGGAAATACATTTGATGCAACAGCTGGTGGAAATAGTCTTTCTTCAGAAATGAGCTGGGGGCAGCCAAAAACCACAAAAGCAATGATAGATGGTCTGGCTGCATCAGGAATCAAAACAATCAGAATTCCGGTTTCATGGTCTCGTCATATAACAGATGCAAGTTATTCTATTTCACCTGCATGGATGAACCGTGTAAAAGAAGTTGTTGACTGGGCTATAGAAGATGGAATGTATGTTGTCTTAAACATTCATCATGATAACTACGAAAAAAATGCCAAAATGCCTAAATCTGCCGGTTTTTATCCAACAGATGAAAATTATGAAGAATCAGCAAAATTTGTATGTAATACCTGGGCTCAAATTTCTCTCGCATTTAATAACGGCTATGATGAGCACCTTATTTTTGAAGTGTTAAATGAACCTCGTCTTTGTGGAACAAGCGAAGAATGGTATTATAATGCAACTTCTCCAAAATCAATTTCTGCAATGAATAATCTGAATAAACTTACACAAAATATACTGGATGTAATTCGTGCAAGTGGAGGAAATAATAAAAAACGCTTAGTTGCAATTCCATCTTTGCAGGCTTCACCCGATTCTGCTCTTGCAAGCACATTTAAAATGCCTCAGGATTATGATGGCAGTAAAGACCGCCTGATTGTTTCAGTTCATATGTACACTCCATATAATTTTGCAATGGAATCTCCGGGAATTAAAAATTATTCGGAAAGTGTAAAGAAAGAATTTACATCAATGTTCAAAAAACTGAATGATCATTTTATTGCAAATGGTTATGCAGTTTATATCGGTGAATACGGTGCAACGAATAAAAATAACCTTGAAGACAGGGTAGCGTGGTTTCATGATTTTATAAAAGAATCACGTGCTTATGGAATGCCATGCTTTCTTTGGGATAATGGTGTTTGGAAAGTTGAAAATGAAAAATATGATGAGCATTATGGCTATTACAACCGTAATAGTCAGAACTGGTATTTTCCAGAAATCATAGACGCAATTAATTCTGAAATACAATAATTGGACTAGCCCCTGAAATAAGTAGGGGTGACTTTTTTTAGGAGTAACTATATGAGCTTTAGAAAAGATTTTATGTGGGGAGCGGCAACTGCTTCTTTTCAGATTGAAGGAGCCTGGAATGAAGATGGAAAATCACCTTCAATCTGGGATGAATTTTGTCATCGTGGCGGAAAAATAGAGGATAACTCAACTGGTGATATTGCCTGTGATCACTATCACCGCTACAAGGAAGACGTAAAGCTTATGGCAGAACTTGGCCTCAAAGCTTATCGTTTTTCAATCGCATGGACTCGTATTCTTCCAGATGGAACAGGTAAAATCAATGAAAAAGGTCTTGAGTTTTACAGTAATCTGGTTGATGAACTTTTAAAGTATAACATCACACCTTATGTTACTCTTTACCATTGGGATTTACCATATTGTCTTCAGTTAAAAGGTGGCTGGACCAATCCTGAAAGTCCTTTGTGGTTTGAAGAGTATACAAAGGTAATCGTTAAGTGCTTTGGAGAAAGGGTAAAAAATTATATTACTTTTAATGAACCTTCTGTTTTTATGGGTTGTGGTTGTTCTCAGGGTTCTCATGCACCAGGTTATCAGCTTAGTACAAGAGATCTTTTGCATATGGGACACAATATTCATCTTGCACACGGAAGGGCTGTAAAAGTTATTAGAGAGCTGGCACCTTTTGCCGAAGTTGGAATTACACTGGCTTCTTTACCTGCTATTCCTGTTACAGAAAAAGATGCAGATGCAGCATATGAAAGTCATTTTTCTATTACACGCGAATTCTTTTTCTGGTCTGATGCTTACTGGGCAGATCCAATTGTTTTAGGACATTATCCGGAAAAACTTTTACAGGAAACAAAAGATATCTTCCCTTCATTTACAGATGAAGATATGAAATTAATAAGCCAGAAAATTGATTTTATTGGAATAAATATTTATCAGGGACATTATACAGGTGATTATACACGTAAGCCTGGTACACCACATACGGAAATTGGCTGGGATACTTTTGATTCTGCTCTAGAGTGGGGTGTAAAGCATTTTACAAAAAGATATCAGCTTCCGATTTACATCACAGAAAACGGACTTTCATGTCACGATTGGGAAAGCCTCGATGGAAAGGTTCATGATCCAAACCGTATAGACTTTTTGCACCGTTATTTGCGTGGGCTTAAGACTGCGGCAGAAAGCGGTTGTGATGTGCGTGGTTATTTCCAGTGGTCATTTATGGATAACTTTGAATGGGCAAAGGGATATAATCCTCGTTTTGGAATGGTTTTCTGTGATTATGCAACACAAAAGCGCATTCCAAAAGATTCAGCTTACTGGTATAAAGAAGTGATTGAAGCTAACGGAGAAAACTTGTAAAAAAGCTGGTTAAGCTTGTGTAGTAAGTTGGTCGACTTTGTGTAGTACGGTGGTTGAGCTTGTCGAAACCACCGTTTTTTTTACAAATATTTCTTCATTTCTTCACTAGCCGGTATAGCGTTTTCTGCGCATCCGGTGGTGAATTCCATAAAGTTTTCTTTTTCTGCTGAATAAGGTGTCCATTCTGGTAATGGTTGTCCGTTAAGGTCAAGACCGTTTGGATTTCCGCACTTTATAAAGTTACAAAGATAATCACACATCTGACGTGCAACATCATAGTGAACTCCTGTAAACGGTCTCCAGCATTTTGCAAGAGTTTCAAACCAGAACCATAAATCAACAGAATGGAATTTTCCAGGATGATCCCAGCCTGGAATTGGAACATCGAATTTATAGCAGTAATTTTCAAGCTTTAAGCCACGAGCTTCTTCTTCCTTCATCAGTTTTCGAATACCCATTTCAACAGCATGAAGACCTCCAAAAATAAATTCGTCAGTTGTAAAACCGGTAAAAATTGGACAAGGTGTGCATTTACCTTGCTGAACAACTTCTATCAGACTTCCTCTGTTATATTTATCATCAAAAGTAGGAGTCCAGCTGGCAATAGATTTAGGATATCCACCCCATTCATCCCACTTTTTGCGAAGTTGATCTGTTGAAAGTTTCCGGGCTTCTTCCAGATTTTTACAGCCACAGAAATTAAAAAATTCTTCTCCAAGTTTTTCTGCATCTGAAACAGTACGTTTTGGAAACATATCAGGCATATTAGGTGCATAAATTAATCCGCTGTCTACAACAGCCCGCTTAAAATATTTACGGCTTTCAGGGTTCCCAATGTGGAAAAGTACGCTTCCGGCTCCTGCAGACTGTCCACCAATAGTTATATTTTCCTTATCGCCTCCGAAAGCTTCTATATTTTCATAAACCCATTTAAGACCTGCAAGCTGGTCCTGTAGTCCTGCATTAGCCGGATTTTCAGGATATTCCCTTGTAAGTTCGGGATGACAGGTAAAACCAAATAGGTTTACACGGTAGTTTACAGTTACAACAACAATTCCACGGCGTGCTATGCGTTCACCGTCAAATTCCATTTCTGCAGTATGGCCAACTTGCCAGCCGCCTCCAAAAATCCAGAAGTAAACAGGAAACTTTTCATTTCCAGTTTTAGCAGGAGTCCAGATGTTCAGATAAAGGCAATCTTCGCTTACAGGGATATCCGGATCAACAGACCATTCGCGTGAATATACATCTTCCGGCGGTGGATTTCTGTTAGGGGAGGGCTGAACAGGAATAGGAGGGAATTTGAAACAGTCTTTCACTCCTTCCCATGGTTCAGCAGCTTGCGGTGGTGCAAAACGCAGGGGGCCTACTGGTGGTTTTGCAAATGGAATTGATTTAAAAGCGGTAATACGCGGGTCAGCGGCAGGGATTCCTTCGACACTTCCTAGTTTTGTTTTGACGATTCTTAGCATATTTCTTTTCCTTGTTATGGATTGCTTCGTCGCTACGCTCCTCGCAATGACGAAAATTGTCATTGCGAGCGCAGCGAAGCAATCCAAAAAAAAACGGTGGTTTCGATACGCCCTTCGGGCTACTCAACCACCGGTCTTCGATAAATCGGTGGTTGAGTGCTCGCAAAGCGAGTGTATCGAAACCACCTTATGATTTATTATAATTCTATTGGCTTATTCCTTAACACCACCGATTGTCATACCTACTACGAAGTATTTCTGTACGAATGGATATACAACGAGAATAGGTAATGTAGCAATCATTGTAATTGAAGAACGAATACTGATTGGTGTCGATTTAGAAGCAGTAGAACCTGCACCGGCAGCAACCGCCATTGAGTTAGCATCAGCTGCATTTGAACTCTGGTTCTGGCTCTGCTGCAGGAAAGACATCAAAACGTACTGCAAAGAATGAAGCTTTGGTTTATTAGAACAATAAAGATAAGTATCAAACCAGCTGTTCCATGCATTTACAGCAGTAAAGAGACATACCATAGCAATTGAAGGTACAATTAACGGCATAATAATCTGCATATAGATTCTAAACTCGTTGGCACCATCAATACGGGCAGACTCAACAAAGCTGTCTGGCAAGCCGTTGATGTATGTTCTTACAAGAATAAAGTTGAATACATCAACAAGACAAGGAATGATATAAACTGAATATTTACCAAGAAGATGAAGATTCTTGATAAGCATGTATCCTGGAATAAGACCAGCGTTTATATACATAGAAATTACAATAATTGTTGTAAGTGATTTTCTCAAAACAAATTCTTTACGGCTTAAAGCGTATGCAAGAATTGAAGTACAGAAAACACTCAGTACAGTCTGAATAACGGTACGAGTTACAGAAATAATACCAGCATTAAAGATTCGGTCTGTCTGGAACAAGTCCTGATAGTTTTTCCATGTAAACTTACGAGGCCAGAGTTTAATTCCACCTTTAAGAGAATCAAGACCATCATTCAAAGAAATGGCAATTGTGTTCCAGAAAGGATAAACGGTAACTACAACTACAAAAGCAAGAACAATGAAGATGATTGCGTCAAAAATGAAGTTTCCTATTGTTGTGCGCCTTTTGGCTGCTGCATAATCTACTTTGCTATTTATCATATCAAACGCTCCTCACCACTTCTCTTAGCAATGCCATTTGCAATTACAAGAAGTAAGATATTAACTGCATTCTTGAAAATACCAGCGGCAGTTGCAAGACCGTATCTTGAAAGTTTGAAACCATATTTCAATACATAAATATCAATTGTTTCTGCAACATCCTGAATCATACCATTCTGTAACAAGTATGGCATTTCAAAGTTTGCATCGAGAATATGTCCGGCAGACATAATCATCATAATAATAATTGTAGGCTTAATTCCTGGCAATGTGATGTGCCAGATTTTGCGGAGACGACCACAACCGTCAATCTGTGCTGCTTCGTACAGACAAGGGTCAATAGCTGTCATTGCACCAAGGTATACGATAGTATTCCAACCTACTTCCTTCCAGACATAAGTCCAACCAATGATGTGCCAGAAGTATTTCTGAACAGCGAGCCACTGAATAGGTGACTTAACAATGTGCAAGCTTAACAATATATCATTTAAGATTCCGTCTTCAACTGAAAGTACATTTGCAACCAATCCAGTTACGATAACCCATGAAAGGAAGTGTGGCAAATAAGAAACAGTCTGAACAAATCTTTTGATTCCAATTATACGAACTTCATTTAAGAATACCGCAATTAAAATTGCAGTTATATAACCAAGAGCCGTAGAAATAAGGCTCATGCCTACAGTATTACGTAAAGAGAGAAGGAATTCTTTCTCTGTAAACAACTGAATAAACCACTTAAGGCCTACCCAGTCTTGCTGAGCAAAAGATTTATATGGCTTATAATCCTGAAAAGCCATTGTCCATCCCCAAAGAGGGATGTATCTGAATAAGATAATATATAATACAAAAGGAAGCGACATGAGGATAAGCATTTTCTGCTTACCTAAAAGCTTTATTTTGCTTTTTTTATTTGCAAGTTCTGCGTTTTTTACATCTGCAGAAACAGCAGCTTTTTTACTTTTCATAAAAAACACCCGTCAAAATTATTAATACTTAGCGCTAAAAAAAGTCCACAGAAAATCCGTGGACTTTTTTTAGCGGGAGAAAGATTTCTCATTCTCCCGTTACTGATTAAGCTGACACAAAGTGTCAGAACTTAATTAGTCCTGAAAACCACCGAATGCTTCTACACGATGATCAAGCTGCTGCTGCATAAACTTGTTGTATTTTTCTGTAAGTGGTTTGAGCAATGATTCATACTCTGCCCAAGTCTTTTCGAAGTCAGCAGGTTTTCCCATAATCATCATAGGAAGATACTTTCTCTGAACTGTTTCGAATCCAGTCATAGCTACTGCAGCTTCCTCTTCGATTCCGCCGTTTTCAGCAGATGGGTTACACTGCCACATTGGGTACCAGCCAGCATTCTTTGGAGGGTTAGCATCTACGAATTCAGCATAAGAACCAACTCCGTAAGCAGCCCACAGTTCAAGGTCAACCGGCTTCTGGCTCAAAGCATATTCCCATTCGAGGTCGTCCATAGAGCGTGTGTATCCAGAAGGCAATGTTCCTTCAAGTTTTGGAGCT
This sequence comes from uncultured Treponema sp., assembly GCA_934699065.1. Taxonomy (GTDB): domain Bacteria; phylum Spirochaetota; class Spirochaetia; order Treponematales; family Treponemataceae; genus Treponema_D. The sequence continues at coordinate 10,353 of CAKUWD010000087.1, forward strand.
TCTTCTGTCCAGAGAGTAGCGCGGTTCTTCTGAATCCAGTTTGGATCCTTCTGATCTGCACGCTGTTTGTCTGTACGATAAGCAGCACCCTTTGTACCTGTCTTAGAACCATCTGTATCGATGAGGTAATCTTCACCTTCAAATCCCCAGTAAAGAACTTTCTGGTTTTCTTCTTTGATCATTTCATCCATGAACTGAAGAATCTTGATAGCCTTGTCTTCTGGACACTTTACAGTGATACCATAACCTCTCTGGAGGTTAGGAAGTGACTGGTCACGGTAGTGAGGCTTAATTTTTTCATCAAATGTAAGTGGAAGTGGAGCATATGTTCTTTCGTCTTTTCCAGCTGTCCAGAGAGTCTGTTCTGGTTCGCCCATGAACTGCCATCCCTGAATGAACATACCGAGTACACGGCCCTGTGCAATCTTTGCATAGTACTGGTCACGGTTGTCTGTGAAAGAAGCTGGATCGATCAAACCACGCTGGAAGTATCCGTTAGCGAGTTTGAACCATCTCTTAGCATTTTCATCAACGAAGTTGTCTGTGTAAACATATTTTCCGTTTTCGAGAGTAACGTGTCCGTTACCATCGTTTGGATATCCAGCCAAGAAGTTAGGCGGGTTCCAGAGGTCGAATGCTTCCCAGTCAGCTGTGATGATTGAGAATGGAATTGTTGGAGCTCCGTCAAGTGTAGGATACTTCTTGTAGTATTTTTCAAGAAGGTCGAAATATTCGTCTACAGTCTTAATCTTTGGATATCCGAATTCCTTAAGAACAGCTTTCTGAATCCACCATCCGTTCTGGTTGTAATATGTATCAGATGGAATACCATCAATTACAC
>CAKUWD010000088.1 GCA_934699065.1 uncultured Treponema sp.
CAATATTCTGAAAGAACTCGTTCACGTTAAGTCCGCTGCTTATTTCACCATTTGAATAACGGCTTAAAATACCTTCCCGGCCACCAGTAAGATGTTCCGATGTAATTCCATGTTTTATCGAAATATCAGCTTCCATAAGGGCTGAAAAATGATCACAGATACGCACAAGCCTTCCATCTATAGGATCAAACTCAGTTGAATTATATTTTGTATTAAGTTCTTCCCAGGAAACGTGTTTAATCTTGCCACTTTTATCAAGAATCCTATCTGAAAATTCATCACTTGTATAGTAAATTACTTCCTTTTCAAAAAAAGGCTCCATTAAGGGAACAAGCTCTTTATTAACAATCTCATCTTCAATCTTTTTTACAATATTCGGAAGATCATCTGTAGCAGTTTTTACCGGGGAAATAATATCTCGGGTAACAGATTCCGGAAGATCATGAAAAAGTGCACTGAAATAATTGTTTATCACACGGCGGTCACACATATCAGGATTGTATTCACGACCTAAAAGCAAAGTCATAATTGCAACAAAGAAACAGTGACCAAGAACGGATGTAGCCGGAACTCGTGGAGTTTGATTCCATCTTGTCTGAAAACGAAGCTGTTCAATTTTCAAAATAAAATCAAAAGTTTTTTGATGTGTCATAAGCTTCTGAAGCCCTTCCAATTCAAGGTAAGGCTGTATTTCCAGTTCGAGTTCGTTTCGTATATTCTTAAGGCGTTCTTTTTCATTTACAACTGCAAGCATTTCAAGCTCGCGAATTGTAGAATATTTGTGGGCAGCACGATAAATATTTACAGTTGTTCTAAGCTCAGTGGGAATTGGAATATTTCCGGATTGCTGACCAACATAAATTGTGAATTCAGAAAAAAGTTTCTCATCTGAAATCATGGCTTTATAACCGTTCAGAACCCATTCATTAAGACGCATGTATTCATCTGGAAACTCACGGCGAAGCATCTGTTGAACAGGAGCTTTGATATCGCACAGAGAAATCTTTCTTAAAAGATCAAAAAGAGAAGCATATATAAGCCACTTCCAGTCAACATACTTTTTACGGTGCTCTTCATATTTTCCGATTATATATGTAAGCACCATCTTTTCTGCAGCCTTGTCCATTTCTACAAGGTCAAAGGGGCGTATTAAATCATTCCATCTTTGAATGGAAAAACCTTCAAAGATTCTAAATGCCAGTTGTTTATTCATATTATATTTCTCATGATTTACGACTGGTCAAGACCCGCTTCGCTTAAAGCCTTGAGGCAGTCGTTATTAGGTTTGAATATTATTTCAACGCTAATTGCTTAATCCGGCCTTGTGGTCAGCATCCATCTTATCTTTCCAGACCACAGCCTTTTTCTTTACTTCTTCTGCCTGATTTGAATCTCCGATAGCAATGTAAAGCTTACGAAGAGCAAGAAGATATTTTATAGCATTACGCATATCATCAATACGGCGTGTTGAAAGCTCGTATTTATCGCGGTATGCAGTTGCCGAGTCATTCAGCTGCTTTTGAATCATTCTGATATAAAGTACTGTTGTTTCATAATCAGCACTATTTGGATCAAAATAATCTTTGTAAGCAGCTTTCATATCAATCAGATTCTTTGAGACTGTGGCAAAGCGACCTTCCAGTTCAACGAAAGACCACTTCCATTTACTGTTATCTCCAAAGGCATCTTTAAGCATTGTAATTGCAAGCCCAAGTTTTCGGATAATAGTATATCTTCGGATAATCGGAACATTCTGAATAGTTTCCTGGAGCGGACTTAGATCTGCATAAGGCACATCAATTGTATCAGAAACTATTTCTTCAAGATAAATAATGGCTTTATAGAGAATTTTTCGTGCATCATTCAAAGCATCATTATTTTTCACTTCCATAAGGCGAAGAGAAAGACTATTCTGAGCCATATACAAAGAAGCTGTATAAATCATATCTTCGCACAAAATCAGTTTCTTATTTTCATAGTCAATATCACCTTTATGCATACCGTTAAGCATAGTCTTTTCTTTTTCAAGAGTGGCGGTGATTTTTCCTTTGTAGGGCTGAATTGCCTCATTAAAATGGAGCCTTGTTTCTTCCGAAATCTTTGACATCAGTTACCTCCGCTGAATTTCTGGAGAAGAGAACGAGCATGTTCCAGAGACTGCGCTGTGTCTGAATCACCGGAAAGCATACGTGCAATTTCAGCCACGCGTGCTTCGCCTTCCACAGGATAAACATTTGATGAAGTAATTTCTCCGGAGACACTTTTCTCTATCTTAATCTGATTATCGGCATAAACTGCGATGCTCGCTAGATGTGTAATGCAGAAAATCTGCCGGTTTTTAGCAAGATTCTTAATATGAGCACCTACTGCAACGGCAACTTCACCGCCAATTCCAGTATCAATTTCGTCAAAAATAAGGGTTTCTACTCCGTCTGTACGGGCAAAAATGGTTTTAAGTGCAAGCATAACACGTGAAAGTTCTCCACCAGAAGCAATCTTTGCAAGAGGAAGCGGAGGATTTCCCGGATTTGCACTTATCATAAATTCAATATCATCTTTTCCATAAGGCCCGCAAAGCTGTTCAACCTCTGTTCCAGCTTTCTGATTAATCTGAGCGGCAAAGGTTGTACCTTTCATTCCAAGTTTTGCAAGAATAGAGTCTACTTCAGAATTGAGAGTCTGAGCTGTCGCTTTTCGAGCCTGTGAAAGCTTTTCTGCCTGAGTAAGAACTTCTTTTTCCAGAGCCTTAATTTCGGCAGTAAGAATTTCCTTACGATTATTACCTTCACCATTTTCTTCGATATAGCGCTGAGCCTCTTCAAAATATGAAAATACTTCAGAAAGCGGTGCGTTTACAGAAGATGCATATTTTTTCTTAAGATTATAAATGAGTGATAATCTGTCTTCTACAGTCTGAAGGCGGTTTGGATCATAAACAAGCCTTCCTTTGTATGATGAAAATTCATCGGCAATATCAGAAAGCTCATAAAAAGCAGATTCAACTCGTTCATCAAGCTTTGAAAGAGATTTATCGAGCTCTGTAACATGAGAACTGTCACGTCTGATTCTTTTAAGAAGTCCTATTACACCGTTATCGTCACTTGATAACATCTGATCTATAGAATCTATATCAGAATAAATTTTCTCATACGATGCAAGTCTTGCCTGCTCCTCTTCAAGTTCTGTATCTTCATTCTGCTTAAGTTTAGCTTCAGAAATTTCTTTTACAGCAAAGCTCATCATATCAAGCTTTCGCATTCGCTCGCCATCAGAAAGATTATACTGAGCAAGAAGCTTTCGTTTTTGAACAAGTTCTGCGTATTTTTTTGTAAAAGCATCTACATCTGTAGTAATTCCTGCCCTGGCATCAAGATATTTTCTGTGTTCGCTTACCTTCATCAAAGACTGATGTTCATGCTGACCATGAATATCAACTAGAAAGGAAGAAAACTGTGCAAGATCTGCACGTGTAACTGGTGTATCATCTATCCAGGCAGCTGTTTTGCCAGTATCTCGGATAATTCTACGAAGAAGCACACGGCTATTTTCCGGCTCAATGCCATGAATATTCAGCCACTCCAGTGCATTACGAGGCTCATCATCTTCCGGAATTTCACTTCTAACAGGAAGCTGCATATTCAGTAAAAAGGTTCCGCTTACACTAGCCTCTTTTTTGCCAGCTCTTATCTGTGAAACTTCCGCTTTTCCTCCAAGCAAAAAAGAAAGAGCTCCTATAAGAATAGACTTACCCGCGCCGGTTTCTCCCGAAAGTACAGTAAAGCCTTTTGTAAATTCAAGATAATCCGAATCTATTAAAGCAAAATCTTTAATGGTTAAATCTTCAAGCATGAGGTACCCCCGACCAGTTTAATTTTGATCTGAGCGCGTTATAAAACTTTTCTTCTGAGCCTGCCACAAGCTTTGCTTTCTTTTTATTAAGTACAACAGATATAATGTCACCGCATTGAATTCCAAACGGTTCCTGTCCATCAACTGTAAGGCAGATTCCTTTTATTCGACTTTTTTCTACAGTGATTTCAAGATTACTGTCTGGACTTAAAACTATAGGACGGCTTGAAAGGGAAAAAGAATTTAATGGAGTAAGGACAAAGGCTTCAACTTCAGGTGAAACTATTGGCCCCCCAGCTGCGGCGGAATATGCGGTTGAGCCGGTTGGTGTTGCGAGGATAAGTCCATCAGCTTTGAGACGGCACAAAGGAAGCGAATTCCGCTTTACAGAAAGCATTATTGTAGATACACCACGTTCTGCAGAAATAACAGCATCATTAAGGCTTAGTGAACTATAAACTCTTTTTCCATTACGTCTAACTTCAACTTTAAGCATGGAACGCTTTTCAAAAACAGCCTTTCCATCCATAAAAAGTTTCAGTTCTTTCTGCCAGTCTTCCGGCTGAACAGAAGCAATAAAACCAAACTCACCAAGATTTACAGGAAAAACAGGAAGTCCATATTTTGAAGCATTCCGTGCCGCATACAAAACAGTTCCATCTCCACCAAGCGAAATAACAAAATCATAGCCCTTAAAATCAGTATTATCAACAAAACCGTCAAAGCTAAGAAAATCATAAGCAACATCTTTCTTTTTAAGATAAGCTGCAATTTCCTTTGCCAGAGTCATAGATTCATCTTTGCTAACATTTATAATTATAAGTGCTTTTTTCATTTTATCCTTTAATGGCTAATTATGGCAGAGAACTCAAAACCTTAACAATTTTGGCACTCTCTGCATGAGTCAGACGCGGATAAAGCGGAATATGTACGCAGCGAAGATAAAGTGATTTTGCATGAATGCATTTTTCCGATAGCTCATCCTTAAGTGCAATTACAGAATTATCGTAAGCCAGCTGAACTTCAATATCCTTTCTGGAAGCGTATTGCTTTACGTCCTTAAAGGAACTTGCAAGAATCAATGGGAAACAACTCATTGTTGAACCATCTTCCATCTCCCGAGCATACATTTTATGTCGTCCAATTAAGCATGCCTGATGGAACATTGCAAAAATTTCTTTACGTGTCTTTTCGTTACGAGGATATTCTTTTACCTGCACCCAGGCAAGGGCGCAGTTGATATCAGGCAAAAGATCAGTTAATGGAGCTTCATCAGAATACTTTTTAAGAACAATCCACTCACGGCGGCCAGGAGCCATAAGAACAGCTCCACCACCAGCAGTAAGAACATCACGTTCTTCAAGTCCCATGATAGTATAAATACCAAAAGAACCCGCAAGCTTTCTCTGATCTGTAGGAACTCCTTCCGGAGTAAGAACAGGAACAGAAGCACCAGCACTCTGTGAAATATCTTCAATTACAGGAATACCAAGAGCCATGATTCCTTCAAAATCAGGAAGAATACCTTCTGTTTCATGAAGAATCAAAAGCTTTCCGCCTTCCTGCATACCTTTTGAAACAATTTCGGCTGTTACAAGTCCTGTAGCTTCTTCTACATCAAGAACAAGAGGCTCATACCCCAGACTTTCTACCGTCTGATACTGCCATGCCGGGGCCAGGGCAGAAATCATAATTTTTCCGCCTTTTTCTAAATCCAAAGCCTGCAGCGCATATTTTAAAGCAATTGCAGGGCTGCGAAGAGCTACTGCACCGTCACACTTAGTAAATTCCTTTACCGTCTGGATTAATCTTGCGTTCAACTCGCCGGGACCAATTTTTTCGTCAACCATGCAGGTCAAAACCGCATCCATTTCTTTTCTACGAATAGTTGTACTGTATGTCTGTATCATTTATTTTACTGAATATCGATAATTTTCTGCAATTCTTTTGCATTGAAGAGTTTGCGAGTATTTAACATAATAAGATAACCTGTTTCTTCACGCACAACACCTTCGATATACTCTGTTCCGATACCGCTAAGCATCTGAGGCGGATCTTTTACATCTTCACCTTTTACGGTAACAACGCGCTCTACTTTATCAATAATAATACCGATTTTACTTCCATCGATATTAAGGATGATAAATCCGCCTTCCATTTCAATATCTTCAGATTTATTTGTCGACTGAATCTTGAAGCGCTTATGCAAATCTATAATAGGAATTATTTCACCACGAAGATTTATAATACCCTCTACATAGTACGGAGCATTAGGGATAACACGTACATTCTGAAGTCTTACAATCTCTTTAACATCCATGATGTTGACACCATATAATTCTTCCCCCAGATGAAACGTTACCATTTGATATGTAATATCGTTAGCCATAGATACCCTCCAAGATATATAAAACTATCCTTATAATAATACCCCGAAACCTCAAAATTTGCAATGCAAACTTCATTTACCTCCTTAAAAATAACTAATCTACGGTAAATAGAGTAACCGCACTTACCTTTTTTATTCCGGCAGCCTTTAATATTTCTGCACAACTTTCTATTGTGGCACCAGTAGTACATACATCATCGATAAGACATACAGAATCAGGCATTTTTCCAGAAAAAGACTTTAAGGATTTCTCAAGAATCTTTTGAGCACAAAGCGTATATGCAGTTTTTATTGATTCCAGACGCTGGAGTCGTGTAAGTTTTTTCTGCTGCACAGTAGTTTTGCGTTCCAGAATCCTGAGAACCTTAAAGCCATAACGTTTTGCGAGAAATAAACAAAGTTCATCAATCTGATCCCAGCCATTTTTCCGGATTTTACCTTTTCTTGGAGGGACAGGCACGATTACACTTTCTCCCATTCTTCGAATCACATCACACAAAAGTTTTGCAAAAAGCGGAGATAAAATCCTTTCCCCCTGCATTTTCCACCGGAACATAAGTTCGCGATTCCACAATCTGTACGGGAATAGCGGTATAACTCTGTCGGTATTAAAAAGAACCGGATTCTCACGACATTTCATACACTTTCCTTTTGTAGACAAGAGTTCTTTTCCACAACATTCACACCTGTTTTTGTCCATAATATTTTTTACAGAAAAATGCTTACGTAAACATGATCCACAAACCGGACGTAAAAACACGATTGAACCACATACTGCACACTCACTGCCGCCACTTATAAAGACATACATAAGTCTGAACATAGAGATAAGAAACTGTTCTGCTTCGAAAAATAATTTCCTCACACCTATATAATGGTTCAAAAGTGAAGAAAAGAGGAAATGATTTCAGAAAAAATAAAAAAAATATTGATTATTGACCAGAATTATTGCCCTGAAAGAGCTTTTTTCCATCGCGCAATAATCTGAAGTGCATTAAGAGGAGTAAGATTATCTGTATCAACAGAAAGGATTTCAGAAATTATGATTTCCTCATCACTAAAAAGCCCTGGATTAACAGGCGCTGCCGCAAGTGTTTTTTCTGATTCAGAGGATTTTGCAGGTACATCATCAAGAATTACAGGATTGTCATTTGCAAGAGCCTGAATATGCGAAAGAATTACATTTGCCCTATCAATTACAGCCTGTGGAATTCCTGCAAGTTTTGCAACATGAATACCATAAGAATTCCCGGTAACACCTTCCTTTACTTTTCTTAAAAATACAACAGAACCATTTTGCTCAAGAACATCCATACAAAGCATTTTTAAAGAAGGATGTTCCATTCTCGAAAGCTCATGATAATGAGTTGCAAAGAAAGTTTTACAGCCAATAGTATCTAGAAGATATTCAGAAACTGCACGTGCAATTGCAAGTCCATCTTCAGTAGAGGTTCCCCGTCCTACTTCATCCATAATAACAAGAGACTTCTTAGTTGCAGCATGAAGAATATTTGCAGTCTCAGTCATCTCAACAAGGAAGGTCGATTCTCCTTTTGCAAGATTATCAGATGCACCTACACGACAAAAAATTCTATCCACAATTCCAAGACGAGCTCTGGAAGCCGGAACAAAGGAACCAGTTTGTGCAAGAAGTGCAATCAGGGCATTCTGACGAAGATATGTACTTTTACCAGCCATATTTGGACCGGTAATCAGTGCAAAAGAAGGAATAGTTTCATCTCCTGCAGAAAGTAAGGCATCATTTGGAACAAATTCTCCAGTCGGGAGATGATTTTCTACAACAGGATGCCGGCCATCTTTTATTTCAAAATGTGTTGATTCTTCAATTTCTGGCCGTACCCAGTTATGTTCTATGGCAGCCTGTGCAAAAGAAGCTGCAGCATCTGTATTTGCAATTTCATCCGCCACCTGTAGAAGATACGGAATATATTTTGCAAGCGAAGAACGTATTTCTACAAAAAGATCACGTTCAAGTTCAAGTATTTTTGTAGAAGATTCATTAAGTTCTGCTTCCAGCTGCTGTAAACGTTCTGTAGTATAGCGGTCTCCATTTACAAGAGCACGTCTCATAATAAAGTGCGCAGGTACAGCCCCAAGTTTTCCCTTGCTGACTTCTATAAAATAGCCGGCCGCATTTGTGTATTTTACACGCAAAGTTGAAATGCCTGTTTTTTCACGTTCTTCAGCTTCGTATTCACTTAAAATTTGATTAAAGTTATCATGCAGACCGCGCCAGTGATCCAGTTCTTCAGACCAGCCGGCTTTTATAATTCCACCTTCAGTCAGTGAAGTTGCAGGATCATCTAGGATAGCCTTTTCTATCAGAGAACAGATAGTTACTGAATTTTCATCCGAAATAAAAGAAAAATCATATTGCCCAAGATATTCTTTAATTCGGCTCCAGCTTTCAAGACTTGCACGCAGAGCCTGAAGATCTTTTGCATGAGCACGTTCCATTGCAATACGACCTGCAAGACGTTCCACATCAAGAATAGAACCAAGGTCTGTCTTTAATTTTTCAAGAAGATTTCTATTTTCAACAAAGCTTGCTACTTTAGTCTGTCTGTCTTCTATCTGGCGCAGGTTTGTAAGCGGAAATAAAAGCCAGTTACGCAATAGTCGACCGCCCATGGCAGTTTTTGTAAAATCAACACACTCAAGAAGGGTAAACTGAGTTCCTCCTTCGCGCATATTAGAAATAACTTCCAGATTTCGTCGCGAAGAATCGTCCATTATAAGATATTCACTGTCGCTGTAAACACGAATTGAACTAATATGAGGTAAAACAGTATTTGTAGTTTTTTCAAGGTAATCAAGGAGGAAGCCGGCTGGTACAATTTCAGGGCTATCTTCTTCGAGGCCATAGGCTTTTAAGTTTGCGGTTTTAAACTGTGCGGTAAGTTTTTTGTAAGACAGTTCTGCTGAAAAATCCCAGTCGGGATAATATGAGACGGAAATTGAGCCATAAGCAGAAATCACACTTTTGATTGCTTCATTATTTTTTAGGGATGCCGGTAAAAGAAGCTCTCGTGGTGCAGCACGGTTTAATTCTTTACCAAAATTTTCTGCCATTTTTGAAGCAGGCCAGGAAGTTGCCCGAAAGGAAGAGGTAGTAACATCAATGAAAGCAAAACCTGCTTTAGCTTTTGTAATTGAAAGAGCGGCAAGATAGTTTGCTCTGTTACCTTCAAGATATTCAGCTTCCACAGCTGTACCCGGTGTAATAATTTCAACTACTTTACGCTCTGTAATGCCCTTCCCGCCCTTAGGAATTTCACCAACCTGTTCACAAATTACAATTTTCTTTCCAAGACGTAAAAGTCGGGCTATATAGATTTTTGCTGCATGATAGGGAATGCCGCACATAGGACGGCTTGCTCTGTGTGTTAATGTTAAATTCAAAAGACGCGATACTTCTACCGCATCTTCATCGAACATTTCATAAAAATCTCCAAGGCGGAAAAATACCACCTCGTTCTTATACTTTTCTTTTATTCCCCGATATTGAATCATCATCGGGGTAAGATTTTCTTCTTCAGCCATTCCCCAGAAACCTAAGCCTTAAAGTCCAAGCTCTGAAATCACCTGATTTGTGATATCTACAGAAGATGAATACCACAGAATCGCATTAGATTCCTGCAGGCTCAAAATCATACTGTAGCTTCCACTCTCTGCGATTTTTGCAAGAGTGTTATAAAGCTTCTTGTAAAAATCATCAGAATTCTGCAGGGTTTTCTGCATAGATTCAAGCTCAACATTTTTTGCATTTGTATATTCAGTAAGATAGTCGGTTTTCTTAGTGATTTCAGCTTCTGTTTTCATTGCAGCAGCAGAGTTTCCAGAATTCTCATAATCAAGTTTTTTCTGCTGAAGCTTTTTAATCTGCTCAACCTGTTTGTTGATTTCTTCCTGAAACTCAGCCTTTTTCTTTTCATAATTTCTTACAGGAGCTGAGTTTCTGAAATATGCCTGATAAACTTTTGCTGTATCTACAACACCAAATTTTGTAATCTGCTGAGAGAAGGCCGGAATACAGGCAAACATTAAAACAGCAAGTGAAACTAAAACCTTAAAATATCTTTTCATTGTAAATCCCTTATAATGATTTATTATATTATTTTATAGTAAATCCTAATTGTTCACAATATTGAATGAAAGTACGAACTGGAATGGACTTTTTGCAAACTGTGGTACTCCATCAATAACTCTGTAACGCCATGCAAATACAAGATGCAGTGGCAATTGAGGAAGAAGGAAACGTATTCCAGGTCCAAAACTAAAGTAGAAATCATTCATACTGATATTTGACATATCCTGAATTCTTGGTTTAACTGTGGCAGCATCCCAGAAACCGTCGATACCTAAAATTCCAGGGACAAGCGGAACTCTGAGTTCAAGTCTGTTAGACAACATGAACATACCTTTTGTTTCTTTGTAAACATCTGTCCAGCCACGTGCATTAATCATACCATCTATATAAGCTTTGTTTCCATCACTGACTTCTGAACAAGGAAGAATAGTAGTAATACCAGTATAAGCTGCAAATACCATCTTGAATGACCATTTTTCTGAAACAGGAAGATCAAATAATTTTAAATATCCTTCAAGCTTTGTATCAGATTTCAGGAAGAACTCCTTCTCATAATACGGAATAAGTCCATGCCATGAAAATCTCTGGCTCATAAACCATCCCTTTGAAGGATCATAATTTATATCTCGGTTATCAAGAGAGAACTGCCCGTAAACAGAATTTGAAATTCCCCATCTGTTTGCATAAAGCGAAATACCTGTATCTACAGGAACACTTATACTTTCGTTATAAACGTTTCTCTGTAATGTTGTTGATAAACCACCTGTAAGAGTAAAAATTGCGTAATTAGGAGTCCAGCGGCGTGCAAGAT
>CAKUWD010000089.1 GCA_934699065.1 uncultured Treponema sp.
TTCGTGATGTTGCTGATTTCCTGACAGAATATGCTTCACAAAGCCGTAAAATAAATCTGATTATTAAAGACCCGGACAAAGATCAGGCCAGCAGAACTATGCTTGAAAATTACGGAATAGCAAGCCAGCAGCTTCGTACAGTTTCCGGCACCAGCACAGAATTTATTACAGTATATTCCGCAATCGTAATTGAATATGAAGGAAACGCAGAAACAATTCCTTTTACAATGGCAGCTAATACTCTGGAATATGATTTAGATGGTAGAATCCGACATCTGCTATCAGGAACAAGTCGAAACGTAAATATTGTAATCGGAAATGGAATGAGTCTTAATGATGACTATAGTTACGTAATTCCATGGCTGCAATCTCAGGGTTTTATATGTAATCCACTTTTTATTGAAGACCCTGCTTTTGCAAATGAACTGGAAAAGAGTACAGGGCCGCTTCTGGTTCTTGGTGACAGTGAAATCAAAATAGAGCAGGCAATTGCAATAGAAAACTATATTTTAAGCGAAAAGGGCAGCGCTCTTCTTGCAATAAGCCCTTATGTAACTGATATCGAAAACAACTGGTATATCACAAAGGCAAATAGAACAAATCTTGTAGAACTTGCAGAACATTGGGGAATTACTTTTAAAAATGAGATTGCAGCAGATATTTCATGTTCACGAATCACAATGTATGCAGATGACAATAATCAGACAAATCTTTTGAATTATCCGTTATGGATAAGCCTTCTTCCACAACAAAACAGTCCGCTTGGAATGACCCTTTTCTGGGCAACTCCGCTTACTTTTACAGACGATAACAAAAATATAAAACCATATTTAATTACTTCACCTGCGGCATATTCTTATGAAATTGACAATCAAAGTCCTGAAAAACTGATAGAAACCAATCCATTTGTTCTTGAAAACGGAAGCTTAGAAGCCAGCGGACATTCACGTGGCAGTATTATTCTTGGTGCAGAAATTACAGGCCCTTTAAGCGGACTTTATAATTTTTCCCAGACACAAAACTCACATATAATAATTATTTCAGATCAATATTTTGTAAATTCATTGATGACCGGCTACATAGGCGGGGACACTGGTGATTATCGTAATTTTGAATTCCTTACGAATGCACTTTTAAAACTCAACGGAGAAGAGGAGCTTGCAGCTTTACAGAGCCGAACAAACCGCGACACAAGTCTTTACAAAATTACAGATGCACATCATTTTAATACACTTAGACTCATAACTTTTATTATTCTCTTTATAATAATTCCATTTGTAATTTTAGCGACAGGAGTAATTCTTAATGTTAAAAAAGATAGATAAAAAACATCAGAATATGATTCTCCTTATAACAGCCATCATTCTTGCTTTATTTTACCTTATGTCTTTTATTACAAGCACTGCAGGAAAAGACTCTCGCGAAAAAATAAAGACTTCACTTATAAATCCAAAATATAAAGATTCCATAATAAGTTTTGAACTTTCTGACTCCAGTGGTAACCTTGAGCTTGTAAACAACGGAAGTTTCTGGACAGCAGGAAGTCTTACAGCATCAAAAGAACGTATTCAAAATTTTATAGAAAACCTGACAAGTATTCGTAATTTGTATAAAATTTCAGACAAAATTACTGAGAATTCTACTTTCGGCCTTAATAATGGAACTGAATTTCATCTGCGTTATTATACTGATTCAGGTTTTCATGAACTTGTTTTTGGAAATCAGGATTTTGCACTTTCATCACGGTATTTAATGACAGAAAAAAGCAGCCAGGTGTATGAGACGGACAGCTCACTTGATGCTTATTTGACAAGCTCTCTTCAAAGCTGGGCTGAACCATATCTGATCAGCCGCACAGCTTCTGTTTCCAGGGACATTCAAAGTACAACTGTCATTTTTTCAAATCCTCAGGAAAATGGCGGTAAAAAAACTGCAATAATTTCTGACATTAATAAGTTTCTTGAACTTAGACATGGCGGTGGAGTAGATGCAGCCGAGTATGAAGTCTTAAAAAATCAAAAAGCATCAATGGAAATATTTATTGAAAACGGAGACAAAAGCAGCATAAAACTCGAAATCTATCCATCAGAAAATCAGGATATTTCTTATATAGTAAAGGCAGAATACTATAAACAGCAGGTCATTTCCGAATCAAAATCACCATACTATACTTCATATTCAAAAATAAGCAGCTGGACCTATAATAAAATCAAAGAAATAACGTTATAGATAAAATGCGAAAGTACACAAGACCACAGTTTTCCAATCTTTTTATAACATAGACGCAAAAAAATATGGGCAAAAGCTGCATTTAAAACAGAAATCCATCCCATGTAAAGATGTGCAAAAGCAAAACACAAAAGCCCCGTCAGCTCACATATTATCCTGCTTAAAGGCCATACTTTTTTTCTTGTAATCAGATTAAAAAACTGGTCAATAAAATAAAAACGATAAATAACTTCTTCAAAAAAAGCTGCACATAAAAAATTTAAAAGACAGAATAACCATTGTACAAAATCTTCAGGTTTTGTAACTATTAGATTACCATCAAAAGATCCTGTAATTTCAGATAAAAATCTGCAGAAAAAAGATGTACTAAAAAGCATTCCGCTGGTAAATAAAACAGGAAAAACAAGCAGGGTTCGTCTGTCATTTTTTTCATAATAGAAAAATAAAATGAGAATACTCAAAAAAGCAAGCAGAATCTGATACCAGGGAAATGACCATCCGCTGAATAAAGGCTTTGTTTGAGAAACGGCCTGAGAAAAGAAAGGAGGTACTATAAATAAGAAAATAATAAGCAAAAAGACTGCTATATCCGATAATAAAGTATGCTTTTTCATTACAAATATGTTATAATTACATTATAGTAAAAAAGAGGGAATTTTGTATACAGTTACTTTCTTAATAATTATATTAGTGATTCTCACTGCTATGGGTGCAGTATATACAGCATTCAAGCAAAGAATCAATTTTTTTATTACAGGTCTGGATTCAGGATTTTCAATTTCAGAAATATCGCTTCTCTGGCAGGCTGCAGAACTCTGTAGTCTGGAACAGCCAACCTCTCTTTATTATTCATTGCCCTCACTTACAAAGTGTATGACTCAAATTTCTAACATGACAAACACTGATAATTCCCAGAAGAATCAGTTGATAATGACAAAGCTCTTTGATTACAGAACAAAGATTCAGAATGAAGCTGATGACAAAAAGGGAATGACTACAACACATTCTCTGGAAAAAGGGCAGACCCTAAGAATCATTTTACCAGGTAAAGGTGTGTTCACTTCTGAGATTGTTGGAAATGGAAATTTTCTTGTTATTAATGTTCCGCGCCAGAAAAATCTTATTCCTTTTCCCGGTGAAGAATGGGTTGGACGTGTAATAAGCGTTTATCTCTGGCGAAAAGGTGATGCACGTTATGTATTTGATACAACAGTTACACAAAACGGACTTTTTCTTGGTAAATCATCTCTTTTCTTAAAGCATTCATCAAATCTTGTTAGAACACAAAAAAGAAAGGCAGTTCGCGTAAAATGTCAGATTTACGGAATGCTTTATATCATCAAAAAAGATAAAGTTGATGTCACTGCAATTGAAACTCAGAATGGTTTTCGTTGTTTAATTGAAGATATCTCTGAAGCAGGAGCTCTTATCCGTATTGGCGGAAAAGGTGTTCAGAATGTAAAAATTAAACTCCAGTTCAACATTCAGAATAAACTGATTTTAATGGTTGGAGTTGTAAGAACAGTAGAATATAATGAAGCTGAAAATCAATCTCTTCTTCATTTTGAATGTACACATATTGATACAACAATGAAAAATGAGATTTTGAAATTTGTTTATAACATGCTTCCGGAAAGTGAAAAAGAGGTTCTTGAAGCTCTTGAACAGACAGAAACTGATGAAGCGACAGCACAGAATAATGATACAGAAAAGTCCGAAGCTGCTTCAAATGTTTCTGAAAACAATAAAGACTCTGATACAGAAAATAAAGGAAATGATTCTGAAGAAGAAAAGAAACCTGATAATGAGACAAAACCTGCTTCTGAAATTGAATCAGATATCAAAATGAGTGTAAGCCAGACTTCTGAAAAAACAGAAACTGACGCAAAAAACGAAAATAAAGAAGGGATTAATCCTGAAGATACAATAAACGTTTTTTAATATAATGTAATCAGATGGAGTTGGATGATATGATTAAGAAGATTTGTTTAATTATTTTATGTACTTTTACCTCATTTTCAGTTTTTGCACAAAGTGCAAAAGTAAAATTCATAAAAGGAAATATAACAGATAAAACAGCTGCTGTTCGTGAAGCAGATGATTCAGAAGCAGACTGGGTTTCTGATAATGCAATTGCCTTTTGTCTTGAAAATAAAGAACTGCTTGGAAATGACAGGGAACTCGACGGACTTGCAGTTGCTGCAATTCTTTCGTATTATCCAGAATCTTTAAAAAATCAATCTGATGATCAAAAGCAGAAACTTACTGATAATTTTATTTCTTTGTTTACAAGTTTTAATAAAAGCAATACTGTTCAGATTGCCTTGATTTCAAAAATGGTAACATTAAAGGACACCATTTCTACAGATTCCTTTACAGCACTTCTAAACGGTTATTTAAAGACAACAGATATAAAAACAATTGATGCAGGTGTTTTTAAGGCTTGTATCTCAGCTCTTGAAAATATAGGTAACGATGAGTCTTTTAAGATTCTTTATGGATTTCTGAACGATTCATCTTATTCTGCATATAAAAAGGAAATTGAAAAAACAACAGTTGCACTCATTCCAAATGCAATGAATGAAGTAATTGCACAGATTAAAAATTCTGATATGAAAAAAATGACTGCAATTTTTAATCTTGCAAAAGAAAATTCACAAATTTCTAAAAAAAATCTCTGTGAGATTTCCGAAAATGTGTTAAATGAGTCTATATTATTGGTAGACGATTCTTCAGGAAATTCTACAGAAAATATTAAGCTCCAGATTTCTGCTTTGGAAATTCTTAGCGAAAACAGATGGACCAGAGCATCGACACCAGCTCTTTCATATTTTGATCTTTCAAAGAAACTTTATGATAAGAGTAAAATGAGTGGAGAACAGTTTAAAACTGTAATTACTTCGCTCAGAAATATTGCGCCACTTGATGCTGTAAATCCGCTGATAGATTATCTTGAAGAATTGAATGACAGTACAGAAAAAGGTAAGTCTGTTTCTACAGATATTGTACTGTCAATTATCAATACTTTAGGTGCTATCGGCAATAAAGCTGCATTCGACTCATTGCTTGCTGTTACTTATCTTAATTATGAGGAATCGGTTCTGACGGCTGCCCGAGAAGCACTGTCAGGACTCAGATGGCAGTAAATTATTTTAAGAAACCTGTTTTTATATCATCATTAATCTGTATTTTTATTTTCTATTCCGGGCTTTTCATTATCCCAGATAAGACAAGCCCACATGTACTTTTAAAAACAGAATCCATAAAAGAAATCTCAGGAACAATTATTTCTTCTCCTGCAAAAACGGGAAACGGCTCATATTACGCTGCTTCTTTCTCGCTAGAATCTGCCGCAGACGCCCGCAACTTCCGCTCTTCGGCAAGCGGCCGCCTTAAAATCTTCATTCCTACAGAAATGGCAGAAGCATACTCTCCTGGAAAACTCTATTCAAATTCAAAGACAGGATTTCTTTTTGAAACGGGCGGTCACTGCAGTTTCCGCGGGCGGCTCACACAAAGCGGCTTCTACATCCGCGAATGCACCGGCTCACACTGGCCTTCTTCGTGGCGGGGCCGCCTCGCACACCTGCGAGCCTTATGCCGTTTGCATTTCAAAAGATTAATGTACAGCTGGGGCAGTGGAGGCGGCCTCCTCCTGGCGCTCCTCTGCGGGGCCCGCGAATACACAGATACCGCCACCCAGGAAGCTTTCCGCCGCGCCGGCCTTTCACACATTCTGGCTCTTTCTGGAATGCATCTTTCAATGTTTTCTGCAATCGCACTTTTTTTTGGAAACAGAACGGGTATAAAAAAGTTTACCTTTGTTCTGAGAATAATTACATTAGTAGCATTTGTATGGTTTGCAGGTTTTTCACCATCCCTTACAAGAGCTTTTATCTGTGCAATGTTTATGATTATATCTTCCATTGCAGGTGCTAAAAAACCGGATATGCTTTCAATTTTATGTTTTTCATTTTTATTTCAAAGCGCTATCTGCCCTCAGGATATTCACAGCACAGCTTTTATTCTTTCATATGGAGCCCTTGCAGGAATACTTTTAACGAGTCGACTTTTTAATTTGTTTTATTCAAAATTCAGTCCTAAATTGATTGCATCTTCTCTTTCGGCTGCCAGTGGAGCACAAACTGTAACTGCACCGATTTCTTTGAAAATATTCGGTTCTTTCAGCCCAATTGGAATTGTTTCTGCAACTGTAGTTTCCCCATTTGTTACCATATTTATTTACAGCGGACTAATTCTGATTATATTAAGTCTTATATTTCCAATCCTTTCAAAACCTAGTGGAATTTTTATAAATTTACAGTATACTGTCATAAATTATATTGTGAAGTTTTTTTCACTTGTACCAAACTGGAGCATAAATTGAAGCACCCTGACTACAATTCACCAGCAGAACTTAAAATGGTTCTTGATGCAAACGGATTTTCCATGCAGAAAAAATTCGGCCAGAATTTTCTGATTAATGAAGATGCACGCCGCCGTCTTGTTGATGCACTTGAACTTTCTGAAGGAATGAAAGTTTGGGAAGTTGGACCAGGGCTTGGTGCAATGACTAATACAATTCTTGAACGAGGAGCAAATCTTACAGTTTTTGAAATTGACCGGGGTTTTGCTTCACTTATAAGCGGATTTTTTGAAGAATATACTAAAAAAGGAAAGTTCAGAATTGTAGAAGGTGATGTTTTAAAAACCTGGAAAAATCATTTTCAGACCGCTGGTCAGGCAGACAGATTTTTTGGAAACCTTCCTTACAATATCGCTGCAACAATAATAGCTGATACAATTGAAAACAATGTTCGCTTTGACCGTTGCGTATTTACCGTTCAAAAAGAAGTTGCCCAGAGAATGTGTGCAAAACCTGGAACTGCCGATTATTCATCTTTCTCGGCTCTTTGTCAGTGGGCTTATGATGTAAAGCCTCTCCTTGATTTATCGGGTGGAAACTTCTGGCCAAAGCCTAATGTAGATTCACGTGCTGTTGTTTTTACTAAGAAAGTTGATTTTCCATGCTGTAAAAATCCAGAGCTTTTTATAAAAATGCAAAGAGCTCTTTTCAGTTCACGTCGCAAAACAGTTCGTAACAATCTTTCTCAATTTCTTAAAAACAACGATCTTGCTGTAAGCTGTCTTGAAAAAGCTGGTATTGATATTATGAAAAGGGCTGAAGTTCTTACCTTACCAGAACTCTTAAAACTGTCTGATATTATTGAGGCTTCAAAATGAGCATACAAAACAATCTTGAATTAGTCAGAAATAAAATTATAGAAGCAGAAAAAAAATCCGGCCGAAAAGAAGGCTCTGTAAAACTAATGGCTGTTAGTAAGTTTCATCCATCAGATGCTGTTATAGAAGCCTTTACTGCAGGTCAACTTTTATTTGGAGAGAATCGTGTTCAGGAAGCATCAGTAAAATTTCCTCCTCTTATTCAAGCTCATCCAGAAATCTCTGTTCACATGATTGGACAGCTTCAATCAAACAAGGTAAAAAAAGCAGTCGAATATGCTTCTTGTGTTCAATCTGTAGATCGAATTGACTTATTACATGAAATTGAAAAACAGTGCACAAAAATAAATCGCAAAATTAAAATACTTTTCGAAATTCATACAGGAGAAGAATCAAAATCTGGCTATACTTCAGAAACTGATTTACTGGATTCAATTGAAAAGTGTGCAAAAGGAGAATTTCCTCACATAATTCCTGAAGGATTTATGACTATGGCACCTTTTACTGATGATGAAAAACTTGTAAGAAATTCATTCATTACTTTACGAAATCTTTCTGAAAAAATACGTCCTCAATTTCCATCTCTTTCTCTTACTGAGTTATCGATGGGAATGTCTGGAGATTTTGAAATTGCAATTGAAGAAGGTTCAACTCTTGTAAGAGTTGGTACTGCTATTTTTGGAGAACGTGATTACAGCAAATGAAAAAAAATCATATAATAATAAAAGTTCTGATTTTCTCAATTATAATAAACCTTGGTATACCTCTTTTTTCAGAAGAAATAAAGGATACTACGCCTAAGCCTTATGATAAAAAAGAATTTCCTCAGGGTGTTAAAGATTTACGCAGATTTGAAATTATTACACTTGGCGCTTTACCATTTGTTACACTCGATACAACACTAACATATTCAACAATAAGATATGCTCAACATAATTTTGATAATGCCTATGCACCAGACATTTTTTCAAAAGCAAATTTCAGTCAGGAAGAACAAAAAAATATTATTCTTACTTCAGTAGGAATTTGTATTGGTATAGGACTAACAGATTATATAGTTCAGTTAATAAAACGTAACAGCAAAAAGAGAAAAGTACGCCAGGTTACTTATGATGATATTTCGATTATCCCAATTTCCGAAGATCCGGATGCAACAGAGTTAGCCTTACCTGACAAAACACAAACAAGTGATGAAGTTTCAGATAACACTGAAGAAGTTCAGGAGATTGAAGAGTAATGCCATTTTTCAGTGCAAAGGTACCTGCAGATTTTCCTGATCAGCAGCGCCTCGACAAATTTATCGCTTCACTTCCAAACGGTATGAACCGTTCAAAACTCAAAAGTGGTGTAAATGAAATTCTTGTAAACGGAAAAAAAGTCAAACTTTCACAAAAAGTCAAAGCCGGAGATCAGATAGATATTCAGTGGGAAGATAATATTCCTGATAATATTGATCCGGAAAATATTCCTCTCGACATAATTTACGAAGATGATAATGTAACTGTTGTAAATAAAAAACAGGGAATGGTTACACATCCTGCATGCGGTAACTGGACAGGAACCCTTGTGAATGCTCTTTTATATCACTGGGGAAGACAATCTGTTGAACAGCTAAAAGAGGGGAATGCTGCAGAAATTTTGGAAAGACGCCGTCCTGGTATTGTTCATCGACTCGATAAAGAAACTTCTGGAATCATTATTACCGCAAAGAATCGTGATGCTGAAGAATTTTTACAGAAACAGTTTAAAGATAAATCTCTTCAAAAAGAATATATCTGTATCTGCTGCGGACGGCCTAAAAAAAGAACCGGTGATATAAGAACTCAGATTATCCGTGATCCCAAAAATCGTCACCGCTTTAAAGCTGTAACGGATACAGACGAAGGAAAATTTGCAAGAACTCTTTATCACTGTATTGCAAGTTATGGAAATTATTCATTAATTCGTGTCCGTCTAAAAACAGGCCGTACACATCAGATTCGAGTCCATATGAAATATCTTGGCTGTCCAATTCTTGGAGACCAGACTTATAATAAACCTGATTCAAATTTTCCAGATGCTACACTTATGCTTCATTCCGTACAATTGAAAATAAAGCTTCCGGGAATTGAAGAATACAAAACCTTCCGTACAAAAGTACCCGGGCGCTTCCAGAAAATAGAAAAAAAACTGCGGGCAAAATTTCCTAAAAATGAATATTAAAATACTTCATTCTCCAACATCTGAAAAACCATTTCTCGTTATTAATAAGCCTAAAGGCCTTGCCTCAGCACCTCTTAGTACAACAGATAAAGACAATGCTCTTTCACAGGCTGTCGAATTATATCCAGAGCTCCTTTATGTACACGGTAAAAAAGAAATAGAATACGGTCTTCTACACCGGCTAGATACTGCTACTGATGGACTGATGGTAATTGCTGCAAGTCAAGAATGTTATGATTTTTTATGCGAAGAACAGAGGTTAGGGCACTTTGTAAAATACTATCAGGCAAAATGTGATATTCTTCCTGATAATGCAAAAGATCTCGGAGGCTTTCCTCCATTTAATAAAACAGATACAATAGAATTGTCTCTTTCTTCATATTTTAGACCTTATGGTGAAGGAAGAAAAGAAGTTCGTCCTGTTACAGAAGAATCCGGAAAGTCAGCTCTTTCAAAAATTGGAAAACAAAAACTTTATAACACAAATATCAGAATATTAAAAATGGATTCAGATTCCAAAACAGCTTTTGTTGAATGTTTTATTACAGAAGGTTATCGACATCAGGTTCGCTGTCATTTAGCATGGGCAGGATTACCCGTTAGAGGTGACTTACTTTATAATGCTCTTTTTTCATCAGGAATAAAAAAAGCAGAAAACCTTTTGTTTTCTGCAACTAAAATTTCGTTTGAATACCCGAGAGGAGACTTGAACTCCTATGACCGTAAGGACACTTGGACCTGAACCAAGCGCGTCTACCAATTCCGCCACCCGGGCTAAAAATGTTATTAAAATATTAACGAAAAAGCTTATCTTAGTCAATTAGACTTAAAACCTTAAAAACCTTAAAACCGCCTACCACAATCTATGTAATTCTAAATTTTAGACAATAATCCCTTCATTCCAACCAAAACAGGCTCCCCAAAATAGCGGATCATCCTTGGGAAAGAACCAATTACAATTCCCGCAGTCAGCGCTTCGATAACAAGCGACCACTTTACCGGTGACATAAACAGGCAGCTCAGTCCTGCCAGGATGATAAAACCGCCTATCAGGCCAAATATAAAGTCAAATACTCCACCCGCAAAATTCATCATACAGATAAGCATGGTTAATACGATCTGCGCCGGTAACAGCACAAGCTGTACTGCCAGATGAAATACACTTCCAATAATCTTCATTGTGATCATAGTTATCCTCTCCTTTTTTCTCCATTTCTTGCATTGAAGTCATTGATAAGTCCAGACTCATGAAAATCATGAGTCTGGATTCATGATGCTACGCCTTCATCCCAGCCCACTGTTCAAGCAGCTGAAGAATCTGTATTTCCATTTCCCTCGCCGAAGTTTTCTGTGGAAAGTACTTCTGAAGTATATTGCTGTCAAATACTACGC
>CAKUWD010000090.1 GCA_934699065.1 uncultured Treponema sp.
AATTCCATGTGAGATTCGAGAGTAGGTGAAGAAGTGATGGAAATCATTGATTCACCAACGCCTGGCACGATGAGCATAGCACACTGTCCAGGAATGTGGTTGAACAATTTCTTTCCGTCAAGACCAACTACGCTGAAAGTCTTAACATCAGGAGTTTCCTGTTTAATGTCGATAATTTTTCCTACATAAGGAATGAATGATTCTTTTGTTTCCATAATCATTTACCAGTTGTTTGCGTTGATTGAGCTTGTCGAAATTAACGCATGTGGTGGTTTCGACAGGCTCAACCACCGTTACAGCTCTGCTTCCTCCTGTATCATTTTAATAACTTTAACGATGTTCATGTTTACAGGGCAGCTGGTCAGACAGCGTCCACAACCTACGCAAGAGAAGAGACCTTCGTGTGCCATCGGATAGTAAACAAGCTTGTGCATAAAGCGCTGGCGGCTTCTTTCTTTCTGAGTGTGGCGTGGGTTTTCTGCAGCCATCTGAGTGAAGTCGTTATACATACATGAATCCCAGCAGCGTACCTGACGGATTCCCTTGTCTGTTCCTGTTGCAAAGTCGCGAACATCGAAACACATACAGGTTGGACAAACGTAAGTACAGGTTCCACAACCAAGACAAGCTTCCGAAGCCTTTTCCCAGATTTTTGTTTTATTGTCTTTATCAAAAATCTTGTTCATCTGCTCAGGAGTAACTTTTCCGAGTTTAGAAAGGTCAAGGTGAGCAAATGGAAGCTTTTCAATCTTTTCAGAAATTGATTTCTTTGTTGCTTCAACTGCCTTGTCGTCTCCGTCCTTCAAAACTGATTTAGCAGCTTCGAGGAACTTTTTACCCTTGTCTGTGTTAGCAGCAAAGTAGTAAGTACCGTCTGCGCACCAGCTTGATACATCTCCGCTTGCCTTAGCAAGTGAAGCGTCAATTCCGTAAGTTGAACAGAAACATTCTTTTGCTGGTTCGTTACAAGCCAGTGTAATTACAGTTCCGTGTTCGCGGCGGTTTGTATAATAAGAATCCTGAGGATTCATATGCATATAAACATTGTCAATGCATTCAAAACCCTTTGCATCGCAGGCACGTACACCAAAAATTACAAAGTCTTCAACTTCTTTTCTTGGATCTTCAACTTCAATTTCCTTTCCAGAAACCTTGTATGAAACCATATGTTCAGTCTTTGGGAAGAAGAAGTCTTTTGCAGAGCGAACAGTTTTAAGGGCAGAAGAAAGCTTTGTACCTTTTTCCCACTTCTTAAAATCAGCCTTGCCAGTGTTGTTGTCTACAGGCAGGTAAAGAGGCTGCTTTGAACCGATAAGCTCAAACAATGAATCAATTTTATCAGCACTGATACTAAGCATTATTCAGCCTCCTTGTCGTGTGAGCGGTCGTAAACGATTGTTGTTTCCGGATCGCCTTCTGCATTAAATGTAAGCATTGCAGGCTTTGTTTCCATGTCGCTTCCAGCCTGATATTCGCCGTAAATCTCGTTGATGTCCTTGATGAACTTGCGGTTCAAAAGATACAATGGAATGTGCTGTGGGCAAACGCGTGAACATTCACCACAGTCAGTACAGCGGCCGGCAACGTGCCATGCACGGATAATATGGAAGAGGCTTTCTTCAAAGTTAGTTTCTGCAACTTTCTGAGAAGTGTAGAGCTTGTTGTTGTCGAATACACACTTTTCGCAGGTACATGCAGGACAAATGTCGCGGCAGGCATTACAGCGGAGACAACGGCTGAACTCGTTCTTCCAGAAAGCGTCGCGTTCATCTGCTGTCATGTGCTCAAGCTTTTCAACTTCAGCCATGCGACCAGATTCTACAGCTTCTACATCAGCTTCAATGCCGATAAGCTCATCGCAGCTTACAGGCTTTTTGTTTTTACAGTTATCACAAACTTCTCCGCCGTCGAGAGTGTCCTGACAAGGAACTCCGATTGCATATACGTCGCTGCGGGTAATGCGGTTTTCTTTAAGAAGCTGTGTAAATGAATATGTATCACTTGGCTTAAGGAATACGAGAACTGTTGCCTGTGGAATAGGTTTATCCTGGGCATTTGGATCTCTCTGCTTAGCCATTGTGTTGTTCATTCTTGTTGTGCTCTTGGCAACTTCAATTTCTCTTGTGATTTTTACAAGATACTTTGAAAGGTTAGCCTTACAGAACTTGTTGAATACAAAGTCTTTGTCGAGTTCTTCTGCAGAGTTGAATACTGCAGGAGTAATATCATCTTCAAAAAGACCTTTCTTCCAGCCAACTACTTTCTGAACTTTTCCTTCAGCAAGGAGTTCCTTTGCGCGTGCGATTAATTTGTCTTGCATCTTACATCCTCCAGCTTTTTACATTCGCCAAGCTCAGTAATCTGCTTTACGAAATCATTCATAATTCCTGCAAAGCGAACACCTTCTGCAGCAGAACACCATTCAACACGTGTGCGGCCTTTTTCAATTCCCAAGAAGTCAAGCATAGAGAAGAGAAGGGTCATACGACGACGTGCGAAGTAGTTACCTGTAGAATAGTGACAGTCACCAGGGTGACATCCACATAAAATAACTCCATCAGCTCCGCGCTGGAATGCACGCAAAATAAAGAGTGGATTCAAGCGGCAAGAACATGGAATACGAATAATCTTTACATTTCCAGGATACTCGAGACGGTTGTTACCAGCCAGGTCGGCACCTGCATAAGAACACCAGTTACAGCAGAATGCTACAATCTTTGGCGTCCATGTTTTATTTTCACTCATAATCATTTTTTTCAGATTTTTGAAACAGGATGGGGAGGATAATCAGGATTATATTTATATCCTTTTTATCCTGTTTATCTTGTTTCATTACAATACTGAATCAACCTCCGCCAAGATTTGTTTGTTGCTGAAGCCCTTAAGATCCATAGCACCAGAAGGACAAGCAACTGTACAAGCACCACAACCATGACACATAGCGCTGTTTACCTGCGATACGTGACGTGTAATTGTAGTTCTGTTTGGACCACGGAAATCCTTATCAACATAAGAAATAGCTCCGTAAGGACAAACGTTTGCACACTGTCCACAACCGTTACAAGCATTTTCATCAGGCTGTGCAGTACAAGGGTCGTTCTTAAGCTTGTCTTTTACGAGCAGGCAGATAGCCTTTGCAGCGGCACCAGATGACTGAGCAACAGTTTCCGGAATATCTTTTGGTCCCTGACAGCAGCCTGCAAGGAAGATACCTGCAGTTGGAGATTCAACAGGACGAAGTTTAGCATGAGCTTCGAGGAAGAAGTCGTTGTTGTCCATAGAAGTTGTAAGCATTGTAGCAAGTGGGCGGGCAGATTTGTCTGCTTCGATAGATGCTGCAAGTACAACCATATCAGCCTTGATATGAACCTGCTTGTTCAAAATCAAATCGCTTCCCTGAACATCAAGAGTTCCGTCACTCTGTGGAGTAACTTTTCCTACCTGACCTTTAATGTAGTGTACACCATACTGTTCAACAGCACGGCGGTAGAACTCATCAAAGAGTTTACCTGGAGTACGAACGTCGATATAGAATACATAACAGTTTGTATCAGGATAGTGGTCGCGGGTGAGGATTGCGTGTTTTGCAGTATACATACAGCAGATCTTTGAGCAGTACTCGTGACCCTTTGTAGAATCAGCTGAACAGCGCGAACCTACACACTGAACGAATACGATAGTCTTTGGTTCTTTTCCGTCTGAAGGGCGGAGAAGGTGACCGTTTGTAGGACCAGAAGCGTTGCAGAGACGTTCGAATTCAAGAGATGAAACAACGTCCGGGCTCTGGTTGTAAGCGTATTCATCAAATTTTTCAAGAGAAATAGGATTGTAACCTGTTGCTACAATGATTGCACCATACTTCTCTGTAATTATTTCTTCTTTCTGGTCAAACTTGATGGCTCCTGCTGCACAAGCCTTTTCACAGAAACCACAAACGTTATCTTTACCGTTTGCAAGTCCCTTCATGTGGAGACAGTATGTAGCATCAATGTTTGCTACCTTTGGAACAGCCTGAGCAAAAGGAATATCAATTGCCTTGCGATTGTTCAAACCGAGGTTGAATGCGTTTGGAACCTTCTTGTTAGGACACTTTTCGATACAAGCACCACAACCTGTACACTTTGTTTCATCAACATAGCGTGGGTGACGTTTAATATCGATTTCGAAGTTTCCGATGTATCCTGAAACTCTGCAAACTTCAGAAGCTGAAAGGATGCGGATATTAGGATTCTGGCTTACTTCTGTCATCTTTGGAGTTACGATACAAGATGCACAGTCCAAAGTAGGGAAGGTCTTATCCAATTTTGCCATCTTACCGCCGACAGTGTAGTCTTTTTCTACAATATCAACTGGGAAACCAGCGTCTGCGATGTCGAGGGCAGCTGTAATTCCGGCAATACCACCACCAATTACCAAAGCACGCTTTGTCATTGGAGTTTCACCTGCGATAAGAGGTGTGTCAAGGATTGTCTTTGCAATAGCAGCTTTACCAAGAGCAATGGCTTTTTCTGTAGCCTGCTCCATATCTTTCATTACCCATGAAGTCTGTTCACGGATATTTGCAACTTCAACTTTGAATGGGTTGAGACCGGCACGCTCTGCGCATGAACGGAAGGTTTTTTCGTGCATACGAGGAGAACATGAACAAAGAACAACACCAGTAAGCTTGTCGTCTTTGATATGGTCTTCAATCATTTGCTGACCGGCAGAAGAACACATGTAAGTGTAGTGTGTTGAGTAAACAACTCCGTCTACCTTTCCAAGCTCTTCTGCAACTTTAGCTACGTCAACTGTTCCGGCAATGTTAGTACCACAGTGACATACAAATACACCAATTCTTTCCATTTTCTATGTCACTCCTTAGCGTTTATATTTTCTGAAGGCACTAACGATAGCCTGCTGAGGCATGTCGTCATCCAGATGCTCTGGAACCTGAACAGGGTCGAGACGGTGTGGACCACGCTGACCTTCAACAAATGCTCTTACACCGTCAATCAGTTTTGCAGGTTCTACCTGGCGTGGACAACGCTCGAGGCAGGCAAAACATGAAAGACATGCATAAATTGATTTGGAATTCAAAAGAGGCTCGAGGTCTCCGTTTTCTACCATCTGAACAAACTGATGTGGATGATATTCCATAGCATCGTAGTTAGGGCAGGTAGCAGAACACTTTCCGCAGACCATACATTTCTTAGGATTTACACCGCTCTTCTGGAGGATGATTTCTTTAGTCAAATCTGCTTCCATTATTTTTCCTCCTTAAGACCGAGGGCTTCTGCAAGCAGTTCTGTAAAGTAAATTACATCGAGCTTTGAATCGCCCTTATTCTTAATAAGATTATAGCGGCAGAGAGGACATGAGGTTACAAGGAAATCAGCTCCCATATCTTCTGCATTAGAAAGGATTTTCTTTGTTCTATTTTTAGGGATAGACTCATCTTCAAACATTGTGTAGGCACCGCAGCACTCGTTTCTCTGAGCATAGATAACCGGTGTTGCTCCGATAGCCTTGATAAAGTCTTCGATAAGCTGTGGATTTTCAGGATCATCCAGCCCAAGTACTTTGCCAGGTCTCAAAAGAAGACATCCGTAATAAGCACCAATTTTTTTACCTGTAAATGGTTTCTTTACAGCTGCTTTTACTTTGTCCCAGCCTACAACATCGCGCAGGATTTCGAGGTAGTGAAGTACCTTTGTTTCACCATGATACTCAATCTCGTCCTGCTTGAGGTAATTATTCACCTTGAATGCCACATTTTCATCTGTTGCAACATCGTTATTAACCTGTTTAAGAACGTTGTAGCATGCAGAACAAAGTGTAACCAAGTCTTTTCCAGAATCGCGGGCATTTGCTAATGCGCGGACAGAAGAAAGCTTAGAAGCAATCTCGTCTTTTGCCATAGTGTATTCACCACCACAGCACTGCCATTCAGGAATTTCTTCAAGTGTGAATCCTAAAGCTTCCGCAGACTTGCGCGCATATACGTCAAGGTCAACTGCCTTGTTTTTCAGCGTGCAGCCTGGAAAATAAGAATATGTCATACTTGCTCCCATATAATATATGTTTGACTTATTAATTTTTGAATTGGATAAATTTTGCCAAAAATACACCAATTATCTATTCAGTATAAACTCTTTTTAAGAATTTGTGAAGATTAAAAATAGAGGGATTTGTGTTTATATAGGAAAATAAATTTTATTTTCCTATATAATGAATCCTAAAATCATGAAAACAATAAAAGAGCAAATCCAGGCCAGAATACACTGCCATGCAACCAGTAAAATAGCCCATTTAGCGTTACCACCGGTTTTAATAATGCTTGCCGAAGCTCCGATTGGTAAATCTTTTAATGTCATGTTTTTAAGCCCTATAAAATTAAGTTACATTCTGATTATGCGATTCTTAAAGAAATCAACAACAGCGGCTTTTATTTCATCCGGAGATTTACTTTTAAGTATGTAACCATCTGGTTTAAATTGCATTGCGTTTATTACGCTTTGTCTGTCATTATTGGCAGTAAGAAAAATTACAGGAAGATTACTAAGTCTTTCATCTTTTCTGATTGCTTCAAGAACTGCAGGACCATCCATAGTCGGCATTTTGTAGTCAAGTAAAACAAGATCTACAGGATGCATGTCGAGAAACTCAAGAGCCATTTCTCCAGAATTTACAAGAGAAAGATGGAATTCATCACCCAGCCAGACTTTAATACTTCTGAGAATGATAGGTTCATCATCAACAACAAGAATCTGTTTCTTTCTGTTGCTGTTTCTTTCCATGAGTTCGAGAAGTTTATTTACATTTATTGTGTAAGATTCTAATTTTAAGGAAGGAATCTGTTTGAAGAATTTATCATCCTCTAAAGAAAGATTTGAAATACGACCGATAAAACACAACTGATATTCATATCGTTTCTGGTATTCATAAATTTTTGTAATTACAGAAAAATCAATATTGTCAGAAAGAAGAACAAGAAGATAAATAGAATAGTTTGGAAGATTATCAATTTGACTTTCTGTTGGAGAATATACTTTAATATCACAGCCACAATCATTGAACTGATTTATGATATTTTTAACAACCAGACGAGACTGGTCTCCAACAATATAAAGTTCATCAATCATTATCTATTGCTCCATTCTGAAAGTAGATTTCTTAATTCCTTGAAATCCACGTTTTCAATGCTTTTACAGATGTTATCAAATTTTTGTGAAAAATCAAGAGGTAGAGAAAATGCTTTTAATTCATTTATGAGATTATCAAGACCATCAATGTCAAAGGATTCTGAATATTGTATGAGTTTGTTAATTTTGTCGGAGAGTTCAATTTTAGTAATAGGCTTTTTTTGAATATTTTGATTAGTTTCTTCAGTTAGAGGTTTTAAAATTGTTTTAAATTCAAGATACAAATCTATCAGCTTTTTATGGTTTTCTTTAATTTCAGGAATTTCATTTTTTTCTGCACATTCTTCAAGATATTCTGCAATTTTTGAAAGTTCTAATGCACCTATTAATCTAGAAGTACTTTTAAGCGCATGGACTTTTATTTCATAATTTTTCCAGTCTTCTGCTTCAAAAAACTTTTGTAATTCCTGAGATCGTTCATCAATTGATAAGTTGAATTGTCTGATAGATTTATATAAAAGTTCAGGGCCACTGCAATTTTTAAGTGCAGATTCTGCATCTATACTTTTAATATTATTAATCTGTTTTATAAAATCAGAAAAATCAGAAGAGGTATTTTGAATATTTAAAACTGGATTATCTTCTGAATCTTCTTCAAGATAATCTTGAGGAAGATAATGGCGAATCATTTCTTCAAGTTTTACAGGATTTACAGGTTTAGAAAGGTAGTCATCAAAACCTTCATTAAGATACATCTTTTTTACACCGCTTATTGCATTTGCCGTTAATGCAATACAAGGCTGGCCCTTACTTTTATTCTTTCTCATTTTTTTCATTGCATGGAGAGTTTCTATTCCATCCATTTCCGGCATGCGGTGATCAATAAACAAGATATCATATTTGAAATTTTTTACAGATTTAAGTGCTTCTTTTCCACTGAGAACTGTATCAATTGTAATGCCGGTATTTTTGAGAAGTCCTTTAATTACATCAAGGTTCATGGCTGTATCATCAACAAATAAAAGACGGGCTTTAGGTGCGTGGAGTTTTTCTCTATAATTAGCCATCTGCTCAACATTTTCTGCAAAGGCTTCGTTTAATTCACCAACGGAAGTCCAGTCAATAACCTTCTGAATAATTGAAAATGAAAAATCTGAACCTTTACCATAAGTACTTTTAACTTCAAGTTTAGAATTCATCAGGTCTAAAAGCCGTCTCACAATACTGATTCCAAGCCCACTGCCTTCAATTGTCCGGTTTTTCTCTTCATCAATTCTTTCAAAAGGGGCAAAAAGCTTTTGCATGTCTTCTTTTTTTATTCCAGAACCAGTATCAATAACATGAACTGTTAATAAAATATTATTTTCATCTGTTTTATTATAAGTCATTGAAAAGTTTACTGAGCCAGTTTTCGTATACTTAATTGCATTTGTGAGAAGGTTAATAATACACTGCTTTATGCGGACACTATCACCATATAAGGTTTTTGGTAAAGATGGTGAAATATTAAGTTCGTATTTAAGACCTTTGTTTTGAGCTCTTTCACGAGTCATATTTACAAGGTCATTTATAAGGGAAGGGAGTTCGTAATTGTCTGGAAGAAGTTCCATTTTTCCAGCTTCGATTTTAGAAAAATCAAGAATATCATTTACAAGTGAAAGAAGGTTAGCTCCGGCTAATTTAATATTTGAAGCATAGCCCAAAGTTGTTTTATCTTTTGATTCACGAAGAATCATTTCATTCATGCCAAGAATTGCATTTATCGGTGTTCGGATTTCATGGCTCATATTGGCAAGAAATGTACTTTTTGCCTGTGAAGCAGCAGCGTTAATCTGGCTTTCTGTAAGAGCTGCTTCTTTTGCTTCTCGTTCTTTTTCTGTCTGTTCTTTTATGTATTCTATATATTCTTTAAGCTGAGAAGTCATTAACCTGATGTTATTTGCAAGAACTCCGATTTCGTTATTTGATGTATAGGGAATATCTACATATAATTCTCCACGAGCAAGTCTGTTGGTTGTTTTTGTTATAGATTTTATTGGACTTAAGATTTTTCGTAAAATAAATATGATTAGAATTATTGTAAGTATACAGACAAATATAAAGGAAATAATAATAGAAATAATCTGTCCGTAAAGGGGTTTTAACATTTCATTTTGTGAGACGGCAGTAATATAAGACATTCCGTTATCAAGTTTTGTCAAAAGACCATAATAAATATTTCCTTCCCAAAGAAACTTTTTGAACTCTTTATTATTTGTATTATGAAATTGTTCAAGAATCTGACTTAGTTCTGAAGAGCGTTCAACAGCTTTCGAAAGTTCATAACGGGTATTTCGATGAATAAGGTTATTTTCTGTACCAATAAGAAGGCCGCGGGAATCTTCGAGTTGTAAGGAATTTACCATATCTTCTATTACAGCAAGGCTTAAATCAATTCCAACTACACCAAGAAGCTGATTATCTTTATAAAGAGGAATGCTGTATGAAAGCATTTTTTGCCCGAGACTTGAATTATTGAATGGGGGTGTCCACACGGCTTCTTTTTTCCAGACAGGAAGATAATACCAGCCTACGTGATCTGTATCTGTAGGTGAATATTTTGATAAGTCTGTAGTTCGTATATTTACAAAGTTTTTCTGATAGCCGCCTGTAAGAAATATACCTCGGGTAGGGCCAAACTTTGAAGGTTCAAGACGAAAAAAAGTACAGATAGCTCCCTTTTGAAAAATTGCAATTGAGGACATTACACGAGATAAATTAGCCATATATTCCTCTTCGTATGAAGAATCGGTGAGCAATTTATTTTCATCTAACGAAGATAATATAAAATCTTGAAATTCTTTTACAATATTTTCTGCAGAATTGAAAAAAGAATTTAATTCCTGTGTTTTCTTATCTGCGGCAAGATATATAGTCTTAGTCTGGTTTTCTTTTGAAACACTGCTAAAGTAAAAAAGCAGAATTGATATAGTAATTATATAAGCCAGAGTCATGCAGATTATTATGTGGAAGATAGTTTGTTTTTTTAAGAGATTATGAGGTTTCTTTTTCATCTTCGACCAACACCATTTCCACCGTTTTCTTTAATTGCATAACAGGCCTGAACTGCCCGATAATAATTTGTTTTGATAGAAACTGAAAGATCTACTTCTACAATTCCGGCTGAAATAGTTACATCCAGTAATTGCTTTGCTTTTTCACAGAATTTATTTAGATGTTCTTCTGCGTCATCAATTTTCATTTCTAAAAAAAGAACAAACTCGTCACCAGACCAGCGGAACATAATTCCATGATCATCAAGAGCTTCTTTTGCCAATTCAACTACATCAAGAATTATTTTATCTCCATCACGGCCGTCGTTGACTATTTTAAAATGATCTATATCAAAAACTGCAAGAGACTTGTAACGGGTTGTATTAAAAACTCCGAGTTCTCCATAAGATTCTTTAAGATAATTACGGTTTGGAAGTCCTGTTAATTCATCTTCTGGTAAAGATGACTTTACAAGATCGTGATGCATCTTTTTTTTATGTTCAAGTAATAATATTATTATGGAAGAAAGAAGGAATATATCAATTAAAACAATAATAATTTTTCCTGTAGTCTGAGC
>CAKUWD010000091.1 GCA_934699065.1 uncultured Treponema sp.
AACAATGCTATTGTACTTAAAGGCCATCTGTAACCCTAATACCAGGGTAATTACACCACAGGCAGTCTGAATCATATCAGAAAGCTCTTCTGTAAACTTTTTGGCAAACAAAAGACCGATTATAGAACCAAGAATTACCGCGCCGCAATTTACAAATACTGCTAACATTTTTTACCTCAACTCCCCGAAATCTCAAAATATCCGGGCAAAAAAAAAGAGCTTCCAATCTGGAAGCCCTTATGCGGAGGAGCCGACTTGAACGGCCACGACTTGCGCCACAAGCACCTCAAGCTTGCGTGTCTACCAATTCCACCACCCCCGCGGAATGTGATATTTAATATATCGAAATCATCATTTTGTGTCAACATCTAAAACGATGATTTTTCGATTTTTTTACAAAACTCAGTTAATGAGTGCATATCCCTCTTTACCATAAAATGTTTTATTTACCCAACGAGCATATGCATCCCAGGCTTTATCATCTGAATGAATCTTCACAATATGTAAATCTTTTACTGTGACAATAAGAGCTGTTCTGTATTCACGTGTGTGCCACTGAAATGTGAATACGTCTAATGCCTTTAACAAGTCCTGTGAATAATTTCCATCACAAAAGTCAATGTCATAACTTTCCGAGAAATCTGCATCCCGCAACAAAATCGAACATGAGTCTGATCCAGGTGATCTATAAACCATTGCATAGTACTCTCCATCATGAGGCTCCTCCCCCCATATAGCGGAAGTTACATCAACATTGCAGGTAACAATTGTTCTTCCAGGATTACATAATACACCGTGTCCATCACGCTTAGTTGGAGACGCTGCATATACAGCTGTAGTAATGAACGTAATAAACAAGATACAGATAATTTTTTGTAAGTTTTTCATGATTATTAATCCTCCTATTTTCCTTCAAGTATAGGATCTTTGCTTTTTTTATTAATATATATTGAAGTTGGATTATACTCCTTAATATAAAGATTACCCCACTCATCTTTTAAATAATCAGCATTTCTTACTGTCGTTTCTCCATATCGAAGAGTAGCTTTTGTAATTGCGATTTTTATATTTCCAGCATCTATGATTTTCATGACTTCCGGAGAAATGCCACTGAATGTATAAATATCATGATAACCGTAGCCATCGTTCCAGCTGTCATCAAAACGTTCATAGCCTGTGCTTTTTGCAAGAACTTTTCCATTTTCATCAACAAGGGCAAGCTGGAATTCATAGAGAATTTTGCCATTATATCTATCATCCCAAATAATTCCCATGCTAAAAGAGGCTGGTGCAATTCTATC
Organism: uncultured Treponema sp.; assembly: GCA_934699065.1. Taxonomy (GTDB): domain Bacteria; phylum Spirochaetota; class Spirochaetia; order Treponematales; family Treponemataceae; genus Treponema_D. The sequence continues at coordinate 1,302 of CAKUWD010000091.1, forward strand.
AGACAAATTCCATTCGGTACTTGCACGCCAGTCATAAGGAGCCCGAAACAAAGCCACACCATCCCTAAAATAATTTTCGTCTTTTGCTACCTCATTTTGATAAACAGAAACATGAGGCCAATAGTATGAAACACCATCCCAGTCATCACGACGAACTTTATCCAAGCCCCCTATTAATTTTGAAACAACATAAGTGGCCTTAGACGAATATCCATACCAGGTCTTTACAGAATAACTTATAGTACGGTTTGCACGGTCAATATTTCCTTTTTCAAGAGCCTCGAACTGAATTCCAATAGGCGGATTTTCTGTCCAGTAGCGTTCAAAATCCTTTAGTAAAACAACCCAGTCATCATATAAAGAAAACTCATCATATTCACCAAAACCTGGTTTTCCGTCATTAATAGTATTTCCAAGCTGAATATAGTGCTGCATATCTTCGCTGTCTTTTTGAGAAGGATCTGCATTAAGCGCATCATAATAATATGCCAGGGCAGACGCATAAAGCTTTTTAGCCTCATAATCCTTTGCCTTTTTTACAAGAGCCGTATATTCAGCATTCTGGGCAAACAATAAAGAGGCAGCAGTAAAAGTAAGAATCAAAGTAATAATTTTTTTCATAGTTTTCTCCATCGGATTTTAGAATTCCCAGCCCAGTGGAATCCATAAAGTGCATCCCGCATCATGTAATTTTTTCATAATTGCATGAAACATCTCATGATCATGTCCATCGCAAGTATATCCATTATATCTTACATCAGAATCATTCTGATCTACATACACATGGCAGCATTCGTGGGCAATAACCGACATAATAACACTTTCTTCTTTTTCCATTAGCTTTGGATTCACAGCTATAACTTCTCTGTCGGGAAAGGCGGTATAAGGAGACCAGTGATAGGTAATTGCAAAACTTTCATCCGTCACTTCATTATTGAAGTTTATGAAATCAACTTTAAGTTCAGAATTAAAATACTGTTTATTTATACTGTCAAACCTTTTTCGCAAACCAGGATCATCACAATAACAATCCCAGGGATTTGCGAATAAGGTTGAGGTCAATAAGAAGAAAAGTATTATAATAAGCCTTTTCATAACAATATTCTGTGATTTAGTTGCAAACCAGCAAACCTACTCCTTAAATATGGAGGTACAACTAATTTCTAAAAAACATTTTCTCGTAAATATAGGGAATCATACTTTACACATGCAGTTCCAAAATGCCATCCCCTGCCTATGAAAATAGAAAGAATCATTGTAAAGAAATACAAAACAGATCTAACAGAGTTCCTTTTTGCACCATATTTTACTAACAGATTTGACATATCTGTAAAATTGTATGACTGTGAAATTTTTAATGCTGTATGGCAATTCTGATTTGTAGCATTAGGGTCTGCTCCAGAATCAAGCAAAAGCTGAGCAGTCTCTAATGAATTGTTAACTACAGCAAGCATAAGCGGTGTATAACCGTTATAACCAGTATTACTAGCCATTCCTTTTACTTTTGCTCTATGCTGTATTAAAGCTTTGGCAGCATCAACACTATCAAAGATTGCAGCTATACCAAGCAGAGGGATAAAGTCTGATGTAAGACGTTTATTTGGTTTGAAGCCTGAATTTAAGATCGCTTCTACAGTATTTACATCATTATTCTTGATTGCCTCAAACATTGCATCTTTTAATTCTTTTTTATTTGTAGGAATTGCAACGTTAGTGTTATTAATTACTTTATTTGCCTCTTTAATTTCTTTATTTGTTTTCTGGTTTGCATTTTCACTTGAATTGCTGTTTGATATAACAACCTCAATATTTTGATTTGCACCACACTTTGGACAGAATTTTACATTCGTCTGAATTTCGGAACCACAGCTTATACATTTTGGAGATGTAATAGCATTTTTTTCATCTTCAAGCTTCATGCCACATCCAGGACAAAACTTGTCATCAGGAGAAACTTCTGCACCACAAGAAGAACAAAGCTTCTTGATATCATTTTCTGTATTATCACTTTCAAGTTGTTCAGAACTGTCTGTTTGTATCGTAGTAGAATCATACACTTCTTCTATTATAGGTTCGGAAGTCTGAACACTCTCTTTTTCTTCTACGACATCTATCTGACTAGCGCCACATTCAGAACAGAATTTCGCTTTTTTAGGAAGTTCTGCACCACACTTTATACATTTTGTGATTTCAGATTCTTTTCTCTGCTCTACAAGATTTGCTCCACATTCAAGACAAAATTTGGCATTATCAGTATTTTCACTTCCGCATTTCTTACAAATTGTCATTTTGATGTTCCCATTAGAATAAAAGCTTTATAAATTAAATACGATTAATAGTGTTAAACTCGTATTTACTATACAGGCAATTATCCAACTGCCATTCTTAAATCCACCATTTTCCGACATATAAGTAATTTGAGCCAATATGTTGCCCGGCTGAATACTTTTCGCTAATGCAGTTTTTTCCTTAAACCTTCTATAGTGAAGATAATCTGTAAAGCTTCCACAAATTATAGCTAGTACCAGCAGGCTAAGACACATAATAATGGAAATTACATCGTTATCAATAATTAACATAAATAAAGAAATAATTTCCGAAACAATCAAAATAATTATACCTGCAAGATAATTACGTCTGGCAATCAGATTATAAGCATTAACCAGAAATCCTGCCCAGCTCCACGAAATTTTTGATCCTGTGGCAGAAAACTTTGTAAAGGCTTTTTTGTAATGCTCATAATGATGAATTGTTGAATACGGGTCTGTTGTTCCAGTAATATATGCCCGCATCAAAAGTTCATCTTCATCTGATAAAGAAGCATTTGAAGTTTCATTTGTATTGTTTTGAACAATTTTCGCCTTAGACGGCTGTGTCTGCCGTTTATCTTCCGGCTGATCCACTTTTGTATCAGATTCATAACTGATTCCTGTATTTTGATTTGTGCCGCATTCTGGACAGAATACAGAATCAGTTGCAAGTTCAGCGCCACAGTTTATACAGAACTTCTTTTCAAGCTGTTCTTTCTTTACATTCTCTGCCTTAGTAGCATCTTCGACTTTTTTAGGTTCCTCAGTTTCTTTCAACTCTTCAATATTTGTTCCGCATTCAGGACAGAATTTTGAATTTTCTTCGATTTCTGCTTTGCAAGCAGGACAGATTGTTTTTACATTTGACATTTCAGATTTCCTCTCAAAAATAGTATTTTAGAATTCCTTAATTCTAATCTGCAGCAGGCTACGAGGAGCCAAAATTAAGTTCTTACCATTCATTTAAACCAATCCCATTGTTAAGATAATTTTCATTTATTGAACTTTCCCCTTTACCTAAAACCTTGACATCTTTACCATTTTTACTATCATTACCATTTGATACAGTTACAGTATCACCGATTTCTATTTTCCCCGTATCGTCATTAATAACATCATCAATAGTTTCATTAGAAAGTATAGTTTTCATAATTTTACATCCATAACTACATTTATTTCTTGCTAGTTGGAATACGGATATTGCTGAGAAGCCATCCAAAAATCATTCCTAAAAACCCAAGTCTTACCCTTGCATTCCAAAAAGAAGCATAAAATACAAAAATTGCAATTACAAGAAATAAAACACCTAAATCTTTTATTATTGCTATTATCTTATCAAATGATTTTTTATTACAAAAACTAATAACAGAAAGAACAACTGTTATAACAGCACAAATCTCAGACAATGTAATTATAAGAAAAAAAACAGGATTCAAATCAATAAGCCCATTCCAATAGTACCAATGCCATTTTTCACCATATTGATTAAGTACAAAAGGGCTCGTAAAATATACAATAATAACCAATATTAAAAATATGTTCGGTAATAAACTAAGAACTCTTTCTTTAGTTGAGACACTTCCTGTTTCAACTGATTTTTGCTTTTGGTGAATTGGCTCTTTTGTTTGTACTACAGTCTGATTCGCAGCCGGCTGTGACTTTTCAAGCTGATTTGCGCCACACTTAGGGCAGAATTTTACATTTGGCTGAAGTTCAGCTCCACAAGATGAGCAGAAATGTTTTGGTTCAATTTTTGATCCGCATTTCGGGCAGAACTTTGCGTTTTCTGCAAGTTCAGCTCCACAAGTTTTACAAGTTGCCATAATTATTCCTCACAAGATTTATTTTGATTTTATAAATATTCAGTGCTGATTTTTTTTGAAACGCTCGCACTGAATATTTTTTTGTTTATTTATTACTGTTCGATTTTTGGCTCGCCATATTTATTTGCAGGAGAAGATGGCTTGAGGGCGAAAATCATAAAAATGATTGCTATTACAACATAAATAAAAAGAGACACTCCCATCACTATAGAAAATGTATCAGACAGAGGATTCGCTGCATCAGCAAGAATATCTGATGGAGGATTAAATGTTAAAACTGAAAAAACAAGTGATATAACTGATATAATCAGGATTACATATTTTACAATAACAAAAATCCCTGATTTTCCAATATCATGCATTCTTCGAAAACTTATTGCAAAAGCAAAAATATAAGCAGCAAATGGTAAAACAAAAAGTAACATAAATGCTTTTGGAGCAGCACTATCATGATAAACTGTTAATAATATCATCCAAGCTATCATGAATACACCACAAATAATTGCGTTGAAAAGAAATGACCACCAAAACTCACATCTTGTTGCACGCCCATTAAAATTGAAAAGGTTTGAGAAGTATGATTTTATTGCTTCGCCAAAACCTATTTTCTTAATCTGTAATTTTTCATTTGTACCAGCCATTTTTATTCCTCCTTACGGCTCGTTTTTTAGTTAAAAACAAAAGGACAGTCCGCCGCTTTATGCGACAGAACTGTCCTTTTGTTTTGTATAAATTCTGTTGATTTTTCTGCTAGAACATAGTTCGCCTATAGTTGTCGAGTTGTCGAGTTGTCGAGTTGTCGAGTTGTCGAGTTGTCGAGTTGTCGAGTTGTCGAGTTGTCGAGTCTGAACTGTGGCAAAACTTTTGTCAATAACATAAATTTATTTTAATCCTAAAAAACTATTTTTGCAATGTTATTATAGAGTCTGCAGGTAGTCATTTAATGACAAGAGAAAATAAAAAAATCAACATTATGTACTACTTTTTATTATATGCATCGCACATTTTTTCCAAACTTACAAAATCCAGTGTTATTTCCATAAGCTTGTTTTTATTCCGTTCCGGATTATAAGTCGTACGCATTTTATGAAGTCTTACGGCTGTTTTTTCAATTTTATCTCGGTTTGAATTGATAAAGAAATATTCACTCTGCATAAGAATCTTATACTTAAAATCGCCTTCATCATTAACAGTAACTTCTTCAAGCTCAGATGCAGGAACTGGAATCATATAATTAAATCTAATTGTTCCATAAAGGACTTTCTTACTGCGCATATAAATCTTAATAAGGCTGTCTTTCTTTATTTCACCATTTGGAAGATAATCAACATCTTTTGGAGATGACATAGGAACAAAGTATTTATGTCCGTTTAATTCTGTTACAAGACCTATGTATTTTCTGTGATAGGTTCTTGTTTCCTGCTTATTAGACATAACATGAGGATTTTCTTTGCTCAAATAATCAATATATTCATCTGTAATCGTATAAAACATATTTTTCCGGCAAAAAATAAGGCGGCAATTTATGCCGCCCGTTATATTCTTCACTTTAAAGGCGGAAGTGCGCCTAGAATTATATCCTTCATTTTAAAGGTAGAAGTGCACCTAGAATTATATCTTCCACTTTAAGGGCAGGAACGCTCCCAACTGCTTATAATATAAGATACAAACATTCAGAAGTCAAGCAAAAAAATATTATCCTAATCCGCCAACCTTAAGCTGGAAGTGACTGAATTCCATCGAGAAGCTTGCACGGCCCTGGGTTGCTGAACGGAGATTTGTTGTGAATCCGAACATATTTGCCATAGGTGCCTGAGCGTGAATAACTTCGCCGGTTGTTTTTGAATCCTGGCCCATGATGTTTCCACCTCTCTGGCTAAGCTGGCTGGAAGCCGGTCCTACGAACTCTTTTGGACAAGAAATATCAACGTTCATAACAGGTTCAAGGATTACAGGGTTAGCTGCGGTACAGGCCTTGTCGAATACCTGTGCGGCACAAGCTTCGAAGGCAAAAGTGCTTGAAGTAAGCTCATCATACTTGATTGCAGTTACCTTTACACCAACATCTGTACAAGGATAACCGTATTTGATTCCTGAATTAAGGGCAGACATAAAACCGCTCTTAATTGATTCAATAATTTCATCCGGCACTTCGGCGTGGCGGCAGGTAATTTCAAAGGAGTTACCACTGCCCTGCTCGCGCTGTTCAACTGTGATTGTGAGACCGGCAGTGTTTTCTTTTCCGGCAAGTACGCGGCTAAAGTCTTCACTAGCCTCGGCACTGCCGCTTACAGACTCGCGGTAAGTAACCTGAGGAGCACCTACATTACACTTTACACCAAAGTCGTCACGCATACGGGTAACAAGAACATCCAGATGGAGCTCACCCATTCCGCTGATGATAAGCTGACCAGTTTCTGCATCTTCGTGGCTTGTAAAGGTAGGGTCTTCGCGGCTAAGGATTTCCAGAGTTTCGTTCATCTTGTCCTTTTCGCTCATAGATTCCGGCTCGAGGGCAACAGAAATTACCGGCTGAGGGAACTTAGGCTGTTCAAGCAAAATTGGGAAGGCTTCAGTACCGATTGAGTCACCTGTCTGAGCAAGCTTAAGACCGATAAATACAGCGATATCACCGGCACTTACACTGTCGCAAGGTTCGCTCTTATTTGCGTGCATACGCAGAATGCGGTTTACACGCTCGCGTTTTTTCTTATTGATATTAAAAATCTGAGTTCCGGCCTGGATTTTTCCGCTATACATACGAACATAGCAGAGAGGTCCCATTTCGCGGTCATACTGAATCTTAAATACAAGACCGAGCGGCATTTTTGAAACATCAGTTGGAACATCAACCTCTTCTTCTGTATCTTTCTTAATGCGGATTCCCTTTGCAGGTGGAATATCAAGAGGAGATGGAAGATAATCAATTACTGCGTCGATAAGGGGCTGAACACCCTGATTGTGGCGGGCAGATCCCATTACAAATGGAACAAAGGCACGACTGATTGTTCCGGCACGAATTGCTTTTTTAAGCTGATCTACAGTGATTTCGCCGCCTTCAAGATAGATTTCCATCAAAGCGTCGTCGCTGCCGGCAACAGTTTCTACGAGTTTCTCTCGCCATTCTTTAGCCTGATCAAGACGGCTGGCATCAACTTCAGTTACATCAAAGGTTTCGCCTTCGTCTTCTTCGTGCCAGCGGATTTCTTTCATATTAAGAAGGTCAATTACACCTTCGAATTCCTGGCCTTCACCGATTGGAATCTGCAAAGCCAGTGTTTCAACTCCAAACTTTTCAGCAACATCTGCCATTGAACCAAAGAAGTCTGCACCAATACGATCCATCTTGTTCATAAAGCAGAGACGTGGAACAGCAAATTCATCTGCCTGCTTCCATACTGTTTCTGTCTGTGGCTGAACACCGTCTACCGCACAGATTACTGCAACCGCGCCGTCGAGTACGCGCAAAGAACGCTCAACCTCGGCAGTAAAGTCTACGTGGCCCGGAGTATCAATAATATTTATCTGATGGTCTTTCCAGTAAGTTGTTGTGGCAGCAGAACAGATTGTAATTCCGCGCTCCTGCTCCTGAGCCATCCAGTCCATAGTAGCCTGGCCGTCGTCAATTTCACCAATCTTATGAATTTTACCTGTATAATAGAGGATTCTTTCTGTAGTTGTGGTTTTTCCAGCATCAATATGCGCCATAATTCCGATGTTGCGCATTTTGTCTAAATTTGTCGTTGCCATAATTAGAGTAGTATAGTGATTTTTACAGGCTTTGAAAAGAAGATTGGTTTTCTATAGCAGACTGAGTAAGCTCTTATTTATCTGATTGAGCTTCCAGTTTAGCATGATTATTTTTTCTGTCCTGAATTTTCTGATTTATTTTTTTTGCTTCATTATAATCCAGCATATACACAAGTACAGACACTGCAAAATAAATAAGCACAAACATAATTTCCATTGTCATAAGAGAAGAAAATTCTTTTACAAACCATCCAAGATTCAAACTTGTAAAAAGAAGAACGGCATTTATTATCAAAAAATAAACAATGTGACTAATAATAACACTGATTTTTGATTTCTCCTTCAAAGCAGAAAAAATTGCAGCTCCAAGTCCAGAAATAAATCCTATAAACAAAACTCCCCATATATCATTAATAGCCCAGTGAGTATCTTTATGCTGCACAAACTTCTCAAAAAGGGTTGTTACAAGAAAAATTAATGTTATAACACGAGTACATACATTCAGCATTACAGAAAGCAATTCTTTTTTATCTTCAGATTTCATAAACCAAGCAGCTCCTTTAATGTATTCAGATAATTACGGGAAACAACGACCTTATACCCGTTCTGAAGCACAGCTTCAAATCTACCGCCGAAAACAGGCATAAGGCTATCGATTTTATCAAGATTTACGATTACACCCTTACTTGCGCGGAAAAAGATACTGGCAGGTAATTCATTTTCCAGCTGATACAATTTTGACTTTGTTTCATACACAGAATCCTTCGTATAAGCAAAAACTGTATCATCTACCGACTCAAAATAAAGTACATCTTCAGGATCTACAAAGACAATTCTTCCATCCTTGTAGAAATTCATCTTCCCTTTACCACCCTTAAACTGATTTATAAGTTTTGTCAGGCTTTCGTCCAGGCTGTCGCACTTTATAATAAGCTCATCTTCCTCTCCAGCTTTCTTTTCTAAAATAGTTACTTTCATATATACACTATTCTATCATGTTTTTTGCCTCTTGCAATGCTAAAAATGCTTTACTCTCATTGCCTCGTTTTTTATAACATTCATAGGCCATAACATAAGAGTAAGCCTTCAAGATTTTATCTTCAGAAAGAAGAACGATTCTCATAAAGTCTTCTGCTCCGCTTTCGGCTTTTCCGAAAACCTGTTCCGGAACAGACGCGCTTACGCTGGCTCTGTTCAAAAGAACTTCAACCTCCCCTTCTTTTTCAAAGGCAAGCTCGCAGGCTTTATCAAGATAATTATAAGATTCCTTTACAAGAGCTGTTGCCTTCATAATTGAAGAACGACCTCCTTTCATTGCAAGGTAAGTTCCATAATTCGAAAGGCTTTCATAATCATCAGAATTGTCTTTAATCTTCTGATCATAATAAGAAAGGCAAGCATCAATATCGTTTGCATCAGGTTTGCCATTATCAGAATCAGCAGCCTCTTCCGAATCTACGGTAAAATGTGTCTGATAGTAAAGATCCTTAACATGACTTACATAAGCCCTGGTTTCTGCCTCAGCCTTTTTATC
>CAKUWD010000092.1 GCA_934699065.1 uncultured Treponema sp.
GTTGTTAGCTGTTAGCTGTTAGCTGTTAGCCCCTAGCGGGTATGGGATAGAAAATAGAGTGTGTTGTTTAAGGTTTCGGAAAATAGTATAATTATTGAATTGTTGAGCGGGTTTTAGGGGTGCAGCCCCTAGGAGAGAGGGTGGCGAAAGACCGCGCAGCGGGCTGAAGACAGGGGGAGACTTCCCCCTTCTAGCTAATGGCTAACTGCTAAAGGCTAATAGCTTAAACAGGAGATAAATATGGCACTGAGATTATACAATACTATGGGACGAAAAATGGAAGAGTTTAAGCCGATTGTTGAAGGACAGGTTGGTTTTTACGGCTGCGGTCCTACTGTTTACAACTATGCGCATATTGGTAATCTGCGTGCTTATGTTTTTCTTGATGTTCTTGATAAGACACTTTCTCTGCTCGGTTATAAAATCAAGCATGTAATGAATATTACTGACGTTGGACACCTTTCTGATGATGGCGACAACGGTGAAGATAAAATGAAGAAATCTGCGGCTGAGCGCCACCAGAGTGTTCTTGAAGTTGCCAACTTTTATACCGACGCTTTTATGAAAGATATTGATGCGATGAATATCCGCCACCCTGATGTGATTTGCCGTGCCACAGAACATATTGACGACATGATTGAGCTGATTAAAAAGATTGAAGCTAACGGGCACACTTATATGGCTGGCGGAAATCTTTATTATGATATTTCTACTTACCCTGATTATGGTAAGCTTGCAAACCTCAACCTTGATGAGCTTAAGGCAGGAGCCGGTAAGCGTAAGGTTGTTGTTATTGATGAAAACAAGCGTAACCCTGGTGACTTTGTTCTCTGGTTTACTAAGTCTAAGTTTGAAGATCAGGCTATGACCTGGGACAGCCCTTGGGGACGCGGATATCCTGGCTGGCATATTGAGTGCTCTGCTATGAGTATGAAGTATCTTGGTAAGCATTTTGATATTCACACCGGCGGAATTGACCACGTGCCGGTTCATCATACAAATGAAATTGCTCAGAGCGAGGGAAGCTTTGACGAGGCTGAGCGAGCTAAGGGACCTTGGGTAAACTACTGGCTGCACAATGAGTTCCTTATTCTTGAGGGTGGAAAGATGAGTAAGTCTAGCGGTAACTTTATTACTTTACAGACTTCACTTCCTCCGGAGAGAGGATACTCTTTGAAAGACAAAGGCTTTGCTCCGCTTGATTACCGCTTTTTCCTTATGAGTGGTCATTATCGTAAGCAGCTTGTTTTTAGTCTTGAAGCGCTTGAGTCTGCTAAGAATGGCCGTGCAGCACTTAATGCCCGTGTTGCAAAACTGATTTCTAAGGCTAATAAAGAGGAAAAACTTGGCCTTACCCGCGAAAACTTTACAAGTCTGCTTTCTGGACTTGCCCTTGATGAAGAAAGTATGAATAAATTCCGTGAGGGGCTTGAAAATGACCTCGCTACTCCTGTGGCTATGGCTGCTATGCAGAAGGCTGCAGCTGGTAAGGGTGGCGTAAAGGCTTCGGTTGAGCTTGCTACTCTTCTTAAGATGGATAGTGTTCTGAGTCTTGATGTAATCAAAAATGCATTTGATGTTCTTGATGAACAGGCTAAGCTTTCGGGTGCTGCGGGTAATGCTTCTGCAAATGATCATGCAGGAGATCCTGAAGCTGCTGAAATTGATGCTCTTGTTGCTGAAAGAACTGCTGCAAAAAAAGCAAAAGATTTTGCAAAAGCAGATGAAATCCGTAACCAATTAACTGCCCGAGGTGTTATTATTATTGATACACCGAATGGTCCGACATGGAAACGCAGCTAATTCCTGCAAAAAATTTGTAACTTTTGGGATATCAAAGTGTTTGATAGTATAGTAGGAAATCAGCAGGAAGAAAATGTTTCTTTATGTGCAGGTAATCCGGTTGATTTTAAGAAAATTTATGATGCGACAATGCAGATGCTCTTTAAGGTTTCTTACAGGATTGTAAATGATGAAGAGGCTGCGGAGGATTTAGCGCACGATTCTCTGATTAAAGCGAATGAAAAGAATCTGACTTTTCCTTCAATTAATGATGCCAAATATTGGCTTATTCGGGTAGTTAAGAACGCATCTATTAATTATATAAAACGTAAAGACCGTGAGCGTAAAGCTTACGAAAAGGTCCTTTATGAGGATCATAGAAAAGCGGATACAGGGGAAATTGACCTGCTTAAGGCTGAGTCCATAAGCAAGGCAAGGGAAGCTCTGAAAAAATTGCCGTCAAATCTACAGGATGTTCTTATGCTCAGGGAATATGCAGACCTGAACTATAAGGAAATCGGAAGGATTTTGGGCATTACTGAAGGTAATGTGAAGGTAAGAATTTTCAGAGCCAGGGAACAGCTGGTAAAAATTATAGGAGAAGATAATGTCTTTTTGCCCGAGTAAAGATATTCATTCTGTTTACCTCGATGGAGAGTTGCCTGAAAACTATAAGGCTGAGTATGAGCTTCATATTTCTCATTGTGAGAAATGTCGTAAGGAGCTTGAGCAGCTAAAGGCTCTTCATTCCATGTTTAAAACTGATTCAGATTCTTTGAATCTTGATTCTCATTTTATGGATGAAAGCTTTCAGCGTCTTCAGATTAAGATGGCCTATAGCCGTAATATTGGAAAAACTTCTCAAAAATCTCCTTTTAAAGTAATAAGTTATGTTGCTTCGGGTGTGGCAGCAGCAGCAGTTCTTGCTCTTGTTTTACCTGTTGGTTTTAGGTCTAATGGTGCAAAAATTGAAACTGCAAATACTCCTGCGGTTGCTTCTGATGTTATTAATTCAGCACTTATTCATTCTGTTGCTTCTTCAGCATCTAATCCTATTACCAGTGTTTCATCAAAAAATATCAAAGCAGCTTCTGTAAATAATGTTTCTTTTGATAGTGGAAGAAGTGTGGTAATATCTGGTAATATACAAGATGTAGTTTTGTCATCTGAGAATCAAAGAAAAAATGCTGCTTCTTTTACTAAGAATGTAAGAGATGTTGATGTATTAAAACCTGATTTTCAGGATGACGCAATTTCTATAAAGATTACAGTTCCTGGAATGGGCGAGACTCCTGTTACTACAGAAATCAACCTTCCTATGGATTTTGTATCAGGCAGATATTAGTGGATTCTTCTGGAAAATTCAGTTATTCGTTGAGAAAGTATCCGGTTGTAAGGGTGCTTTCTGTTGTCTTTATTATTAGTTTAATTCTCGGTGCAATTTATCTCATTGGTTTCAGGACAAAGCTTGTTCCTGAAATTACTTCTGTTGTACCGCCTGTAGGTTCACCTGGAGACCTGGTTGTAATTAATGGTGAAAACTTTGGCTCTGTACGAGATATGAGCTATGTTGAAATTGCAGGTTCTAAGCTTACGGCAAGTTCATATATTTCCTGGTCAAATAATTGCATTAAGATTGTATTACCGGCTAATGTGCAGGATGGACTGTTAGTTGTTGGAACGAAGGAAATGCGTTCTAAGCCGGCTCTTTTTGCGAATGAAGTAGAAATTCCTGTTCCTGTGCCGGCTGTTCAGCAGGTTACAAAACCTGTTATTACCATGCTTTCTTCTGATAAGTTGAGCGTTGGAGAACTTCTTGTTATTTCCGGTAACAATTTTGGAGATTCAAAAAATCAGTCTAAAGTACTCTTTACTATGGATTGTAATAATAAAATCAGTGAGGCAGATTATAAAAACGTTGCTTTGCTTACTGAAAATATGATTCCTGCAAGCGAAGATGATTTTGATTATGTTTCATGGTCTAATACAGAAATTTCTGTTCGTGTTCCTGATGGTGCAAGCAGTGGTCTTGTGATTGTAGATACAGGTCGAGAAAAATCTGATCCAAAGGAATTTGTTGTAAATACAGAAGCTGGTCGTAAAGAATATCTGAATAAAAAGATTTACCTTGTGGAATATACTGCTGATATTGCTGATGTTGTAACTAATGATATTTCTACTATTACATTAAGGTGTCCGGTTCCTTTTTCAAGTCCTGCTCAGCCGCAGGTTGAGATTACTGATGTTGTGCCTGAACCGATTCTTGTAAATTATCAGAATAATTTAATTCATCAAATTACCAGAAGCCGTAATAATACTCCGAAAAGTGTTTTCAAACAGAATTTTGTTCTGCCGGTTTTTGAAGTTCGTGCAAACGTAAATGTAACTAAAATAGGAAACTATAAGAATACGGAAAAAAATCTTTTGAGTGGCGCGCTTAAAGCTGACACTCTTATTCCTTGCGATGATAAATCTGTAAAAGAACTTTGTGAGAAAATTATTGGTAGGGAAAAAAATCCATGGAGTAAAGCAAAGTTTATTTATGATTATATGTGTGAGAATTTCTCTGTTCTTTCTAAAGTGCGAAAGGGAGATTCTGATCCACTTGATTTGATTAAAAAAGGCAATGGAGATGCATACGATTTTGCGGTAATTTGTACAGCACTTTTGAGGGCTGCAGAAATACCGGCTTATACAGACAGTGGTATTCTTGTAAATCAGGATTTGCAGACACAGACTCACTGGTGGTGCGAATTCTATATTGATAAGGTAGGCTGGATTCCTTGTGATCCTGCTTTGGGTGCCGGGCTTGAATATAAGCAGTGGACAGATAGTGATGTTGTTGATGCTAAGAATTTTTATTTTGGAAATATGGATTCACATCATATAATGTTCTCGCGGGGCTGGAGCCAGCTTAAGCCGTTTAGTGCAGACAGTAAGATTGTACAGCAGCCAAGAAGTTTTGCTTTACAATCTATCTGGGAAGAAGCAAATAAAGATACAGCAAAATATAGCAGCTACTGGTCTGTGCCGGTGGTGAAAGGAGTGTATTGATATGACAAAGATTTTGAGTGTAGGTGGTTCAATTATTGCACCAGATAAGCCGGACAGTGCTTTTTTGAGTGAGTTTGTTACAATGTGTAAAAAGTGGCTGGATAGCGACAAGCAGAATCGTTTGATTCTTGTAGCCGGCGGTGGAGCTCCTGCACGTGTATATCAGAATGGTTTTAAGGAAGTTTGTGAAAAGACAGGTGACAGTTTTGATGCAAACGCTGCAGACTGGATTGGAATTATGGCAACAAGAATTAATGCTCAGCTTCTTAAGGCTTGCTTTGGTTCTTACTGCAAAAATGATGTAGTTTATAATCCTACTGTAGAAGACTTGAAGTTTGACGGTCAGGTGCTTGTTGCTTCAGGTTGGAAACCTGGTTTTTCTACAGATACAGATGCTGTTTATCTTGGTGAAAAATTTGATGCTAAGACAATTGTAAATCTTTCTAATATTGAAAAGGTTTATACTGATGACCCTAGAAAAAATCCGGATGCAAAACCTCTCGATACTATTTCCTGGGCGGACTTCCGCAAGATGGTTGGTGATGAATGGACTCCTGGAAAAAACTGTCCATTTGACCCTATTGCCTCAAAGAAAGCCAGCGAACTTGGCATGAAGGTAATTTGTGCCGGTGGAAAAAATATTTCAAATATTCAGGCAATTCTTGAAGATAAGGAATATTTTGGAACAACAATCGGTTAATAATTGAGAGTTCCCATTGCAGTGAGCAGACCGTCGATTTTTTCGCCATAGTGCGGGTCGGTGGCCCAGGTTCCTGTAAGTTCAAAAATAGTTTCTATATATTTTGTTTTGTGAACCCAGTTGTAGCGAGGATCTATAAGTTCCTTGTTCAGCTGGGTTTCTTCTTTTGTGGCATAAGCCTGCAGATGCTGAATGTGAGCGCGCACGCCCAGTTCTTCTGTTTCAAATTGTTCTCCCGGGTGGTCGGCATCCATTGCACCAAGCCCGCAGTAGTTATGGAATTCAGGTTGAACGAGTCCACCAAATTTTAAGAAGCCTGTCTCAAGACACATCTGAGCAAAAGCTGCATCCCAATTAATTCCTTCGGCAGCGGCTTCATCAATATAATATTGGGCAAACTGTAGAATATGGTCGCGGTCTGCATCAGGATTCCGGCTCATAAAAAAATCAGCGAGTTGAGAGGCAGTGAGCTGGCCCTGGTCTAAAATTCGGCGGGAGAGCTGAAGGACTTCTGCTTCTTTTGGCTTTGAAACGCAGGAATTAAGGAAAATAAGTGTAACAGCAAAAATTATTGCAGCAAAAAATGTCTTAATTGATTTATTCATAATTTAATTTTCGGAAATCAAAAAAAAATCTGAAATACAGAATTTTTTTCAAAATCTTTTCCTGTTTTCGTAAATGAAGGCAATATTATAGGTGGAGGATTTATGGAAAAAAATAAGCCTGATGTGAGGGAGAAAGTTCTGGAACATGGTTTTTCATTTCTTTTTGATGAAGAACTGGTGATGTTGATTCTTGGGTCGGGAACAAAAGAGCTGCCGGTTGAACGTATGGCAGAGAAAATTGTTGAAGTTCTGGATGATTGTGATTTTGAAGATTCTGTCAAAAATCTTTTGCGGGTAAAGGGTGTGGGACAGAGCAAAGCTCTTGCTGTGGCCGCGGCTCTGGAGCTGGGGAGACGGCGGAATAGTCATCTGCGCGCGCCTATTAAATCTCCTTCTGATATTGTACCATTTGTAAAAAACTACGCGGTGAGTGAAAAGGAACATTTTCTGCTGGTAACGTTGAATGGCGGGCATGAAATTATTCAGATTCATGTGGTTACGGTGGGAACTTTGAACAGGACTTTGATTCACCCTCGGGAAGTTTTTACGCTTGCGATGCGGGATAATGCGGCGGCTATAATTGTGAGCCACAATCATCCGTCGGGGAATTGCCAGCCTTCGGAGGAGGATGTGGCTGTAACGGGAATTCTGGAAAAGGTTTCTATGATTATGGGGATTGAGTTGCTGGATCATGTGATTGTGAGCCGGGAATCATATTTCAGTTTTCTTGAAAATAAGATGCTGAAAAATGGAAAAGAAAAAGACAGTGATGTGAATGAAGATACTTTTGAAATTGAAAAAGATGAAAATATAAATGAAGAAAATGATTTACCGGAGTGGGATGAATATTATGCGGCTGCTGAACTGGAAAAATATTGATTTAAGCAGGCTTTTTACAAAGCCAGTCTTGCTGTATGGAATCAGAAAATTCTTGTAATATTATTCTTATTTTATTAAATTATATATATGAAACTTTATTCTCATGCTCAGTTAATTAAAACAACTTTGATTTGTGTCGTCGCAGCAGTGCTTTTAACTGCGGCAATTTGTGTAAATATATCTAAAAATAAACAATCGTCAAATACAAGTGGAAACCCGGAAATTACAGAAGTAACGTCATCGGAAAGTACAGAGGCTGCTTCTTCTCTGGAGGAGTCGGTTGGTTTTCTTGAACAGAATCCGGCTTCTTTAATTTCGGTTGCAGGTGGTACGGCTAATTCCGGTTATACTCAGGAAGAGGCTCAGAATATTAATGTTTATTCTCTTTGTAACGAAGCTGTTGTGAATATCAATACTCAGGTTACAGCTTATGACTGGTTTCTGCAGCCTTATGTTCAGGATGGTGGAAGTGGAAGCGGTTCGATTATTGATAAGCGTGGTTACATTCTTACAAATGTACATGTTATTGCTGATGCAACAAAGATATACGTTTCGCTCTTCGATGGAACACAGTATGAGGCGGAGGTAGTTGGAACTGATCTGGACAGTGATCTTGCTGTAATTAAGTTTACGCCGCCGGCTGGTATGGAATTGAAAACGATTGCTTTTGGCGATTCCAGCTCTCTTAAGGTTGGACAGCGTGTTATAGCAATTGGTAACCCGTTTGGTCTGGAACGTACTATGACTACTGGAATTGTTTCTGGTCTCGGCCGTCCTATTCAGAATTCGAATAACAGAATTATTCGTGATATGGTTCAAACAGATGCAGCCATAAATCCTGGAAACTCTGGTGGGCCTCTGCTTGATACAAATGGTAAAATGATTGGTATAAACACGATGATTCAGTCTAGTTCGGGAAGCTCTGCGGGTGTTGGTTTTGCGGTTCCTTCAACAACAGCTGTTCGTGTTGTTGCTGATTTAATTAAATACGGAAAGGTTCACCGCGGAACAATTGATGCGACTGTAATCCAGTTGAGCCGCAGAATTGCTCAGTATGCCGGCCTTGATATTGCTAACGGGGTTTTGATTTCTGAAGTTGCAAAAGGTGGAAATGCTGAGTCTGCAGGTTTGCGCGGTGGAACGGAGGCTGCTTACTATGGTTCCCGCCGTGATATCATCTATATTGGTGGAGATGTAATTACTCAGATTGATAATATTGCGGTAACTTCTCTGGCTGATTATTATTCTGCGCTTGAAAGCAAGAAGGCTGGGGATGTTGTAACGGTGGTTGTGCGCCGTAACCGCAAGAATGTTACCTTGAAAATTAAACTGGTTGAGAGTTAGTATTTTGTCATTCTGCTCTTGAAACAAGTTCAGGGTTCAGGATCTTGTTGAGACCCCGAAACAAGTTCGGGGTGACCAGTGGTTGTTTCGGGGGAATAGGGGTAGTTTATGAGAAAATTTGAGGTGGTTTCACCTTTTGAGCCGAGTGGAGATCAGGGGCAGGCGATAGAAAAACTTAGTGAAGGTTTTTTGCGCGGTGATAAGTTTCAGACACTCAAGGGGGTTACTGGTTCTGGTAAAACCTTTACTATGGCAAAAATCATAGAGAAGGTTCAGCGTCCTACTTTGATTATCAGCCATAACAAAACTCTTTCGGCCCAGCTTTATCGCGAGTTCAAATCTTTCTTTCCGAATAATGCTGTTGAATATTTTGTCTCATATTACGATTACTATCAGCCTGAAGCCTACGTTGCGGCGCGTGATCTTTATATCGAAAAGGATTGTGACATAAACCGTGAAATCGACCAGATGCGTCTTGCTGCCACTTACAGCCTTATGGAAAGACGTGACGTTATTGTTGTTGCAACTGTTTCTTGTATTTACGGTCTTGGTATGCCGGATGTGTACAAGGGAATGCGAGAACACGTTGAAGTGGGGCAAACCTTTGATCCAAAAAAGTTTGCAAACAAGTTGATTTCTATGCAGTATAGCAGAAATGATAATGTGCTTGAACGTGGAAACTTTCGTATTAAGGGAGATGTAATTGAAGTCTTTCCACCTTATATGGAAACAGATGAGGCTTATCGTATTCTTCTTGACTGGGAAGATGTTGTGAGAATCCAGCGCTTTAATGTAATGAACCGCGATGTAACTGGTGAACTTGATGAAACTGTGTTTTATCCGGCTAAGCACTTTGTTGTTCCTCAAGATAAATTGATAGATGCAACTGGTCGTATTGAAAAAGAGATGGAAGAGAGGGTAGAAGAGCTTCGCAGTATGGGGAAAATGCTGGAGGCAGAACGTCTGAAAACCCGTACTACTTATGATATTGAAATGCTTCGTGAAATGGGAACCTGTCCTGGAATTGAAAATTATTCAGGACCTATTTCTGGACGTGCTCGCGGAGAACCTCCTGCAACTCTGCTTCATTATTTTCCGGATGATTTTTTATGCATGATAGATGAGGCTCATGTTTCTGTTCCTCAGATTGGCGCAATGTATGAAGGGGATCGCAGCCGAAAGCAGAATCTTATTGATTTTGGATTCCGTCTTCCATCTGCTTTCGATAACAGACCTTTGAAAAAAGCAGAGTTTGATGCCAAAATGAATCAGATAATTTATGTTACAGCAACTCCGCGGCCGGAAGAAATAAAGCAGAGTACTCAGGTTGTTGAACAGCTGATTCGTCCTACAGGCCTTCTTGATCCGGAAGTAGAGATCAGGCCTAGTGAAGGTCAGATGGAAGATATTTACAAGGAAGTTCGCGAGCGAATTGACCGCCACGAACGCAGCCTGATTTTGACGCTGACCAAGAAGATGGCCGAAGACCTTACCGACTATCTGACCGAACTCAAACTAAAAGTAAAATACATTCACTCAGAAATAGATACCTTTGAGCGTGTTGAGATTTTGAAATCGCTTCGTACAGGCGAAATTGATGTTCTTATTGGAATCAATCTGCTTCGAGAAGGAATTGACCTTCCGGAAGTAAGCTTTATTGCAATTCTTGATGCAGATAAAATCGGCTTTTTGCGTTCAGAAACTTCCTTGATTCAGATTATTGGTCGTGCTGCCCGCAATGCAGAAGGTAAAGTTGTTATGTATGCCGACCACATGAGCCCTGCAATGGAAGCTGCTATTAAAGAAACAAAGCACCGCCGTGAGGTTCAGCAGGCCTACAATGAGGAACACGGAATTACTCCGAAAACAATTTCAAAGGCGGTTGAAGATATTCTTGTTCACGAAAAACAGGATGCCGAAGCTGGTGCCGCAATGGAACTTGAAGTTCTAAAGAAAGAGGCAAATCTCTTTAATCCTAAGGAACGCAAAAAGCTTATTAAAGCGCTTACCGAAGAAATGTCTGCCTGTGCCGACCGCATGGAGTATGAGCAAGCTGCGGCACTTCGTGATCAGATTCGGGATATTGAAGCACAGTACGGGAATGTGTAAGGCCATTAGTGATCGGGCTGTCATTTTAGAATATTTCTAATTTAAATAAATGACTATTTTTTCGATATTTCAGAAATTATTTTGTCAAACTCTGATGAAACTGACTGTTTAAGTTTTGATATTATTTGAATAGATTGAACCTTTTCAGAGTTTGCAAAGGTTTGCTC
>CAKUWD010000093.1 GCA_934699065.1 uncultured Treponema sp.
AACGCGGCAATAGCTCAGTTGGTAGAGCGCCGGACTGAAAATCCGTATGTCGTTAGTTCGATTCTAACTTGTGGCAAAGGCTTCTAACTTCGGTTAGAAGCCTTTTTTTTTCTTGTATAATGCGTTTTTCTACCTTATAATGTAATAACTATGAAATGGCTAATTTTATCTGATAATAAAGATGTTATTGAATCGTCTCAAAGATTCATTATTGAAAATAATAAAAAAGATAAGACTATCTGTGCTCCTCTTGAGCTTAAAAGTCTTTCTGCAAATAAAAAGAATTTCCGCGAGCTTTGTGCATGTATTATTTATGCTAATGATGAAGCTAATATTCAGGCTGCTCTAGGTGCTGGTCTTTCTTCTGTATTTGGCTGTCTTGCTGCCGAAAAAGTTAATGTTATTACAAATATTAAACTTCTTTATGAAGATCCAGTATTTGGAAAGGACATAGCTTTTAGTTGTGCAAATCCAGATAATCTTCTGGAAGTTCTTAAAAAGAAATACAATAAGATTAGTGATGAAGCAAGCATGCGCCTTGCAAAGCAGAAGCTTTTGGATCGTGGAATCCCCTACACTTCTGACTGTTTCGGAACTTACATCGCAAAAAATAAACCGGATGTTGTACATGAATTCCTTGCTGCCGGCATGAGTATAAATGCACGTGATGATCTTGGAACTCCTATGCTGAACATTGCCTGCCGTAATGATAATTTTGATTTTGTGCAGATGATTTACGAGCTTGGTGCTGATATTAATGCAATTTCTGAAGACCGAGGCTATACTGCCGTTATGGATGCTGTATGGCGTGGTAATGAAAAAATTACTAAGTATCTGATTTCTAAAGGTGCTGATCTTAATACTATCAATAAAGAAGGTCAGAATAATCTTATTCTTGCAGTTGGTGCAAACCGGGAATCTCTGGTAAAGCTGCTTGCTGAAAATGGTGCCGACCCGGATGTAAAAGATATGATGGGAATGAGTGCCTATAACTATGCGGTGCTTTTTAAGAAGCAGAAGCTTGTGGAGATTATTAAACCTTATCATAAAGAAACCTAACAATGTCACCCCGAACTTGTTTCGGGGTCTTTTAAATAGATCCTGAAACAAGTTCAGGATGACGAGGTAATAAAAAAGCCCCGCGGACTGATGGATTGTCCACGGGGCTTAATTATTTTATCATTAAATTTAAGTCCTAGTACCTAGTACCTAAAACCTATTACCTTTTAAGGCTCAATACTGTTTCAAGCAAGGTATCTGCTGTCTGAATTGTCTTTGCGTTAGACTGGAAACCGCGCTGGGTTACAATCATGTCTGTCATCTGTTCAGAAAGATCAACGTTTGACATTTCCAAAGCACCAGCCATCAAAGTACCTTTACCTGCAACTCCTGATTCGCCAATGCGAGCCATACCAGAGTTGTTAGATTCTACGTAAGTATTGTCGCCTGCTTTTTCAAGACCGCGGTCGTTGGCAAAGCTTGCAAGTGCAATCTGACCGATTGTTCGGTTTGTACCATTTGAATATACACCGGTAATAATTCCGCTAGAGTCAATCTTAAAGTTATCAAGATAACCCATTGTGTATCCGTCCTGGTAGAAAGCCTTTGTTGTAGACTTAGAAGCAGACTGTGTAATAGTATCTTTAAAGCTTCCGATTGTACCAAGGTTGATATTCAAAGTCTGGCGGTAAGGATTTCCTTCTGCATCAGGGTTAGATTCTGCGACTGCAAAAGATGTCTGAATTACAATCTGACCTTCTGTGTTAGAAAGATTTCCTGCTGAATCGCTGATTGAAGCGAGGGCTCCGTAGTTATCGAAGTTTACGAGGAAAGTATTTCCCATTCCGTCAGTTGTACCAAGACCTACGCGAGTCTGTGTGTAGTCTGCGTTATCCGGGTCAATCTGAACTGTTGCTTCCCACTGGTTAGGATTTCCAGGAACGCGGCGGAATGAAACTGAGAGCATGTGCTCGTTACCAAAGCTGTCATAAATCTTCTGCTCAGTTCCCCAGGTTCCTTTATAGATATCGTCTGCACTTGCACCTTCCATAATTTCTGGTGTGTTCTTGTTCAAGTTGCAGGCAAAGTTTACATTTGTAGTTTCCTTTGCAGGATCTTTTGAACCTACAGGAATAATCAAATCTTCTGGTGAAGCAGCTGTGCTTACCAGCATCTGGCCGTTTACTTCTTCTGCCATCCAGCCCTGTACACGCATACCGTTAGCCGGGTTTACAAGAGTACCGTCGCGATCGAGTCCGAAGGCACCATTACGTGTGTAGAAGGATTCTTCGCCACTCTTCAAAAGGAAGAAACCGTTTCCCTGAATTGCAAGGTCAGTTGAAACGCCTGTTGACTGAAGGTTTCCCTGTGTGAACACATTGTCGATTGAGGCAATGGTCATACCAAGTCCAACTTCTTTAGGGTTTACACCACCAAGCTCGTCAGTAGGTTTTGCTGCCCCCGACATCTGCTGACTGATCATGTCCTGGAAGTTAACACGTCCGCGTTTAAAACCGTTAGTGTTTACGTTTGAAATGTTGTTACCAATTACGTCCATTCTTGTCTGGTGATTCTGAAGTCCTGAAACTCCAGAATAAAGTGATCTCATCATATGCTAAATCCTTCCTTCCTACCCATTAGTCAGCGTAAATCGCTCTTATTTTATCCATGCTGTAATACATTCCGTTCACAAGAACCTGTGGATTTTCCCCACGAGTTGCCCCTTCCACGATTCCCTGAACGTTGGTATCACCAATATCCAGTTCTACTGTTTTACCAAGTGTGGCAGCTGCTTCTGAACTGTTGATAAAAGCTGCCATCTTTGAAAAGGATGAACTCATATTTGTCATCTGTTCCAGAGAAGAGAACTGAGCCATCTGGGAAATAAACTCTGTATTTTCCATAGGGCTAGTCGGATCCTGGTTCTGCAGCTGGGTAATAAGCAGCTTCAGAAAATCATCCTTTCCTAATTCATGGGAAGTTTGCCTTCCTTCTGAAACAAGCGATTTATTAAAATTGTTTACCGCATTTTCTACGGCAAACTTTTCGCTTGCACTCATCTGAGTGTTAATACTGTTTTGTGTGCTAAGTAGTTCCATCATTTCTCCTTACGACACTTTTTTATTTGCGGTGGTTGAGCTTGTCGAAACTACCGCATGATTTCTAAAGGTGGTTTCGACAGGCTCAACCACCGTAATTACTATCGTCAGTTTACGCAACGATGTTTACAGAATAATTTGAGATATCTTCAGCATTTTCGAAAATATCATCAAGCTCGGCACTAAGCCCCCCAGCCGAGTTTCCGTAAGCACGTTTTGCAAACAAACTTGTACCATCATCCTGTCCGGCAAAACCCATATTCTGATTGAATGAGCCGCCGTTATTCATTGCAACATCAAAGCTTGCTGTATCAAAGCCGTTTTTAATGAAGGCTTCGCGCAGAGTTTCTGCATTATCTTTGAAAACCTGCAGGGCTTCTTTTGTTGCAACAGTTATATGTCCGCTCAAAGTTTTTCCATCAAGTGACAAATGAATCTTTACATTTCCTAAATCATCTGGATGTAAAACAAGATTAATTGTTCCCTGATTGTTGTCTTTGAGTATAAGATTTCCAGCCTTTACGAATTCCGGAGCAACATTATGAAGCTGATTACTCAGCATTGCCTGGAAGTTTGAACCATTGCTTGCAGCTGTCTGTGTATTTAAAGAAAGCACATCAGCCTCTGCATTTGGATTGAGTTCTACGCTCATTACGGCTGTATTTTCACCGGTTAATTTGATTTCAGAAGTTTTGATTGCTGATTTTTTTGCATCTGCAATTTCGCGTTCCAGTTCAGGCTTTGTGCGCTGATCTTCTACTTTAATTTTTCCGTCTTTATCTAAGGCAAACTGTTTTTTACCTTCATCATTTTTACCAGAAAAATCAAAATCAGAAGTTTCAGACTTCTTATCGCCTTCAATCTGATTCATTGTAAGTTCAGAAGAAGTATCTGTAAGAACCTTAAGTTCTGCACCATCTTCATTCTCTTCTGACTTTACTGTTTTAGAATTATCAGTTTTTGAAAGATTCTGAGCAGCTGCAGAAATTTTTACGTTATCTGTTGTATCAGAATTTTCTTTTGCAAGCTCTTCGAGGCGTGAAAAATCTTTTTCAGAAAGTTTTTTGTCTTTCTTTATGTCTTTTACTTCTTTACCTGTCTTTTTCAAGATATCAGAAGCATCAGATTTTTCTTTCACATCTGAAGCTGAGTCTTTTACAGCAACTTTTGTTTTACCGTCTGATTTTTCATCGATTTTTTCGTCTGAATCTTTTGAATCAGTTTTTTCTGCGGCAACTTCTGAAGTTTTTTCAGGTTCTTTTTCTTTTTCAACCTGATTTTCAGGACTTTTCTCCGTTTTTTCAGCTTTTTCCTGCTCTTTTACCTTTTCTGGTTCAACCGTTTTTGTCTGTTCACTTGAATTTTCCTGTGTATTATAAGACGCAAGAAAGTCTGCGAACGAAACTGAAGACTGATTTGGAGAATTATTTACTGCTGCAGATAACTGGAAATCTGTTGTTTGAGACTGATTTACGATGATATCTGTGATTGCCTGATATGACACTTGGCAAATCTCCTTCAAGCGTTGAAGATTTGCCATAACTGAATGCTAGTCCAGGGACTCCGGCTTACTAAGCATCTTCCGCTGTATTTCAGCAGCCCGGTCAGACGGCATTAAGGAAAGCCAGTAAGACCCCATGGATGAAGAACCTTCTGCGGCAGCAATCTCTTCGACTTTACGAAGGACGTCAATAACTGTCTGATCATCCATCGCAACAAGAATGCCAACCGCTGCTTCAGGCCTCATGCCATTCAGATTTTTAGCAATCTGTTCAACGTTTATATTCTTATCATCGTATTTTTTTACTTTGAGGTTAAATGTTTTTTCTCGCTCTTCCTGATTTTTTTCACGCTCAGCAAGCTCAGCGCTAACCTCTTCATTCTGTTTTTCTACAGCCTGAATGTCAGTTTCGCGCTTATCCAGCTCTTCTTTGAAGATATCCAGGGCTTCGCGCTGCTTTCTGAGGCGGTCTTCATCAAGATTTGCAACGAGGGGACGTGATTGAGTTGCGGTTGAAGAAGTCTGCGGGGCTTTTTTTAGAATCTTATAGGCAGGCGCAAAAATTGACTTAACGTGAACAACACCAAGATAGTCAAACCACAAAAGACCGCCTGCAAGAAGAATGAGAATGATAATCAATAAAACAAAAGTTTTGCCCAAAGACTTTTTGAAAGACATATTTCCCCCTCTAAAAAATATCGTCATGCTGAACTTGTTTCAGCATCTTTTTAATAGATTCCGAAACAAGTTCGAAATGACATCATTTTTCTAATCAATCAAACCTGAAATAGCTGCTCCTAACGTAATATCATTTTCGCAGGATACGATATTCCAGTAGATTCCAAGCTGACGTGTAAGAACTTCATCAAGATAGCCGTAAACACGCTCGCGAACCTTATAAGTCTTAAAGAAGGTTGTTCCATCACACAATATACAGATCGGTTTTGCAGCATTCTTACCTTCACCGGTTTTTACGGCACAGGCTGTAAGAATTGCAGCTGAGTAACGTGCAGAACGCTCTGAAATTGCGTCGAGAATCTGGAACATCTTATCTGTATCTTCATCAGTTGCTGTTTCGCATGCGATTTTACCGAGAATACAGTCTTTATTATATGGATGATGAAGAAATTTATCCATTTCGATAAGGGTAAGAGGTTCAAGAGCCTTTATTGCAGCAGCTGTTTTTTCTGTAAAAAGACCATCATTTGCTGCAGCTTTGAGTGCAAACCATGAAACCGGGCCAAGATATGCGCCTGAACAAAGCTTTTCAAGGAAGAAAGTTCCAGGTTTTACGGTAGTTTTGTCAAAATCAATATCAAAATCAGAACGATTTACCTTAAGAAACTTACCGCTTTCGCAAACTACGATCTGCTTTTTGATTTTGCAGCATTCACAGTCAGGCTGGATATAAGCCGCATTCATACCGGTTCCAAGAATAAAACCGATATTTGAAGAATAACGGTCTCCGTCTTCTGCGCAGGCAGCACCGGCAAGCAAGGCAGCTACTGTATCATTACAAAGAGTAATGCGCTTAATTGTATTCCAGCCGTGGGCAGCAAGAGCTTCTTTGAGGCAGGCACCAATTTTTGAACCTACAACTTCAGGAGCTTTTACTTCTTTTGAGAAGCCCAGCAATACACCGTCACCGTCTTCCTGAATCTCCATTGGATATGAGAAGCAGAAACCGATTCTGTCTGATTTATTTTTAAGATGTTCAAGATTATTTGCAATCTGTTCAAAAAAGTCTTTTCGGGAAAGCTCTTTTTCTACGCCTGGCATGCGGGTCTTTTCCATTTCGGAAATCTGGGCCTGACCGTTTGCATCAAAGGTTACAAGGCAGGAACGGAAGTTTGTTCCACCTGCATCAATTACAATTACACTCTGATTTTTAGCTGATTTTTCCGGCGGGTTACAGAAAGTACAGATCATATCCTGATCAGAACCCTCTTTTTTCAAGCCTTTTTTCATGTCGTCGATGATAGCCTGAGCAACTGTCAGTACATCAACATGATTAACAAAATTATGTGCTGAAAGAAATGCACTTACCTGATTATTCATTTTTATTTCCTGTTATTTTTTCATCTGTACAATAAATATGTACATTATTCTATTATATATAGATTTTTTGAAAATGGCAAATAATAAAAGGGGGCATTTACTGCCCCCCCCTTAGAAATAGACGATTAATGAAAATCGGCTGGCATAGTCTCAGGCTAATCCTGCAAAGCCTCGTAGCCTTCTTCGCCGGTACGAACCTTAACAACATTCTGAACATCGTACACAAAAATCTTTCCGTCGCCGATGTGGCCTGTGTAAAGAACTTCCTTAGCGGCTGTTACAACGAGGTCAACAGGAACTTCGCTGACTACGATATCAACCTTGATTTTTGGAAGAAGGGTCATATCCATTTCAACGCCACGATACTTCTGTATCAATAAATGTCCGTGCTGCTGGCCGCAACCAAGTACATTTGTAACTGTCATACCTGTTACGCTGATATCGTTCATGGCTGCCTTGAGCTCGTCGAACTTGCTCTGGCGGGTAATGATCGTAACCATGTGGAACTTTGCATCCGGACGGCTTGTAGCCTTTGCAACTGGAACAGACTTTTCAACAGGAACGCTGCCTGTTGCTGCAGGGCTGTCTCCGCCGAGAACCTGTGGAGCCATAATGAATCCTGCGTAGCTTGAATCAATACCGTGCTCAAGCTTATCAAGTCCGACAATTTCTTCTTCACGGCTTGCACGAAGTCCGTGGAGCTTCTTAATCAAAGTGAAGGTAAGCAGCATACAAGCGGTTGTCCACAAAACAATTGTAAACTCACCGAGACACTGTACTCCAAGGTGCTTGAAACCGCCACCGTAGAATATTCCAGATTCAACGTTGAAGAGCCCATCACTCAATGTACCCCAGATACCGTTTGCAAGGTGAACTGCTACGGCACCAACCGGGTCATCAATGTGGAGCTTCATATCAAGGAACTCAACAACTACTACAACAATGATTCCTGAAACGATGCCGATGATTGAGGCACCAAGCGCATCAACTGTGGCACAGGTAGGAGTAATAGCAACCAGGCCGGCAAGTGAAGCGTTGAGTGTCATTGAAACATCAGGCTTTCCGTTTTTAATCCAGGTGAATATCATTGTTGTAACTGCGGCAACTGCCGGAGCAATTGTTGTAGTTGTGAATACTGCAGCAAGACCGCCAACTCCAAGAAGCTGTGTACAGGCAGCACCGTTGAAGCCGTACCATCCAAACCAGAGGATGAAGGTTCCAAGCGCACCAAGAGTCAAAGAGTGACCTGGAATAGCGTGAACCTTTGTTACCTTTCCGTCCTTATCGTAATCATACTTTCCGATACGAGGGCCAAGGAAGATTGCACCGATGAGAGCAGCTGTTCCACCAACTGAGTGGATTGCAGCACCACCGGCAAAGTCTACGAAGCCAAGACCAACAAGCCAGCCCTGTGAGTTCCAAACCCAGCCTGCTTCAATTGGATAAACAACTGCAGAAATTACTGCGGAATAAATACAGTATGCAGAGAACTTAGTTCTTTCTGCCATTGAACCAGATACGATTGTAGCTGCAGTAGCACAGAATACTAAGTTGAACACAAAGCTCGACCAGTCGCCTTCTGCGAAGTTTGTAAATAACTGCATATTTGGTTTACCAATCAAACCAAAGAAATAATTCTCGCTCATCATCAAACCGAATCCGAGCAGCATAAACATAGGAGTTCCGATACAGAAATCCATCAGGTTTTTCATGATGATGTTTCCCGCATTTTTCGCTCTTGTAAAACCAGTTTCAACCATCGCAAAACCGCACTGCATAAAGAATACAAGTGCAGCGCCGATCAAAAACCACACACTCCAAACTTCACTCATAAGTATACCTCCTGTGTAAGTTCGTTTTATGAATAAAAAAACGGCGATGATATCAGACATTGTGCACAAATGCCCGACATCATCGCCGTATAATCACAAATTAAATAAACTCTCTCTTTATAAAATGGTTTCGATACGTCCTTTGGACTACTCAACCACCGGGTTTCTATCTTACTGAGAACAACAAGTCTCCATAACTTGGGAATGGCCAGAGCTCTTTTGGTGTAATTGTTTCAAGCTCATCGGCACAAAGTCGCAGCTCGTTCATTGCGGCAAATACATGCTCGCGATAGAAGAAGGCTGTCTTGCTTGAATCGCCGCTCTCTGCAGTTTTCTTTGCTTCAAGAACTTCGCTTTCCAGCTTTTCTGTTTTGCTGTAAATGCAGCTTGTGAGGCAGCTTACCTTTTTAAGCATAGCACTTTCGTAAGTTGTATCGCACTCGCCGCAGGCTGCTTTTTTCAAGCCGATTGTTTCTGCAAGCTTATTTGCATACTTGCTGGCTGCAGGAAGAATATCTTTCTTTGCCATCTCCAGCATAGTCTCAGCCTCGATGTTGATAATCTTTGAGTAGTTTTCGTTGTGAATCTCGAAGCGGCTTGTAAGCTCAACCTTACTATATACTCCAAACTTTTCAAAAACCTTCACATTCTTTTCGTCGAGGATGTGTGGAAGAGCTTCCGGTGTCGACTTGAGGTTGTAAAGTCCGCGCTTCTCAGCTTCTTTTACCCAGGAATCATCATAACCGTTTCCGTTGAAAATAATTCTCTTGTGATCTTTGATTGTCTTAAGAATCAGGTCGTGCAGGTCGCTCTTGAAGTTGCTTGACTTTTCGAGAATATCTGCAAACTGGCTGAGCTCTTCTGCAACAACAGTGTTCAAGAAAACGTTAGCGCAGGCAATTGATTCATTTGAACCAAGCATACGGAACTCGAACTTGTTACCAGTAAATGCGAATGGTGAAGTACGGTTACGGTCTGTTGTATCCTTATTGAAGTCAGGCAAAACAGTAACACCAATCTGCATTTTTTCTTTTTCATGCTTTCCGTATGGAACGCCTTTTTCAATTGAGTCGAGAATTGCAGAAAGTTCATCTCCCAGGAAGATTGAAATAATTGCTGGAGGCGCCTCGTTAGCTCCAAGGCGGTGGTCGTTACCAGCAGAAGCAACAGAAATACGCAGCAGATCCTGATACTCGTCTACAGCCTTGATGATTGCGCAGAGGAAGAGGAGGAACTGCGCATTCTGATCAGGTGTAGCACCAGGGTCAAGCAGGTTCTTTCCGGTGTTAGTGCTGATTGACCAGTTGTTATGTTTTCCACTTCCGTTTACACCTGCAAATGGTTTTTCGTGTAAAAGACAAACCATACCATGGCGGGCTGCTACCTTGCGCATCATTTCCATTGTGAGCTGGTTGTGGTCGCAGGCCATGTTAGTTGTAGAGAAGATTGGAGCAAGCTCGTGCTGAGCAGGCGCAACTTCGTTATGTTCAGTTTTAGCAAGAATACCTAGTTTCCAGAGCTCACGGTTGAGATCCTTCATGAACTCCTGAACGCGAGGTTTAATCATACCAAAGTAGTGATCCTCGAGTTCCTGACCTTTTGGCGCCTTTGCACCAAAAAGTGTGCGGCCAGTGTAGATGAGATCTTCGCGCTTGTCGTAAACCGATTTGTCTACGAGGAAGTATTCCTGCTCAGGGCCAACAGTTGTTTTTACCGAAGTAACAGCTTCGTTGCCTTCAAACAGTTTCAAAACGCGCACAGCCTGCTTGCTGATTGCCTGCATAGAACGAAGAAGCGGAGTCTTTTTATCGAGGGCCTCGCCGGTGTAAGAACAGAAGGCTGTAGGAATACAAAGAGTGCCGTCCTTAATAAATGCATACGAAGTTGGATCCCAGGCAGTGTAACCGCGAGCCTCAAAAGTCGCACGGATTCCTCCACTCGGGAAGCTGGAAGCATCAGGCTCACCCTGAACAAGCTCCTTGCCGCTGAACTCCATAATAACTTTTCCGTCACTGGTTGGAGTAATAAAGCTGTCGTGCTTTTCTGCAGTAATTCCGGTGAGTGGCTGGAACCAGTGGGTAAAATGAGTAG
>CAKUWD010000094.1 GCA_934699065.1 uncultured Treponema sp.
CGGCACAACCGTAGTAGAGGGCGATACGGCCTGTTGCCTGGTCTGTGAGGGCTGCTACAGGGAAGCATACGTTGTCTACGAAGCCTGTTGTTTCATATGGCAATTCCGGTGTGAGCATGTAGTCAGAGCAGCGGTATTTTACGATTGAAGGCTTGTCTCGGTCGAGAAGGGCTGCTGAGAATGAGTAAACGTAGCCGTTACAGGTCTGGCAAACTCCGTGGAAGAACAAAAGCCAGCCTTCGTCTGTTTCGATTGGAGCCGGGCCAGCACCGATTTTGAGGCCTTCCCACCAGCCGCTTCCGCCTTTCTGCATTACGAGGCGGTGTTCTCCCCAGTATTTCATATCAGGAGACTGAGAAAGAAGAATGTCGCCGAAAGGTGTGTGTCCTGAATCTGAAGGGCGTGAGAGCATTATAAATTTGTTGTCGATTTTGCGTGGGAATAAAACTGCGTTGCGGTTGAACGGAAGGAAAGGATTTTCCAAACGAGTGAAGTCCTTAAAATCTTTTGTTGATGCTACACCGATTGCAGCGCCATCAAAATCTCCGCACCACATAATATAATAAGTGTCATCAATTTTTACTACGCGAGGATCATAAGCATAATATGGATCATGTGGTTTTCCATCAGGATCATGCATGTGAATTCTTTCTGTCTGGAAGGTCCAGTGAATACCATCGTCTGAATCGCCGAGGTAGAGGAAAGGACGTGCGATTGTTGCTTCTGCACGGAAAACTCCCTTAAATTTTCCTTCCCATGGAATTACTGCTGAGTTGAAAATGCGACCCATGCCCGGGAAAGGATTACGGTCGATAACCGGATTTTCTGTGTAGCGCCAGATTGGCTGCCAGCTGTCTTTAGGTTTGTCCTGCCATGGAATGTTAGGAAGATTTCCACCGCTGATGATTTTTGCCATATAATGCTCCTTGAAAAGTCTTATAATTCCGATCCTGAAACAAGTTCAGTTTGACATTTCGGAATTTCATTTATGTTTCTAATGTACAGCCGCTCACTTAAAATGTCAAGAAAAATTAAGTTAATTAGGTAAAATATATTAAGTTAAATTAAGTAAATTTAAGTAGCCTAAAAAAGAGGGAACATACGGATTTGCGCTGTGATTTTTCATCAATGAGAACCATTTATTTTTATTTTATTATTCGATATACTCACATTCATGAAAAATTATCCTATAAAAGATGTAAAAAATATACGACTGCTTGGTCGCAACATTGCTGATGTTGTTTGTAAAGATGGCGCAGTAAGACTTTTTTGGGCAGGTTCTGCTCTTGAAATTAATGTTAAAGCCCGTGAAGTCTGGGCAGAGATTTCATGCAACTATGACTATCATGAAATCTGGCTTGCAGCAGAAGTAAATGGATCTCAGATTACCCGCTTTATAGCACCAAAAAAATCAACCTGGATTTGTCTTTCAAGAAATATGAATCCGGAAAAGGAAAATCTTATTTCTATAATAAAGGATACTCAGCCTATGCCTGGGGATCCATTGCA
This sequence comes from uncultured Treponema sp., assembly GCA_934699065.1. GTDB lineage: Bacteria > Spirochaetota > Spirochaetia > Treponematales > Treponemataceae > Treponema_D. The sequence goes on from CAKUWD010000094.1 coordinate 1,510, forward strand.
TGATCTTAAGATTACCGGATTACGGCTTGATGATAATGGAGAGTTTTGCGCAATAAAACCTCGCTCATGTAAAATAGAATTTATAGGTGACAGTATAACTTCCGGTGAAGGTCTTGCTGGCTGCCCTGATGAAACGGACTGGATTACACAGTGGATGTGTGCAAGCAAAACTTATGCAGTTCAGCTGGCTAAGAAAATGAATGCGGACTGGACCAGTATAAGTCAGTGCGGATGGGGGCTCTGCTGGGGCTGGGATGGAGATGTTACTTCTTCTATTCCAATGTATTACGATCAGGTTTGCGGTGTTCTAAATGGTGAGCAGCAACAGGCAATGGGCTCTTGTGATGCTATTGCTTATGATGGTGGTGCTGATTATGTAGTTTTAAATCTTGGAACTAATGATAATTCTGGATTTAAGAGTCAGGATGACGGAAAAGGTGTAAACGGAGTTGCAGGAAATGCAATTATTTCGGAAGCTAAACGTTTTCTTGGTGAAATCAGAAAACATAATCCTAAGGCTAAAATAATCTGGACCTGGGGTATGCTTTCACTTGATATTGTTCCTGCTTTGATTCAAAAGGGAATAAAGGAATATATAGCTGCATCTGGCGATGTGAATGTATATCCGCTTGAACTTGAAAGTATGGATAAAATAGAAAAGAATCCTGAAGATAAAGGTTCACGTGGACATCCGGGACCACTTACTCATAAAAAAGCTGCAGAAAAAATTTATGACTTTATAAAAACTCTGTAAAGTCATTCCGAACTTGTTTCGTAATCTGTCTTATTCTAAGTTTGGGGTGACAGATTTTCAGAATGATAATTTTTTTACAGAATCTCTGATTATGAGGCTGCCACTTACAAGATGGCGGCCTTTTATATATGCTTGTTCTGTGATTTTATTGATAATCAGTTCTGCGGCAATCTTTGTTGAATCTTCCGGTTTTATATAAACAGTTGTAAGTTCAACTGGAGTTTTTTTCTGTGGAAGATAATTATCAAAGCCGGTAACTGAAATGTCCTGCGGCACTTTAAAACCTTTTTCTTCAAGTGCATTAATAAGATTTACAGCAGTTTCATCACAATTGCAGACAAAGGCAGTAGGCATATTCTCTTCAGGGGGCAGTTGAATTTTTATTAATGAACCATGCTCGTCGCGGTCATTTAGTATTTCTTCTGGAGAACAGATAAGGTGATTTTCCAGCATTGCTTTTTGAAATCCCATAAATCTGTCAGAAATAGAAGTTGTGGCTCCAAAGTTACCTACAAATCTGATTTTTTTGTGTCCCTGTGATATAACATAATTTGTTATCATATAGGAACAGAAATAATTATCATTTGATACACTGTCGAAAGAAAGTTTTGCAGAATAAAAATCAAAAAGAATAAAATTAGAATATGTTTTATTCAGAGTTTCAAGATAAAGGTCGCTGGTTTGACCAAGTATGATTAGTCCGTCGATTTTTTTGTCCTGAATCATTCTTGGAAGAGAGCAGTTGTTTTCATCATCGTCTGAAAGAAGTTCCATGATACTGTAATAACCGCGGGTTAAAAGTTCAGAAGAAAGAGTGTTGAAAATATGCCAGTAGTAAGAAACGTTAGGGGAGAAAAAACGGGAAGGAATGAGGATTCCTATATTACCTGTAGTTCCGTTTTTTGAAGCAGCAGCAGAAGTTTTTTTTGTCTGATATCCCATCTTTTCTGCAATCTGCTTAATCTGGTCTCTGAGTTCATCTCCAACACCTTCTTTGTCCGAAAGTGCTTTTGAAACCGTAACTGTACTAATTTTGAGTTTTTCTGCAATATCTGATAAACGTACTTTCTTTTTCTGAGCCATTCATAAATTATAACTTTTTTTAGGTAAAAAATAAAGTTATTTTTAAAATTCAAAACTAACGAACAGTCATTAATTAAAACTAACTACCATTCATTTTTTTTCATTTGCATTATTTTATTTCCTATGTTATACTTAATTAAATTTAGTAAGTAAATTTGTTACAAATTTCTTTAAAAATTCGTTCACGGGAGGGGTCAGATGAACGAATGGCTTAAAAAGGTAACTGATTCGATTAAGAATTTATGGTCGAAGTGGAAACCAATACAAAAAGTCATACTGATTGGCATAATTGTTATTGTAATTGTTGCCGTGGTTGCATCTGTGAGAATGTCTGCAAAACCGGCAACTGTGCGTCTTTTCAATGCGCCCGTTACGGACGACACATCACTTACAAAAATTCTGGATCGTCTTTCTCAGGAAAATGTTAATGCTTATACAAATGATGCCGGTTATATCTCGGTAGATGATGATAAAATTGCCCGTCGGATGCGTGAGATTTTGATTTCTGAAAATCTTGTACCATCTAGTGTTGACCCTTGGGCAGGTTTTTATGATCGTAACTGGTCTACTACAGATGCTGATCAGAATGTAAAGCTTAAAAATACAATTCAGAAACAGCTTAAACAGCATATTGAATCAATAGCGGAAATTCAGCTGGCAGATGTAAATATCGTTCTGCCTGAAACACAGCTCTTTACTGCAGATCAGAATCCTGTTACTGCAAGTGTTATTCTTAAAACTACCCCTCAGAGTAACCTTTTGCAGGACAGAAAACGAGTTCTGGGTATTCAGCGCCTCATTCTTTCTGCGGTTGAAGGTCTTCGCGAAGAAAATCTTATAATTACTGATTCAGATGGAAATCAGATTAATGATTTTGAAGGCATGGCAGAAAGTGACCGTGTAAGCATAATTGAAAAACAGCAGAAGCTTATACGTAAGCAGGAAGTTGAACTTCGTGCAAAAATTCTCAAGGCACTTCAGAAAACATTTGGCGAAGACCGCTGCCGCGATATGAACGTTGCTATTGAAATGGATATGTCGCAGAAAACCAGTGAATCAAAAGAGTTTTCTCCAATCGTAATTAAGCCGGATAATCCGGATACCCCTTATGATGATTCTGAATATCGTGATTATCTTCCTCGTTCAAGCCAGACTGTAACAAAGGAATGGCAGGGAACCGGTTATAATCCTGAGGGACCTGCCGGTGTTGAAGGTCAGACACCTCCTGTTTATTCTGATATGTCTAACGTTATCGGAAAATCGACAGAAACAGGTGTAACTCAGAATAACGAATTAAATGAAAAAACAACTCAGGAAATTTCTTCTCCAAAAATTGATAAAATTTCTGTTTCTGTCAACCTGGACGGAAAATGGAAAAAAGTAAAAGATGATAATGGAAACCTTGTAATTGAAGATGGAGCTATCAAGCGTGAATATACTCCAGTTTCTGATGAGCAGAAGGCTGAAGCTGTTCGTCTTATTCAGGGTGCTATTGGTTATAACCGTGAGCGGGGAGACAGAGTAGAGGTAACTAACATTCCTTACGACCGCGATGATGAATTTGAAGCTGAGGATGCTGAATACTTTGCTGCAATTCAGCGCCGCAGAACAATTCTTCTTATTCTTATTGCAATTGTTGTTGTCCTTGTTGGCTTTATTCTCTTCCGTATTATCAGCAAGGAAATGGAACGTCGCCGCCGCGAACGCGAAGCAAGACTGCTTGCGGAACAGCAGGCAGCCCGCGAACGTGCTCTTTGGGAAGCAAAAGACGACGGTATGGAAGTTACAATGTCTGTCGAAGAGACACGCCGTATGGAACTTCAGGAAAATGCAATATCAATGGCAAAAGAACATCCGGAAGATGTTGCTATGCTCATAAGAACATGGTTGATGGAGGAATAGTTTATGTCAGACGAAGCAACTACAGAAGCACCGAAATCAAATCCAAAGCCGGTACCAAAGCCTGGTCAGCTTAAGCCTGCAGGTTCTGGTTCATCAAAAAAAGGCAATAAGGATTATAAAAGTTTAACAGGTCGCCAGAAAGCTGCCATCTTCCTCATTTCGCTCGGACCAGAGGTTTCTGCCGAAATCATGAAGCATCTTCGTGAAGATGAAGTTGAAACCCTTACCTTTGAAATCGCACGTCAGGAAAAAGTTAACCCTGAATTTAAAGATGCCGTACTTGAAGAGTTCCAGGAGCTCATGAATGCTCAGAACTTCATTACAACCGGTGGTATCGACTATGCCCGAGAGCTCTTGGAGAAGTCTCTCGGTTCACAGAAAGCTATCGATATCATCAACCGACTTACCAGCTCGCTTCAGGTTCGTCCTTTCGACTTTATCCGCCGTACAGACCCGGCTCATCTTTTGAACTTTATTCAGCAGGAATATCCGCAGACTATTGCTTTGATTCTTGCTTACCTTGAACCTGGTAAGGCTGCCGTAATCATGCAGAACCTTCCGGAAGATATGCAGGCCGAAGTTTCAAAACGTCTTGCAACAATGGACCGAACTTCGCCAGATGTATTGCGCGACGTTGAACGCGTATTGGAAAAGAAGCTTTCTACATTGTCCAGCGAAGACTACACTGCTGCCGGTGGTGTTGAAGCAATCGTTGAAATCCTCAACCTCGTTGACCGTTCTTCTGAAAAGTCTATTATCGAATCTCTCGAAGAGGACGATCCGGATTTGGCAGAGGAAATCAAAAAGCGAATGTTCGTATTCGAAGATATCGTTATGCTCGACGACCGTGCTATACAGAAGGTACTCCGCGATGTCGACCAGCAGGAGCTCGCAAAAGCGCTTAAGTCGGTTGATACTGAAGTACAGGATAAAATCTTCCGTAACATGTCTAAGCGTGCCGCATCTATGCTTAAGGAAGATATGGAGTTCATGGGACCTGTCCGCTTGAAGGACGTTGAAGAGTCTCAGCAGAAGATTGTATCTATCATCCGACGTCTCGAAGACAACGGTGATATCGTAATTGCTCGTTCTGGTGAAGACGAGCTTGTATCATAAGGAATAAAATATGGCGAAGGCAGTTTTTAGACCTGGTGAGGCAAAAACTATAGAGGAAAAAGTAATGCTTCCTCTTTATAAAGATTATTCTCCTATTGAAGAAGCAATTGTAGAAGAGGAAGAAGAATATACAGGTCCGACTGCAGAAGATCTTCGTCGCGAGGCAGAAGAATATAAGGCTCAGTTCGAACAGGAAAAACAGCAGTTAAAAGCACAGGCACAGCAGGAAGCAGAACGAATTATCAAGGCTGCCGAAGATACTGCCTTCGCAGAAGTAAAACGCCAGACAGACCAGGCTGCAGTTATTAAAGCTGATGCTGAAAATGAAGCTGCTCAGATTGTTGAAAAAGCAAAAGCTGAAGCTGCACAAATTGTTGCAGATGCACAGGCTCAGCACGATAAGATTGTTTCAGAAGCCCGAAACGAGGGGGTTGAGCAGGGAAGTCAGGAAGGTTACGAAAAAGGTTCTGCTGAAGTTGAACGCCTTATTGACCGTATGCATAAAATCCTTGAAGCAGTTATGCAGCGCCGTGAAGAAATCTTGCAGGATACAGAAAGTCAGATTGTTGAACTTGTAATTTTGATGGCCCGCAAGGTTATAAAAATTCTTTCTGAAAATCAGAAGAATGTTATTATGGCAAATACTGTTGCCGCTCTTCGCAAGGTTAAGACCCGCGGTTCTGTTACACTCCGTGTTAATATCGAAGATGTTAAGCTTACAACCCAGCATGCCGACGAGTTTATTCAGCATGTTGAAAATGTTCAGGGTATTACTGTTCAGGAAGATTCTTCTGTTGAAAAGGGTGGCTGTATTGTTGAAACAGACTTTGGTGCAATTGATGCTAGAATTTCAAGTCAGCTTACAGAACTTGAAAATAAGATTCTCGAAGTTTCTCCTGTAAAAAATATCAAGCGGCAGGATCCTCTTACTTCGGCCGAGTAAAATAAGTAGAGCGGGGGTGGGACTGTGCGTTCTTCTTATACTGGTGAATTTAATTTTACAAAATATCTCGAAAAGGTTGTTGATGCAGAAACAATTTTGTACACAGGTCGTGTAACTGCCGTAAAAGGTCTTGAAGTAGAAAGTGAAGGACCTCGCTCGGTAATCGGCGAAATGTGTACCATAAAACTACGCGATGGTAAAATGCTGCAGGCAGAGGTTGTCGGTCTTGATGATAAAACTGTAAAGCTTGCACCTTTCGGGGAAACAAAGGGAATTGAGGTTGGTTGTGAAGTTGTTGCTTCCGGTCGCAGTCTCATGGTTCCGGTTGGTCAAAATCTTTTAGGCAGAATGATTAATGCTACAGGTCGTCCCTGTGATGATAAGGGCGAAATTGTTCCGGAAACTTATTATCCTGCAGTTGCAAATCCACCATCTCCAAATGAAAGAACTGATATTAACCGTCGCATCACAACCGGTGTTCGTGCCATAGACTCTCTTCTTACTGTTGGTAAGGGGCAGCGTCTTGGTATCTTTGCGGGTTCTGGTGTTGGTAAGTCAACTCTGCTTAGTATTATTGCCCGCAATACAGATGCTGATATAAATGTAATCGGATTGATTGGTGAACGTGGCCGTGAGGTTCTGGACTTTGTTAAACGTGACCTCGGCGAAGAAGGTATGAAGCGTTCTGTGTTAGTTGTGGCTACCAGTGATGAGCCTTCAATCTGCCGTCTTCGTGCTGCTCAGGTTTGTACTGCTGTTGCTGAATATTTCCGCGACCAGGGTAAAGACGTTATGCTGATGATGGATTCAGTTACCCGTTTTGCTCATGCTCAGCGAGAAATTGGTCTTGCAAACGGTGAACCTCCTGCACAGAAGGGCTATCCGCCAAGTGTATTTGATATGATTCCAAAGCTGCTGGAACGAAGTGGTACAAATGAAAAAGGTTCTATTACAGCTTTCTATACAGTTCTTGTAGATGGTGACGATATGAACGAACCGATTACAGATAAGGTTCGAGGAACTCTGGATGGTCATATTGTTTTGAACCGTAAGTTAGCCCAAGCTTATCATTATCCGGCAATTGATGTGCTTCAGTCTATTTCGCGTTTGTCAAAACGTGTTAGCGGGGCACAGACTCGTAAGGCTGTAGGCCGCCTGCGAACCTGGATGGCAACATATTCTGATAACGAAACAATGATTACTGCAGGTATTTACCAGAAAGGTAATTCACCGGAAATTGACCAGGCTATTGATAAGCATGGTGAGATAGAAGATTTCCTTAAGCAGGAAGAATACGAGCCTTGTCCAATGGCCGAAACCTTAAAAAAACTTTCCGCCCTTACAGGAATTGAGATTCCGGAAGAAGAGTTCGTTGAAGCTCCGGCGATTGGAATCCCAGCTACGGCGCAGATTGTTGATGCAAATACTCCGGTGGTTGAGTAGCCCGAAGGGCGTATCGAAACCACCTTATGAGCCGAATTTTGTGGTGGTTTCGATACGCCGCTACGCGTCACTCAACCACCGTATTATAAGTTTATGAAGAAATTTACCTTTGAACTTCAGAAAGTCCTCGAATTCCGTAACTTTGAAAAAGAGCAGGCAGAAGGCGAACTTGCAAAAGTTCTGGCTGTAGAAACTGAAATAAATGATAATCTGAAAAAAATCGCACAGAACTATTCAGCTGTAAAAGCCAGTATGAAAGGCAATCTTGATTTTCAGGACGTAATGGCACAAAGTCAGTACAACAATCTTCTTGAATATCAGAAAGAAGAACTCTTAAAACAACTTGCACAGGCGAAACTTGTTAGTGAACAAAAGCGTGAAGTCCTGCGCGAATGCATGAAAAAAACAACAGCCCTCGAAAAACTCCGCGAAAAGCAGCTTGATGAATGGAAACAAGCCGCCGACTACGAAGAAGCGGAATTATTGGACGAAGTGAAGAATAAATTATAAGAACTCGACCTAAAAAAAATCAGACTGTGGGACGCAGGAAAAAGAAAGTAAGGGGGAACCGCCAGCGCAGGAGCAAGCGAAGCGCACGCTCCAAGCGAATGGCGGGGGATACCTTGCTTTTTTTTCCGTCGCTGGGACCCGCAGTCTGATTTTTTTTAGGTTTGCGTTTTTACGATTAATACTTAAACGCGCTTCCTCCAATAAATTCTCTTATGATAGAGCGTGGTGGTACTGCACTTGGCGAGATTGTTGCAAAGTTCTCGAGGAACTGGAGTAGACGTCTTGCCTCTGCGTATTCTTTTTCCATTGGAGTTACCTGACGGAGCAGTGGTGCTGCGTATACTCGCAAAACCGACAACTCATAATCCAGCGCTGTATTCAAAACTGCATCTGCATTGTTCTGGAATGGGAAGATGTGAAGCTCTTCGCCGCGGCGAACGCTTGGCCACATTTCAATTGTTCCTGCTGCAGGTTTACCGCGGAAGTTGTTGTCGCGGACAATGCGGCGGATCAGGCGGTTATCGCTGGTTGAAATGCGGTTGTGGTCATCCAGGTTGAGCTGGGTGAGGGCAGAAAGGTAAATCTTAAACTTGAGTTCAGGAGCAACCTTTGGAGTAAGCTTGTCATTCAAGCCGTGGATTCCTTCGAGAATAAGAATCTCATTTTCTGCGAGACGGAGTTTATTTTTATCTTCAAAATATGAAGTTCCTGTGTGGAAGTCGTAGCTTGGAATTATTACTTCTTTGCCGTTGAACAAATCAACTAGCTGGTTGTTCAAAAGTTCAATGTTCAAAGCTTCAAGACATTCATAGTCCGGCTTACCTTCTGCATCAAGCGGAGTTTTGTCGTGGCCAACATAGTAGCAGTCAAGGCTGATTACCTTTGGCTGATAGCCCATAGCCTGAAGTTCAAGAGCAAGCTTTTTAGCCGAAGTTGTTTTTCCCGAAGAAGAAGGGCCTGCAATCAAAACTACACGGACTGTCTTTTTATCAACAATCTGAGAAGCAATCTTTGAAATGTTTTTCTGCTGGTAAATCTCGGTGATTTCGATAAAATCGTTAATCTTTCGTTTTCCAATCAGCTCGTTGAGGGAAGCCGCAGAGGTAACGTTCATTCTCTTTCCCCATTCCTTGTACTTGCTGTAAATCTCAAAGAGCTTAGGC
>CAKUWD010000095.1 GCA_934699065.1 uncultured Treponema sp.
CAGCAGAAGATGCCTCTTCTTTCGATGAGCCTGTTTCCCTGGATGATATTCCTTCTTTCGATGAACCGGCTGCCACTGAAGAAACACCTTCTTTCGATGAAGCTGCACCTTTAGAAGAATCTCCTTCTTTTGATATGGCAGACTCTTTTGATGCCGCTGCTCCTCTCGAAGAAGCTCCTGCATCAGATTCATTCGATATGCCGGATTCTTTTGATATTCCTGAAGTACCAGAATCATTTGATGAAACGGCAGAAACTCCCGAAAACTCTGAAACTTCTGAAACTCCAGATGCTTCAATGGATCTTCCTTCTTTTGATTCATTTGACGAAGCTGCTCCGGAAGAGTCTGCTTCAGAAGGTGGTTCGACAGGACTTGAAGAACTCGGTGATTTAGATTTTGGACTTCCAGAAGAAGCTCCTGCGGAAACTGCAGGTGAAACAGAAGCTGCAGAAGCTGCAGAAAGTTCAGAAGAAGACAGCGGAATCCCAGATGGTCTTTTTGATGCCGGCGACTTTGATTTAGGCGGCGCTGCAGAAGGTGGAGATACTCCAGACTTCTCTGCAGAAGACGAGATTCCAGATTATGATACTTCAGGTCTTGATGATGAAGGCGGCGAAGAGGCTGCCGAAGGTGATGAAAATGCTCCATTAGAAGTATTTGATACTTCAGAAATGGAAGGCATGGACTTTGGTATTCAGGATACAGACTCTCAGCTTGGCGGAGGCGGCGAGGGCGACTTTGAATTAGGCTCACACGACGACTTTGCCATGGAAGGCGAATTTGAAATTCCTGGCTTCTCAGACGTTACAACTGCAAAAGAAGAAAAATCTTCTAAGCCAAAACTTGCTACAGGCAAAGACAAAACTAAAAAGCCTAAGGGAAAAGGCAAGAATAAAGATCTTGATGAACCAGATTTTTCTGAAGCAGCAGAATCAGAAGAACTGCCACCTAATACTCTTTCAGACGCACAGTACAAGGTATTCCTGCAGAATCTTTCAGAATATCCGCTCAATGTTCGACTTGCCTTTGAAGACTTTATTGTTCAGGACGAATTTACAGATGACGCTGAATTTGAAATCATAGAAAAAATTCTCAACAAAGCTCCTGCACGTACAGTTGCAGGTATGCTCGAGAAGATGCTCGATACTTCAATCCCGATTCCGCGTGATTTTGAACACCGAACCGCTGCAGAGTACGAAGCATATAAAAAGTCTCTGTCTTATCAGCTTAGAAATAAGATTATTCCTGGCGTTCTGCTTGGACTTTTGCTTACAATCGTAGGCTGGGGACTTATTAAATTCACAAATTACTGTATTTACAGACCTCTCAAAGCAAATTCTCTCTATAAACAGGGATATGCTTTGCTTCAGGCAGATGAATATCCACAGGCAGAAATGCGTTTTGAAGAAGCTGTTAAGAAAAGAATCAATAAAAAATGGTTCTTCAAATATGCCCGTGGTTACCGCGAACATAAACAGTATCAGCGGGCTGGAAACATGTATCAGAATATTCTTCGTTACTTCAGACACGACAAGATGGCCGGTCTTGAATATGCTGATATGGAGCTTAATGATCTTGCAAATTACGAGCGTGCAGAAGAAATCGTACGCCGCGAGGTTCTCGATTATCATATAAATGATGCAGATGGAATTCTAAAGCTTGGTGATGTATTCCTGGAGTGGGGTACAGAAAAAGATCCTTCAAAACTTGAGCTTGCCCGCGAACAGTATGCAACTCTTATTCAGCTTTATAAACCAACAGATCTTTATATGTCGCGCATGATGCGTTACTTTATTCGAACGGATAATCTGCGCGAAGTTATTCAGATGCAGAAAACTTTTGAAAACCGCGAAAAGTCTCTTGGTTCGGATGATTGGACAGAGCTCAGCGGCTACCTCCTCGACAAATACTATGGCGCTCTTGCTCCATCAGAAGAATATCTGCGTTTTGAAATTGAAGGCCTTCGCGGACTTCTTTTACGCGCAGTTAAAACAAATCCTGATAATCCTATTGCTCAGTATAATCTTGCAAAATACTTCCTTAAGACAAATGAAACTTCGGCAATTGAATCGACTCTGCAGCGTGCGATCGAAAAGTTTAATACAGTTCCTTCTATGAAAAAGCGCGACCTTTACAAGTATATTGATTCATACCGCCTGCTTGGTGAACATTATATTGGCACTACAGATTATCTTCAGGCTCAGGAGCAGTTTGCAGAAGGTATTTCCCTTTTTACAACAGAACGCGATAATGCCGGATTCGAAGGAACTCCTGCAATCGGTAAGCTTTATGAAGATATGGGTGACATCAAGTACACAATTTCTGGTGATTATGATGACGCTCTCTTCAATTACAAGTATTCGGTAGAACTTGAAAACGACAGTCCTTCTATCCGTTACCGCATAGGATATATTCAGTATAAGAAGAAGAATTATTCAGAGGCTCTCGGCGCCTTTATGAAAGCCGGCGACGGTAATGTAAAAGAGCGAAATCTTATGCTTGCAATGGCAAATACTCTTTACCTGCGTGGTGATGATTATGCTGCACAGGGCTATTACAATCAGCTGATTGATGAGCTTGACGACAATATTGCAGAAAACGGACTTGTTCTTCCACAGGCAAATGTAAAAGATTACGACTTGATCAATACTTATTTGTATGCTTCTAATAATTACGGTGTAACTCTTTACAAACTTGCTAAACGTACCGGAAACAGTGCCCTTAATGCTCAGGCTATGGTTCAGTTGAGCCAGTCTGTTCGTGCATGGGATGCACTTACACGTAACCAGCAGTCTATGGTTCGCCTTGAAGGCAGTAATCTTGCAGAACAGAATATAAAATACATTACACATCCGATTCCAGAATTTGAACCGTCTGTTTATACTGATATTTCAAAAACACTGCTCGATAATGAGCGTCTGTAGAATGCGGAACGGGCATAAGGTTATGAATGGTCAAAGATCCAGAAATTTTATATACGGAATAGTAGAACGCCAGCGACTCAACGCAATTTTTAAGGAGCTTTTCCGAAAGTCCATTCATATCTGTTCGAGCTTTATTCCTTTATTATTGAAGTTTGCTTACTGGCCGGTAATAGGACTTTTAGTTCTGGCCCTTGCAGTTTACACAGTAAGTGAGATTTTACGTTCAAAAAATATTGAAATACCACTGATTTCCAAGGTTACAGAAATTGCCGCCCGTAAACGGGACGAAAACCGATTTGTTCTGGGACCGGTTACTCTGGTATGCGGTATTCTTCTTGCAGCTCTTCTGCTTCCTTTAGATTGTGCCCGTGTTGGAATTTTTGCCCTCTCTTTTGGAGATGGACTTGCAAGCCTTATGGGAAAACTTATAGGAAAAATCACGATTCCTGGCGCCCACGGAAAAACAGCAGCCGGAAGCCTTACCTGTTTTGCGGCAGTTTTTGTTACAACCTTCTGCTGCTGTGGAAACTGTTTTGTTGCGCTTTGCATAGGTCTTGCTGCAATGTTTATAGAAATTCTTCCACTTTCGGATTTTGATAATCTTATTATTCCGCCAGTGATTGGATTTTTGTATTTACAATTTATCGCTCAGGCACAGCCTTCTTTGGCCTAATCTATCCATAAATAGTGTTTGTGGACTTCGTTCAGGTAGATGTAGGTGCCGCAGCCTAATAAAAGCATTCCGGAAACGAGAGTTGCAATATTATAGCAGTAGAAAAGCAGCGTATAACCAATACAAAGAAGAACAAAGCCAATTGTCATAATCTGCTTATACTCATTTTTTCTGTTTGTATAAAATAAAGAAACTGCACTTACTGCACAGGTAAGCATTGCAAAACCTCTGATTGCCTTAACGTGCCCGTAAGAAATGCTGTAGTTTGGAAGTATTACAGCAGTATTTAAAGGAATCACTTCAGCAAAGAAAAGAGAAATAATAATCAGAATGATACAGTTGCGGTCTGTATTCTGTTTAAGTTCATCAGAATTCATAACTGTGTTTCCCATCAAAGCGAGGGGAGCAAGAAGCCTTGCAAAAAGATTAACGTTTCCAACCTTTACAAGAAAAAGGGAAAAAGTGTTTGAAAGGCGGAAAACAGGAACAAGGATTCTCGAAGAATCGCAGAGGCAAGCAGCCAGAAATAAAAGGAAAAAGGCAATATCCGGTGCCTGAGTTTTTTGAAAGCTGTGATAAATTATTTTGGTTGTAATACAGACATAAAGCATCAGAGCGAAGATGCCCGCAAAAACACAGACAGGGTTATAACTGAATAAAAAAAAGTCTGAAATATCTTTTGTGTAAACCTCCGGCAATTCAAGACTTTTTGTAAAAAACTGATAGCCGGCAAAAAAAACTGCAAGTAAAAGGCAGGTAATTGCAATAATAAAGAATATAAAAGTTACCCTGTTTCTGAATCTTATTGTCATAATTTAAAGATAACGTGAAGACAAATAATAGTAAAGAGTTTAATTTTTATTCCGAAAATTTAATAAGATAATGTCGCAAACATGCCAATAGGGAGGATGCTATAAATGAAAAAATCTTTTGTTTGCAGTCTGTTTTTGATTATTGGTCTTTCTGCTTTGTCTGCAGGAGACGTTGCAACCTTTGTTGATAAGGGTTTTTCTGAAGACGGAAAATATTATGTGTTCGGTCAGTACGGAAAAACTGATAAGAAATTTCAGGGCTGGGCTGAGCTTTATCAGGTAGATATTGCTGCAAATGATTATACAGATAACGGCGTTTTTAAGACAAAGCCTTCTGCTGTAACTGCCGGTAAAAATGGCCGCGAAGTTTTTGAAGCGCTTGAAGGAAAAAGCTTTTATTATTTTAAGGATTTAAAGTGTGAGACGGCTAATCTGGATCATGTTCTTTATATTCTTGATGATGTAAATAAAAGTGGAACTGACGAAATTGTATTTAAGGATTTCCGCAGTGCTGATATTGATAATGCAGATGTTTACCGTATCAAGTTGTATCCTACAGTGAATGGAAGTGGAAAAAATGCACGTTCTTCATTCTACATCATGCTTGAAAAAACAGATGCTGCCGGCCAGGTGCTTATGAGCCGCAAAATCGGTAATCCGGATATAAACCGCAAGGGTGTTACAAATTATAAGATAGAACGCATTTTCTGTGACAAGTCTGAAAAAAATCTTATCTTTGTAATTGAAAAGATGATAGAAGATGATACAGGAACTTCTATCAGATATATGATTGAAGCTGCACAATTTTAATTTTTTTTCTGAAAATTTGTAGGAAATGTTCATTTAAAGACTATATTATATATAGATAAAAAGCACGGTCATCAGGCCGTGCTTTTTTTATTTCTTTTACTATTTTCAATGTAACGGAGGTTATATGAAAAGAAAAGAAATAATGATTTTGCTGAGTCAAACTTTTGTACTTTGCACTTGTGTTTTGCTTTGTGTTATTCCTCTTTCCTGTAAGTTGACAGAAGAAGGAATCCGGATTACAGCAGGAGATTATGCTGCTCCTGTAATAGAAAATCTGGAGATTCTGGACGGGCGTACCTTAAAAATGGATTTTTCAGAAAGGGTAAAAGTAAAGTCTGTTGTAGTTTCAAAAATGATAAAAAACCTTTCTGATTCTATGGAGCATTCAGATACAGTAGAGGCGTCTCCTGCTCTTCTTTCGGCCGGCGGCAAAAACGGAAGCATAGAAACTCAAACCGAAGTTTCTGAAGACGGGCTGACCGTAACTTACAATCTGAAAGAAGAATGCGAAATTGGTGTAAATTATGAACTTTTCGGGCTGGCAGAGGATGCAGCCGGTAATTCGCTGACTTTCTGTATTCCTTTTACAGGTTTTAATTCCCGCGTTCCTGAACTTATTATGACAGAAGTTCAGATAAAGTTTACAGGAAAATCCGGAAAAAAAGAGGTGAACCGGGGCGAATATGTAGAATTTCTTGTATTAAAAGGTGGTAATCTTGGAGGACTTGAACTTGTCGGTGGAATGGATGGTGAAGGCAAGAAATATTGTTTTCCACCGGTTGATGTCGAAGCCGGAGAGGTTTTTCTTGTTCACTTACGAACAGCAGGCGAAGGCTGTATTGATGAACGCGAAAACTTGAATGAAGCTAATGCAGCACATTCGGCAGACGGCATACTTGATTTATGGTCAGAAAATACAGAAGCAAGATTTAATGACAGTGCAGATGTAATTTTGCTTAGAAATTCCGCCTGCGATATTCTGGATGCCTTTATGTATGCGGATGAAAAAACTCAGGAATGGAAAAAAGGTGCTCTGATTTTTGCAGGGCAGGCAGTAGCTGCTGGTATTTATGATGGAGAGGAAATCTCTGAAGCAGTTTTGAATAAAAGTACTACATCATTAAAATCCTTTACAAGACTGGATGCCGAAGCTTTGCAAAATGCGGTAAAGGCCGGCGAGCAATATACTTACCCTGTAAAAAATAATAAGTCGCTCTGGAAAGTTGAAACTGTGTCTCCCGGACTTCTTTCTGTGGGAACGCTTTAATAATCCTGGTTTTTATGTTACATTTTCCCGTATGGTAGAATTATTAGCTCCTGCGGGAAATATTGAATCGCTCGACGCCGCTATTGGTGAAGGCGCGGACGCTGTTTATCTTGGTTTGCGTAGTTTTAATGCGCGAATGCGAACAAGTAACTTTGCATGGAATCAGTTTGAGGCAGCCGTTGAAAGCCTTCATAAAAAACAGAAGAAAGTATATGTAACTGTAAATACTGTCTGCGAAGAACGTGAAACTGAGCGTCTTTATCGTTTTCTCTCTTATCTGAATGAAATAGGGCCGGATGGTCTTATTGTGCAGGACTATGCCATTATGCGAATGGCTCAGGAATTCTTTCCGAATCTTGAGCTTCATGCTTCTACCCAGATGAACGTAGAAAGCTCTAATGCTGTAAAGCTTTTGCAGGGCTGCGGTGTAAAGCGTATGGTGCTTGCCCGTGAGCTTGGTCTTGAAGAAATCAAAAAAATCAAAAGTGAAACCGGTGCAGACCTTGAAGTTTTTGTTCACGGAGCTTTGTGTGTAAGTGAAAGTGGTCTCTGCCTCTTTTCCAGCTTCCTTGGAGGTAAGTCTGCCAACCGCGGTATGTGTACTCAGGCCTGCCGCCGTTTTTATACAGCAGAGGTTCCGGGTGGAGTTCGTCAGGGCTATTATTTTTCTCCTTGTGATCTTGAACTGATCGAAAAGATTCCAGACTTAATTGAAGCCGGTGTTGATTCCTTTAAGATTGAAGGTCGTATGAAGAGTGCAGAGTATGTAGGAAGTGTTGTTTCTGCATACCGCTATGTTATTGATCATTATAAAGAAGATAAAAAGGGTGCAATTGCTGCCGGTAAACGTATGCTTGCTTCTGATTTCGCGCGCACAAAAACTTCTTACTGGTATGGTTTTAAGTCGCTTGAAGACGGTGTAAACAATGCTGCCTCTGCAATTTTAAATCCGGATCAGGCTGGTGGAACAGGTATTTATCTGGGAAAGATTTCTGCTACAAAACCGGCTCCTAAAGAACTGGTTGCAGCAATTACAGAAAATATGAGCGAAGAAATTCCTCAGGAACAGCGTCATATTCAGATGGCCTTGCTCAAAGGCGGTTCTTACGATCCTGATCCTGGTGACTCAATCCGTCTTCATAAAAAAGATGATACCGGACGTGTGAGCCACAAGGTTCATTCTGTAGAAGTAGAAGATGATGGCGAGAAGCGCTGGATTGATATTCCTGGCGGTTTTTCTGTTGGTGATGAAGTTTATCTGCTTCAGATTAAAGCAGGTTCAAAACGATATAACCGCGTTCTTCCAAATGACCTTGGCCGCTACAGAAAGCAGCCAAAAGATGAACGCCTTCCTATTCTTGACCTTACTCCTGTTGCAAACAAAGAGTTTACATATTTCCCGGAAGGTATTTATGCGCAGGTATCTTCTGTTCAGGATGTGTTTGCGGTTCAGGGACTTAAGCCTGTCCGCCTTATTCTTGAATACAACAGCGAAACTGCTTACGATCTTTTGAATCACAAAACAGTTTTACCTTTCTCTAAAAAACAGATTTTCATTTCGCTTGACCCCTTCTGTTCTGCAGCCCAGGAAGACAAGTTGAAGGAAGAACTCGACAAACTGATTGCAGACGGCTATATGAACTTTGTTGCAAATAATATTGCTCATCTTCAGATGCTCAAAGGAGCTAAGGTAAATATTATTGCAGGTCCATATTTATATACTTTCAACCGCTGGGCAGTCAGCTGGCTTGAAAACCAGAATGTAGGTGCTTTTATAATGCCTTACGAAAATTCACGCCGCAACCTCGAAGCAACTTACGAGCAGAATGTTCGTGCCCGTGTGCTTGTTCCTGTTTTTGCTTATCCTGCACTTTTCCGTATGCGTTTTAAGCTTCCTTCAGATTATGACTTTACTTATTTTGAAGATAAGGAAGAAAAAGTTTTCAAAGTAAACTCAACTGCAGACGGTTCTTTTGTTATGCCGGAAGAGCCTTTCTCAATTACAGATAAAACAGATTTTATTACTTCATCTGGCTTTAAGCGCCTTCTTATTGATTTTTCAAAAACAAAGGTTTCTCGCAGTCAGATCAAGGCTATTACGACTTCGATGGTGAAGGGCCAGCCTCTCCCTGGCGTTTCCCGCTTCAACTGGAAAGACGGCTTTTATTCTCCTCAGCAGATCGAAGAGTACCGTCTTGCCAATGAGCGTGCCGCAGAACGTAAGGCATCCTCCAAATCTCCCGCCGCACCAAAAGGTAAGCGCGGCGGAAAACCTGGTAAGCGCCGCTAGAATACTGCTTCCTCCTCCACAGGAACCTTTTCTGCTACTGCTTCTTCGGTTTTTACTTCAACTGTCTGTTTTTCTGCAGCTTCCTCTGTTTTCTTTACAGGCTTGTACTCTATGTGTTCTGCAACCACATAGATTTTGCTTAAGCTTTTACCTGCATCGTCTTTCCAGGTATCCTGCTTGAGTCTTCCTACAACGCGAACGCCTCGTCCTTTTTTAGCTCTCTCGCTGCAGTATTCTGCCATTTTTCCATACGCTTCAACATCAAAAAAGGATGCTTCATTTACATCTTCATTTTTTCTGTTTTTATAAAAGCGGTTTACTCCCATGGTAAAAAGACACTTTTTGAAACCAGGAGCAGGCTCCGAAAGCACGGCATCACGCACAAGGTTTCCTTCCAAAATCAACGAATTCAACTGGTTCATATTACAACCTCTTTGTTATAAAAAAATGTAAATGATTTCCGGCCGGGCAATCACTGTGCGGATACAAAATCCGTACAACTATATAATTGCCTCAATATTCGTTTTTGGACAAAATTTGAGAAAAAAAGTTTAAAAAATGAAAAAAAGTCATAAATTCGGGAGGATAACCTAAAAAATGCTTTCGCATTTTTTTTAACGGTTTTCTATTGAACAACGGCCGCCAGCGGCCTTACACATTACTGGAAATTGCTTACCAGACGCAGCATATAAAGAACTACGTATTCAGTAAGTGCCTTTTCTTCCTTGATTTTCTGCATGTTTGGAGTGTTTACAAGGGTTTTTGCAAGATTTTCAACACGCTCGCGGGTGAAGGAAGTTGCGGAAAGAGATTTCACAACACGTCTTGTATAATCACGGATAAGAGAATTAACGTCTTCGGTAAGATTATTATAGGCTTCTTTGGAAATCATCTTGTTCCACTGCTTTGTAAGGTAGTTCAATTCACGGTCGATAGTAGAACCTTCCGGAATAAGGTCTTTTGCAATTTCCTTTGCGTTCTTTGCAAGAGCCTGTGTTTTAGACTGTTTTGGAGCGGACTCTGTTTTCTTTTCTTCGTTATCATCTTCAAAAGGATTTTTTTCGATAACAGTTTTTGTAGCAGCAGCTTTCTTTTCTTTTGTTCTTCCGCTGAAGAGACTCATAATCCAGGAGATAACAGGAATTGTATAATAGAAAGGCAGTCTTGATTTTGCATTAGCAAAAATCTTTGAGTTTCTGAGCATAAGAAGATCGCTGTATGGCAAAAGCTTTCCATCTACAAAAAGCTGGAAGCCTTCGATATTATCTTCATTTTTTTCGTAAGAGAGAATAGTCATAAAGTTTGCATTCAAAAGTGCATAAAGAATAGGGGAGTTCTTTTCTACAAGCTCATGAAGGCAGGCTTCAAACTCAGAGGCATTTGACATTTCTGGCAGGCGGTCATAATCAAGCATAGTCTCATACCAGTGATCTTCGAGCGCTTTTTCTATAGAGTCGTGAGCTTCGTTACAAAGACGAACAACTACCTGAGAAACCTTTTTCTTATAAACGTAATAGCGGGTTCCGGATTCAACTTTGAAAACAAGCAGCTGAGGAAGCTCATTAGCTTCTCCGTCTGTAGTCATTTTCTGCAGGAACTCCTTAAGGTCATCTTCTGTATACTGACCGTAGAGAAGGCGGCCATTG
>CAKUWD010000096.1 GCA_934699065.1 uncultured Treponema sp.
TTGGTTATTGCCGAACATCTTTCCTGATTATTTTTCTTGACAGGAGACACAACATAATAGGACTTGGGAGCGAGGGGAGGGGCTCCTCCCCCTTTTATTATTTCTTGAAAAAAATGCATAAAAAGTGTATATTTATACATTATGAAAGAACGTCAGTCTCGCCTTAAGGCCATTAAGAATCTTATCAAAAATAATACTATCGAAAGTCAGGATGATCTGCTTTCTCTGCTCACAAAGGAGGGCTACGAGGTTACTCAGGCAACTCTGAGCCGCGACCTTAAGCTTTTGAAGGTGGGCAAGGTGCCGGATGGACAGAACGGCTACAAATATGCTCTGCCTGGTGAAGATGAAAACGGCGAGAACGAGGCGATTTACGTTCAGGATTTTCTGCGAGGCTATGTAAGCATTGATTTTTCGGGAAATATTGTCGTTATCAAAACTTTCCCCGGCCACGCAAACACTGTCTGCAATGCAATTGATAATCTGAATATGGACGAAGTGCTCGGTACTGTAGCCGGCGACAACTGTATGTTTGCCTGCCTGCGCGAAGGAGTGACCGGCGAAGAGTTCATGGAGAAACTCAAGAAGCATATTCCGGGCATCGAAGATTGAAAATATTTTTTCAATCCTCAAAACGGACGTGTCAAGGATTTAAGCGAAGCGTGCCTTGACGCGGACGTATTGAAGACTAAAAATCAATTAAGCTTTCTGGATTCACCAGCTCATCATTTTTATATACTGAAAGATGCAGAAAAGGTCCCGTTGCTATTCCTGTTGCTCCAACTTTACCAATAGCCTGTTTTATATTTACATGGTCACCGATTTCGCAACTGAACCGGGAAAGATGTGAGTACATGCTTTTATAACCGTCTGCATGCTGGATAATAATATAATTCCCGTCTGACTGCTTAAAACCTTTTTGAATTACGGTGCCGTCTGCAATCGGGAAAACCTTTGTTCCTAATTTTGCAACAATATCTGTTCCGTTGTGGAAAAACTCCTTGTCTGTCAGCGGATGAACCTGAATTCCATACAGCATTGAGGTTTTATACATGGAACGTATTGGACAGTTAAAAACGGTTTTTCCAGAATTATCTTGACTGAAAGTCAGAGTGGAAAAAAACAGAAGACCTGCAATAATAATAATTTTTTTCATAAGCTGCTCCTTAGAAAACCGCTTTTGCGGCTCTGTATTTTTTTAAGACCTTCCGGGGAAGATTTGACTTAATTATCTGAGGTCTGAATAAAAAACTCAATGCAGAAAAGTGTAAATGTTACCATCCGAACATGAAAATGTTACCAAGGTAACAGAGAAAACGGCATCAGGATATTTGTTTTTTTAAGAAAAATAAAATAACATAGGGGTATGAGAAAAGTAGAAAGCTTAGAAAACATACTATATTCTTTGATCCGGCTTGCGGCAGCTATTTCTGCAGTAATCATTCTGGGAGTGAACATTGTGCTGCTTTTGCGTGAATATCGTTATGATAAGATTTTTACCAGATTGATTTTAGGGTATCGTTTTATCTGTACGATAATGACGGAATTCTTTCTTATCATTTTAATTATTTTTCCATATAAATTTGAGGCTGTTGCAGTATTTGCTTTTTTTTATACGGGAGTGCTTTTGTATGCAGACCCATTAAATCCCTTATCTGTGCTCATTTATTTTCTGGGAATTGTTTCGCTTTATATTCGTGGTCTGCTGAAGATAAAAAGACTGCTTAAAAGCTGTTTGATTTCGGCTGGCATTATTGTAATTCTTTTTTCTAACATTCGCTACGGATGGTTTTTCTTTCTGGAGGATTTTGAAAATAAGATTATTTGCTGTACTGTGTGTATGCTGATTTTTATGTTTATTGTAATGGAAAAGAATAAAGTGAAGCAGAATAATTGTGTACTTGATTTAACTCTCTTTCCTGACCTGACGCAAAGAGACAGGGAATGGATTGAAATGGCTTTGTCCCAAGAAAAATATGATACAATAGCCAGGCAATACAATCTTTCTCCAAATTATGTAAAAAACAGAATGCGGATAATTTTCAAGATTCTTGAAGTTCCCGACAGGCTTGCATTGATTGCAAAATATAGTGGATATGATGTAAAAAAATAAGAAGAAGTGAATTTTTTATATTCTATTTTAACTGTTGTTATAATTGTTTTTTTGAGTTAAAGTTATGACATGCAATTTACAAGTACAAGAAATAATAATTTAAAGGTGAGTTTTTCTCAGGCGGTGCGGGATTGTATTCCTGACGATGGCGGTGTTTTTGTGCCTAGCAGCATCGAGGACATGCGCCGCTGGATTTATTATATTGATGAAACTACGCCTTTTGCTTCTATTGCGGGCTCTCTGACTTCGGCTTTAATGCACGAAGAATTTTCTCCAATTATTTGTGAAACTATTGCAACGGCGGCTTTCCCTACTGAGCCTGTTGTAAAACAGTTGGACGGCAGTCTTTTTATGACAGAGATGTACCACGGCTTTACTGGCTGTCACCGCGACTATGGAGTTTCATATCTGGTTTCATATCTGGAAACAACCTTACAGCTTAAAGGGGGGAAGGCTGTTTTTCTTGATTTTACACACGGTGGTCTTGGCGCTTTAATGTCACGGATTTTGAAGGGCAAGAAAAATATTAAGGCTGTTCTGGTTTATCAAAAAGGAACCGTGCGAGGTCTTGATGAAGAAAGTCTTGCCTGGAATGGCGGAAATATTTATCCGGTAGAAATGGAAGGCAGTGAGGCAGAAATTAAAGCTGCAATTTCCGAAGTTTTTGCTGATCGTGAGTTTGTTCAGGCTAACGGATTGACTGTTGCCAATACGACAAATGTCTGTCGTCTTCTCGGACAGATTTTCTTCTTTCCGTATTCTTTTGCTCAGGTAAAGAATAAATTTAACGGAGAGTTTTATTATGCGATGGGAGCCGGAAATTATGGTTCTTTGATTGCGGGTCTTTACAGCTGGCGTTTTGCTCTTCCTGTAAACGGCTTTTATGTGCCGTCGACAGCAGCCCTGGCTCGTAGTGCAAACGGAGCGCCTGTAGTTCTTGATTCTCTTGTCGACTTGAAGGCCCGCGGCGAAACAAACCCTGCGGTTCCGGCAAATCTTGAGCGTCTTGAATCTTTCTTTGGCAAAAACGAAATGATGATGCGAAACTTCATTTATCCTTGTGATGTGAGCGAGTCTCAGCGTGATGCGGCCGCCAAAGAGCTTTATATGAAGTATGGTATTTTCGCAGATAAAGAAACGGCTTCGGCCTATGCAGTGGTTAAGGAAAATTGCAGTGAAGTCTTCGACGAAGACGGTGCTTTTATTCTTACTGCTTATAATCATCCGTCTCTTTCATCTGATTACTGCCGCCATGTAATTGGTGAAGCACCCGCAATGCCGGACGAAATCAAAGCCAGCTTCGTACCTGTTCAGCTTGAACGACCGGTAATTGCCAGTGTTGAAGAATTAAAGAAGATTGCCGGCAGTCTCTTTAATGCTGCAAATCCATCTTAAGTGCTTTATAAATTTTGGTAAAATATTTCTAATCAGTTGTGTAGACTGATTATCAGGATTTAAAGAAACGGCCTCTTCCATTATATCTGTAGTGACAATTGGAAGAGTGCCAAAAATGTCCAGAAGCTCCTGCTTAGAATACTGTCTGTGAGAGAGAGGCGGCTTGTGGGCTTCGAGAATCTCTGTCGGATAAAACTTACATGGCTTGAAAACGGGCTTTCCCTCTTTGTTTTTTGAACCACAGGCTCCAAAAAATCTGCAGATAAAAGCGCGTCCGCCATAAATTGTACAATGGTATTCATTGTTTTCATTCCAGAAGAGGCAGCCATTATTTTCCGGGAATGGGAAATTTCCCTCCTGAATCTTGTCGGCAACTTCACTCTGATTTTCAATAAGCCAGGCTGCCATATAAAGGGCTTCGCAGTCTAAAAGATCAGGTTCAAAATTCCTGCAGCATTCGCCGCACCCCTGGGGACAGGTAAATCCAGATTTATTGTACCACTCGACCTGAACATCGGAAATTTTTGTATATAATTTCTGCATTTGCTGCAGGATTTCTTCTTCGCGGGTTCCCTGTAATTTAGTTAGGACATTTTGTAAATCTGTGCTGTTGTTAGACATTTAGTTCACCGTCTGCTCAAATGTTGAGCGGTAACAGGTTTGACCTGTTATCCGCTCGAACAAGATTTATAAGGTACGAAGTATCCTTATATGATTATGTTAAGCTGCAAATGCGAAGCATTTGTCAGCTTGAACGAAAAAAAAGGCGCCCATTCCATTTGAAGACAATAATACCATCAAATCGAATGAGCGCCTTTGCTCAAAAAATATTGATGTATTTTATAATTCAGACGTTGCGATGTCAATAAGTTATCAATAAGAGATTTATTCAATTTTTGTAAATCTATGTTATTTGCTGTTGGCACCAGTCGGAGTATGATGTCGCCATGGAAAATAAGAATCTTGTTAAGCGCATTTTGATGTCGCTCTTTGGTGTAATAGTCTGTGCTATCAGTGTTGGTGTTTTTAAGATTGCCGCCCTTGGCGTAGATCCCTTTCAGTCATTTATGGCAGGTCTGGATGCTTTAGTTCCGATTAAGTTTGGTACTCTTTATGTAATTGCCAATGCCGTGCTTTTTATTTTCATGTTGATTTTTGACCGCCACTATATCGGAATCGCAACCTTTATCAATTTGTTCCTGCTGGGCTATATTACTCAGTTTACCTATGAGTTTTTGCAGACCGTGATTGTAGAGCCTGCAATCTGGGTGCGTGTGCTCTGCCTTGTTGTGGGCGTTGTGATTATCTGCTTTGGTTCTGCCTTTTACATGACTGCTGATCTTGGCGTTTCAACTTATGATGCCGTTGCCCTGATTATCGTGAAAACCTGGAAGCGTGGTAAGTTCCAGTATGTGAGAATCATTACTGATGTTGTCTGTGTATTGCTGGGAGTTGTGCTCTTTTTGATTTCCAGCGGGGCTGCCAGAGATATCATCACAATTGCCGGGGTTGGAACTATAATTACCGCATTTTTCATGGGTCCGCTCATCGAGTTCTTTAATGTGCATTGTGCGCGCCCGATTTTGAATGGAGGAAATAGAAATGAACGAAATTCTTAAAGTATTAGAGACCCGCCGCAGCTGCCGCAAGTTCAAAAGCGACATGCTGCCAGAAGAAGATTTGAATGCCATCATCCGTGCCGGAACCTTTGCTCCAACCGGAATGAATAAACAAACTCCGATAATTATCGCCGTTACAAATAAAGAACTCCGCGACAAAATCAGCGAAGAAAACAGAAAGATTGGCGGCTGGGATGCGGGTTTCGACCCATTTTACGGTGCACCTGTAATTCTGATTGTTTTAGCCGATAAGGGGCTTAGTCCTAACTACATCTACGACGGTTCACTTGTTATGGGAAATCTCATGAACGCCGCAGAGGCACTGGGCATCGGCTCAATCTGGATTCACCGTGCAAAGCAGGAATTCGAAAGTGACTTCGGAAAGAAGCTGCTTGCAGAACTTGGTATCGAAGGCGACTTCGAAGGAATCGGCCACGTTGCTCTGGGCTATGTGGATGAAGGCGGCGTAAAGCCTGCTTCCCCTCGTAAAGAGAATTATGTTTATTGGGTAAAATAGAAGATAAGACAGATTGTTGACTTAAATCATTGACATTTGTCGATTATCTGTTATATTTAAAGTAAAGGAACACCGCAGAGGTGTGGCTGTCTCCTTTTGGCATTTGTGAAAAGCCTACTCGGTTTAGCGACACGCGGGTAGGCTTTATTTTTTGCTTTCTACAAGATTACTTGAAGAGAGCGAGTGCATTTACAAGCAAAGTCAGAACAGCAATAACAATGATTGCTTTTTCATAGTTTGTCATGTCTGCACAATCTCCCATCATATTAAGATTAGGAGACAGCCACCCTTTCTACGGTGTTCCAATAATCTAATTATACTATTATTAAATTGAGTAGTCAATTATCTTGGTGTATGTATAGTAGAGTATGTTGATGTGTTTACTTATTTAATAAGGAAATCTCTAATCATTGAACTGAACTCTTCCGGCAGCTGTACCTGTGGTGAATGGCCGCAGCCTTCTATCAGTTCTAATTTTACTTCAGGGGCCGTGAGTCTCTTGGTGTAGTCTTTAACAAAGTCTACCGGACAGATCCAGTCGCAGGAGCCGGAAATCAGGAGAAGAGGCATCTGGTATTTGTCGGCCGCTTCCAGAGCATTGAAATTATTCATATATTCTTCGAGGGGAGAAATCAGTTCTATAAAGCGGTTCATGTTGAACATTTGCATAATGTACCAGCGCATGTCGTCAATTCCGGCAATCGGGCTTGTAAGGGCTGCGAAAACTGTAAGGTCCTTTGTGACTGTCTGCGGATGATAAGGATTTACAAGCTTTCGCAGAGTAAAGAGATTTTGCAGGCTCATGTCTGCCATAAAGTTTTTGTAAGCGGCTTCGAGCGCTGTTGTATCGTCGCCTCTGGTGCGGGCAATCTTTATGGCGTCTCCATAAGAATAAACTTCGCCGGCATAATTCTTTTCGTTTACGCACTGGCCAACGCCGATATAGGCCGAAACTTTTTCCGGATGTGAAAGGGCATATCTGCTTCCAAGCATGGTGCCGTAAGAGTGGCCGAGAATTATTACCTGCTTTTGATTGAAGCGCTGGCAGAGATAATTAACAAGAGCATCAAGGTCGACTAGCTGCTTATCAAAAGTGAGGCTTTTATTGTCCGGTTCTTTTGCCGCATTCGGATAGTATGAACGACCGCCGCCCCTCTCATCCCAGCCGACAATTGTAAAGTCTTTCGTAAGTAAATCTTGCCAGTAGTAATCAACGTAAGTGGTTGGAGCACCGGGCCCACCGTGAAGCGAAATGATAATCGGGTTCTCTTTTGATTTGCCTGCGATGGTGATGTATTCTTTCTGGTCTGTCAGCTGAAGATAAAGCTGCTTGTTTACACCATCTTTATAACTGACAGCCCTTTTAATCTGATTGATATTTCTGCCGGCAATGAAGAAAGTGAAGGCTCCGCAGATAATCAATGCGAGAACAATACCAAGTCCCTTCAAAACACCAAGAGTGATTTTTACGGCAGGTTTTCTTTTTGCATGTGCCTCATAAACTTCCTTTTTATGCTGCAGGTGAATGCCGATGTGACCGATGCCCAGAATGTAAGAGCCGAGAATCATAAGAATGTTTCCGCCGTAGATTCCAAGCAGGAAAAAGGCGATAACGGGCAGAGTAGCACCGGCAACCGGGATGCCACAAATACCACGGTAAAAATCCTTCATAGTCTTTTCGCTTTTGAAATAGTTGATCCAGTAAATCTCATAGAGAACCATGCACAAGAAGGAAATAATCAGAACCGTCAGCCAGAAGTTCCAGCCCTTGAAGTTGAAGTCAGAAAAAATAAGGGCGACAGGGGTTACAATAAACTCGCCGCTTCGCTCTAGAGCCAGTAAAACTTTGTTTTCATTTACGGCATATTTTTCATAATCTTTTGGTTGATTTTTAGTCCAGATAAAGTTTGGAATCAGCAGCATAAGCAGCCAGATGAGTCCGATGTAGGAAAAGCCGAAGGTCATAAAAAAGCTCCAAGATTTATTTCATTATTGTAACATTTGCCGCTGAGACAAGTGTTACATAAGGATTATTTTGAAGACTTCTTTGCTGTCTTTTTGGCCGGCGTTTTAGCAGACTTCTTAGTGGCAGGCTTAGCAGAAGACTTAGCCGAGGTCTTAGAACTTGCAGGCTTTTTCGAAGCTTTCGCAGACTTGGCTGTCGTTTCAGCAGGCTTCTTAGTGGCTGTCTTTTCAGCCTTCTTGGAAGTCTTAGTTGTGGTCTTCGAACCAGGAGACTTTGTTGCCTTCTTCACAACTACCTTCGGTTCAAACTCCTTGAGCATAAGCTCGCACTTGTAGGCTGCCTTTGTTTTAGCGGCGGTTAGGAGCTTATTGAACTTCTGGATGTTTGCGAAGTCGGCGGTTTTTCCGACAAGGGTCAGCAGCAGGATTGTCTTATTCAAAGAGTCATCACTGAGTTCTTTGTTGAACCAGCGGATATTGTCAAAGCTGTTAGTTCCGGCTAAGAGTCCGCACCAGCGGCTCTGCATCAAAAGCTTTGTAACCTCGTAGGCAGCTGCCTTTGAATCTTTTTTGATTGCGGCAGAGTTTGTTGCTGTTGCCAGAACAAAGAGCTTTGTAAGATTCCATCTTTCGTCTTTTTCAATCAGCTTATCTTCGTGAAGGTATTCATTGAACTTACGGCCAAAGGCAAAGTTCAAAGCACAGCCTTTTTCCGCGAACGAACCACAGAGGGCCCAGCACAAAAGCTGTAGTTCGAGACCGGTATCTGCACCTTCCATGAGACTTGCGAAGACACTTGCGTCTGCTGCCTTGAGTAAAGCCTTTTGCAAATCTGCAGGCTGTTTTGTCTTTTTGAGATTATGAATTGCAGCCAGTTTTTTGAGGCGGGCTGTGATTTCTGTTGCTTCTTTTGCGGCGTCGAGTTTTACGTCCTTATCGGCAAACTTAGAAGCGGTCTTTACAAAGGCTGTAAGCTCCTTCTTTGCGGCAGTCATTATGTCTGTCACTTTTTTTGCGGTGAGGGCGGCCGGCTTTTTAGCAGCGGTCTTCGGTGATTTAGAAGATTTCTTTGTGTTTTCCGAAGTTTCTGGCTCGGCACTTTCCGCATCACTCTTATCCTTTATCTTCTCATAACCAAAGGCTTCAAAGAGCGGCGCCATTACCTTTCCTGCATAAGCGTGCAAATCAGCATAGAGATCCTTATAAATCAATTCCTGCCAAGCTGTTTCAATGTCTTCGCAGCCGCGGCCGTTTAAGAAGTCACACAATATTTTATAACGGTGGTCTGCCTGGTCACTCACCTGATGAACATTGAGGTAAACCTGATACTCAAAGCCGTTGAGCATTACAAAGAGACCTTTTTCACAAACTTCGCTGGACTTGCGGATAAACCAAAGACGGCTTCTGTGCTCCTGGAAGATACAGTATTTGTCGTCCTCGGTAGTTAGGTTTAAGCCCTCGGAGATGCTCCTGCTCTTCATCACAACTTCATCACCATTACCAGTCTTTACAGCATAAGGATCAGACTGTTTTATCCAGCCGGCAGCGCGGTCGTATTTATTGTTGTAGAAAACTACCGCTCGTTCATCACCGGCTCCGTTAGAGTAGGCAAATACGTTTTCGTTGACGTGTCCGTCTTCCCAGAGGTCGTAGAAAAGGAAGTTGTCTACGCCGCTGAAAAGGTAGCGCTTTTTCATCAGAGGGAAGATGTCGTGCCAGTGGCGGTCTACCAGATACTGACTCGGCTTTTCGTCCTTGTAAGCCTTGGTGTATTCCATTCCGTATTTTTCGGTAAAGCCTTCAATCTGACCGTGACCAAACATAGGAAGGCCTGGCATTGTAATCATCAGAGTACATACACCAAAATATTTGTCGCCGTCGCCAAACTGGGCAATGGCAGTTTCCTCATCCGGATTGTTCATAAAGTTTACATAGCGCTTAAGAACCTGCGGATCAAAGGTGATTGTATTTTTTACAGTCTCACGGTATTTCTGATTTTCCTCTTTTTTGAGCATGTTCATAAAGGCCGAGTTGTAAACGCGGTGCATACCAAGAGTGCGCACAAAGTAACCTTCCATCATCCAGAAGGCTTCGGCAAGAAGAAGAGTGTCCGGGCATTCAGCGGCAACACGGTCTACAACCTCGCGCCAGAACTCGTTCGGAATTGCGTCATTGAACTGCTGGGTACTGAGTCCGGTCTCCGACCTTGTTGCAATATCTCCTCCATGTCCCGGCTCCGGATACCAGAGGCGGCGGATAGATTTCTTTGCCAGAACCATTGCCGCATCAAAACGGATGATAGGGAAGTTCTGGGCAACATGCAGAATCTCCTGCATAACAGCCTCGCGGGCCGTCGGATTCAAAAAATCAATCTGAGCAGTGTCGTTCCATGGAAGACCTGTTCCGTCGTTTCCGTGGTAGATATAGCGGGTGTCTCCAGTCTGATTATCAACACGTTTGAAAACTACAGAGCAGTCATCCTTGCTGTAGTAGTGGTCCTCGAGGAAGAGCGACACTCTGCCATCCTGCGAAAGGTTTTCTCCATTGTATGTGTACTGAGGGAATGGATTATCGCGGCGCTGAATAAAATAATCAGGATGATTGATAACCCAGTCGCCGTCCATACCCGTGTGGTTCGGAACCATATCAGAGGCGAGTCGGATTCCTCTCTGCCAGCAGCGCTGACGCAGATTAGACAAGGCATCCCAGCCACCGATATTCGAAGCAATATTATAATCAAAAAGAGAGTAGGCAGAAGCAGCAGCCTCAGGGTTACCGCAAATCTGCTTGATGCGGCGGCTGGCCTTAGAG
>CAKUWD010000097.1 GCA_934699065.1 uncultured Treponema sp.
CCTATAAGCAAGCGCTTAAATTTTAAATCTTTTTTACCAAGAGCACTCCATAATTCTCCGGAACTGAAACTATAGTTATCCTGCAAAACAATTACTGTTCCTTTATATTTTTGCTTATTTAAACTTTTAACAAACTGTTCACGTGGCAAACCATAACCACCACTATTTGAACGTGCATCTAGAATTATAAAATCTTTATCTTTTCCTAAATAACTAACTGCTGGTAAATTCGTAAAATAATCTGAATTTTCTTTACTACAACTTGTAAATCTTACGTAATAGGCATTTGATGTTTCTTTTTCAAAATATATATTTGAAAAATCCTTACTTATTTTACTACCCTTATCATAAGCAGTATTCTGCCGATATACAAACTTCCTTATACGTAACATGAAATGGCAGTCCTCTACATATTTATCTAATAATTTTTTCAGGTCCTGTGTCTTATTAATTTTAGATAATTCTTTCCTGTTAAATCCTTTTTTCTTCATATCAGAAAAACCTGCATATTTTGAGCTCAGCATTTTCCAAATAAAATCCAGGTCAGCTTCTGTAACAGGAATATTTACATTAAAAAAATCCGGAAAAAACTTTTTCATAAATGATTCAGATAGAAAAGCTGTTTCTATTTTATTATCAGGATCTATATCAATACTAAAGTCTTCATTTTTGAGAAATTCTATGATTCCATCTTTACAAGACTTTTCATATGAATTTCGATAACTTAAACCAAATTCCCTTGCAAAAACAATACTACCAATCAGATTTTTGTATTTTTCAGGAGCATTTTTTACTACATAATAAAAATATTGCTCATATGGCATTTCCTGAACATCCCAATCATTTGCAAAAACAATTGAACAAAACATTAACAAAATTGCTATTAAACTTTTTCTTTTCATAAATATCCTCTTTTTAATTAAACTTTATACATTAATAATAAACTAACGTTAGTAAGTTTACAAGGTTTTATTTTAACAGTATTCTGTATTTATAAAATGAAAATAAACTTCAAAAACTACCGACTGTTAGTTATAATTTTAGTCATCATAATCCTTATTATACTAACAATCGTAAGGAATCAGAGAATGAAAAATAGCCCTATAAATCCCGAAGAAACAAATCCATTCACTATGAGAAAATCCTCCTCCTACATCATCCCCGCAGACTTCCCAGACCCGGATATTATCCGTGTAGACGATACTTACTACATGGTAAGTACCACAATGCACTTTATGCCGGGCTGCGTAATTTTGCGTTCTCACAATCTTGTAAACTGGGAACATGCAGCTTACGTTTACGACGAACTTGAATCCACAGAAAAAGAGACTCTCGCAGACAATAAGGGAGCCTACGGAAAAGGAATGTGGGCTGCCTGCATTCGTCATCACAATGGCAAATTCATTATCACTTTTGTTGCAAATGACCTGGGAAAGACTTTCCTTTTCACCGCAGACAAAATCGAAGGTCCATGGCAGAAATCTGAGATAAAAGGCTTTTATCACGATATGTCACTGCTTTTTGATGACAACGGAAAGGTTTACTGTGTAAGCGGGAATATGAACATCACACTCACAGAAATGGAGCCGGATTTATCAGGACCAAAAGCTGGAGGAATTAATAAAGTAATAATCCGCGATAATCCAGAAAATGTAATTTTGGGCTATGAAGGAAGCCATATTTATAAGATTAACGGAAAATACTACATCTTCTTTATTCATATGCCAAAAGGAAAGATGCGTACAGAAGCTTGCTATTTTTCTGATAGAATTGATGGACCTTATACTGGAAAGGACGTTTTGTGCTCGGATTTAGCCGGATGGAACAGCGGAACTGCCCAAGGAGGAATTGTTCAGGCTCCGGATGGAAACTGGTACTCTATCATATTCCAAGACCACGGTGCTTTGGGTAGAATCCCGGTTTTAGTGCCTGTAAAGTTTGTTGATGATTTCCCTGTATTTGGAGCAGCCGGTTTTACGCCAAGAGAAGTAAACGTTCCGGATCTTCGCCCAGATTATCAGTATAAGCCTCTTTACAGTAATGATTTTACAAATCCGGCCTGGCAGTGGAATCATATTCCTAATAAAGCTCTTGTGAAGTTTGAAGCTGATACTTTCTCTGTAAAAACAGATAAAGTCTGCAAAAACGTAGTTCAGGCAGCAAATACTCTTACACAAAGAACTTTTACAGAACACTGTGCAGGTAGTGTAGAAGTTGATGTATCAAAACTGAACAACGGAGACATTGCAGGACTTTGCGCACTCGAAGGTGAATATGGATTTATAGGAATCACCAAAAAAGATGATAAATACAAGCTTATTATCGCAGAACATAAGATTCCATATAGTCCGTGGTCTATGGGAGTTTTTGATGATGAAGAGCCTGTATTTACCAGTGAAAAAGAGCTTTCATCCCCAAAACTTAAATTAAAGGCAACTTTCAATTTAGAACACACAAAAGAGCAGGTTCAATTTGCTTTTAATGAAAATCTAGGTGAAAATGAGGCTTTTGAAGATTTTGGCGATCCAGTAAAGCTTCGTTATACTCTGGATCAGTTTGTAGGTGTTCGATTTGCATTATTCTGCTATTCAACAGAAAAAGCAGGCGGAAGTGCATCATTTAAGGAGTTTAAGCTTGATTTACTCTAAAGCAAAAACAGAAGACATCGAAAAAGTATTCTCGATATTCTCTGCAGCAATAAAACATATGGAAGAACAGGAAATCCATCAGTGGGACGAGATATATCCTGATTTACAGATAATTTCAGAAGATATCAGCAAAAACCAGATGTATATTGGTAAAAAGGATGGAAAGCCTGCAGTTTGCTTTGTTTTAAGTGAAGAATGCGATGAAGAATATAAAAATGGTAAATGGCAGTGGCCTGATGCAAGATTCTGTGTAATTCATAGATTATGTGTTTCTCCAGACTTCCAGAATCAGGGAATAGCAGGAGAAACCCTGAATTATATTGAAAAGCTTTGCAAATCCCAGGAATATGATTCTATCCGCCTGGATTGCTTTATAGAAAACCCATATTCAAGAAAACTTTATGATAAAGCCGGATATTCTGTAGTTGGCTATGCAGACTGGAGAAAAGGCCGTTTTGAATTGAGAGAAAAGAAGATTTAGCACTTATTTTTATCCATCCTGATATTTTCCAGAAATTATCTGAAAGTAAATATAAAAAAGATTGAATTAAGAATTTGCTAAACATTTGGTAAATAAAACATATAATATAGCTTCAAAAAATTGTAAAAGAATTGAATTTTGCATCAGGGATTTTAATAAAAAATCCTTATCTCTTTACAATAATCATAGATTTCTGAAACAAGGAATCATTTTTAAATTATTTGTATATAATTAACACTCTTTCCCCTTCTTTCAATACATTTAATTTAAAATCATCAAAAAAAATGTCTAACAAACGGTCGTATTGTTTTAAAGTTAACGACCAGTTATTAGTTTTTAAAGTTAACAACCGTTTGTCAGTTTAAAATTCGTTTCACGTGGAACATAAACATAAGTATTTATGATTTTGATCTTAATCCTATCTTAACCTCATTTCAGCACAGTGTTTCACATGAAACATCATAAAAATACTTTATTTCGAATTTAGATATTAAAAGCTTCTTTATCAGTCAAAAAAACAACCTATGTTCCACGTGAAACATTATTCACTTTGGAACTCATCTTTATTTTTGAATTAGAAATAGAATTACTGGTGGTAATTCAAAATTCAGTTTGTATATTGTTTGATGTTTTGTTTTTTTTCTCTTTTCAATAATTACTAAAATATGTTTCACATGAAACATTTCAATTACAGAAAATGACTAATATATAATCAATTATTATTATCTGTCTGATTATTATTACGTTCCACGTGAAACATAATTTTATACTCTCCCCTATTCTATTCTTTATATCATTAATGTTTCACATGAAACAGTTTTTAATTTCTGAGACTTTATATTCTATGATTCTCATTAATAACAAATTAGAAACCTGTATATTTTCCGTCAGTAAATCAAATTACTTTTTTCTGATTGTTTCACATGAAACATTTATTTCTAATTTCCTTTATTTTTGTTAATCCACAAGAGCAACAAAGTTATCCACATTGTTTTTTAAAATTGTGGATAACTTGTAGATTATGTGGATAACTGAATCTTTGATGTTTCACGTGGAACAAAACTGTCTGGACATAAAAAAAGGGCGACCGATTTATTCGGTCAGCCCTTCTGCCTGATGTATATATATAATCACCCTAGAACTAAATACTTTAATAAATAGCTCGTACCCTTTTCCTATATTATTGAGCAAATCTTTTATTTTGTCAACAATATTTTAAAACTTTCTAACTAACGATTGTTAGTTGCTTTTCCTAACTTTCGTTAGTTATCTACATCTAGTAGATAGATTCCGAAACAAGTTCGGAATGACACTAAATGTAGATCCTGAATCAAGTTCAGGATGACATATTTTAATCTTCGTCGGCCTGAACTTTGTCCAGTCCAACAATGAAGTCTGGTTCAGTAACACGAACTACGTTTACACCGGAAGCTCCTGTTCCCTGCTCCTTAATATCTGTTGCCTTAAAGCGCAGTGTCTTTCCCTGGCTTGTCATGCAGACAACTTCATCTTTATCTTTAACGTTTATAGCTCCGATGATTTCACCCTTAGATTCTGTGTTTCCAAAGATTCTCTGTCCGCCTGTTCCGCGGCCATGTACAGAATAGAGGTCGAAAGAAATTCTCTTTCCTACACCCTTCTCTGTAAGCAAAATCATATTAGCATCTTTTTCAACTTTTACAGCTGCCGCAATCTCATCACCTTCAGAAAGCTTCATTCCCTTAATACCACAGCTTGCACGTCCCATAAGACGAACTGAATCTTCTGTGATACGGAGTGCCTTTCCGCGGCGGGAAATCAACATAACTTCGCAGTCACCTGTTGTAGGAATTGCACTGATCAGCTTATCGTTATCATTAAGCTTAATACCAATGATACCGCGGGTCTTTGCATTCTGGAACTCTGTAGAACGAACCTTCTTTACAATACCCTGAGCAGTTGTCATGAAGAGATAGAGATCGTCTGAGAATTCTTTGAGTGAAACTACAGTTGTAATTTCTTCATCCGGACCAACCTGAAGCAATCCCTTGATATGAGCACCACGGGCAGCCTTTTCACTTTCCGGAATCTCATGAATCTTCATCCAGTAAGCACGACCTAAGTTAGTTATGAATAACAAGATTTCCTTTGTAGAACCGATGAAGAGCTGATTTACATAATCATCATCAAGAAGGTTGGTACCGTTGCTTCCGGTTCCTCCCCTACCCTGCTTCTTATATTTATCAGCCGGAACACGCTTGATATAACCCATGCGGGAAATCATAACAACCATGTCCTCATCTTTAATCATATCTTCAACGTTAATCTGTTCAACTTCGCTTGCTACAATTTCTGTACGGCGGTCATCACCATACTTTTCTGCAAGGCCGCGAGTCTCATCTTTAATAAGATTAAGAATTTTGTTATGGTCTGCAAGAAGGCCTTCTAAGTAATCAATGAGAGCCTGGAGCTCTTTAATCTCTTTCTGAAGATCTTCAATAAGCAAGTGTGTGAGGCGCTTAAGCTGCATATCAACAATTGCCTGTGCCTGCTCATCATCAAAATTAAAGCGTTTCTCAAGCTTGAGCTTTGCATCCTCAGTATTCTCAGAAGACTTGATAATCTGAATAACTTCATCAATGTTGTTGATTGCAGTAATCAGGGCTTCCAAAATATGCATTCGGTGCTTAGCAACTTTCAAATCATAAATTGTACGGCGGGTAATAACTTCGTCGCGGTGATTTACAAAGTGCTGAATCAACTGCTTCAAAGTCAAAACTTCCGGCTTAAGATAAGTTGCCGGTAATGTAAGCATGCCTGGTTCATCATAACGAGGAGCAGCCCCCTCTTTTACCTGAGGAACAAGGGCAAGATTTATTACACCAAAGTTTGACTGCAAATCAGTTTTTGCAAAAAGCTGATTCAAAACAATCTTTGTGATTGCACCTTTTTTCAAATCAACTACAAGACGCATACCAGAACGGTCAGAAGATTCATCGTTGGCATTAACAACACCGTCAATCTGCTTATCGCGGACAAGCTCCTTGATACGGCGGATAATGTTTGTTGTATTTACGCCGTAAGGAACTTCTGTGAATACGATAGATTCCTTACCGCGTTTATCTGTTTCAATTGTAAACTTAGAACGGATAACAATTTTACCACGTCCTGTTGTATAGGCTTTTTTGATTCCTGCTGTGCCGTAAATAATACCACCGGTCGGGAAATCCGGACCTTTGATATAGTGCATCAGTTCTTCAATTGTGATTTCCTGATTATCGATGTAAGCACAGATTGCATCGGCTACTTCACGAAGGTTGTGGGTAGGCATATTTGTTGCCATACCAACGGCAATACCAGTTGTACCGTTACAAAGAAGGAATGGGAACTTTGAAGGAAGAACTGCAGGCTCGTCGCAGGTATCATCAAAGTTGCGTATCATGTCTACAGTATTCTTATTGATGTCGCTGGTCATCTCTTCGGTGATCTTTGACATCTTAGCCTCGGTATATCGGTAGGCAGCCGGAGGGTCACCGGCAATTGTACCAAAGTTTCCCTGAGGAGTTACTGTTGTATAACGCTGTGCAAAATCCTGTCCAAGACGAACAAGGGCATCATATACAGAAGCATCTCCGTGTGGATGGTAGTGTCCCAAAACTTCACCAACGATGGTAGCACATTTCTTTGTTTTTCCACCGCTTGCAAGATGAAGGGTATCCATGGCGTACATAATACGTCTGTGAACAGGCTTAAGACCATCACGAACATCCGGCAAAGCGCGCTGTACAATTACAGACATTGAGTAGTCAATATAGGCCTGTTTAACCTCATCCTCAATCGGAATTTTAATTAGAGAGCCACCTTCGGCTGTTTTGATTTCTTCCATCGTTTTCTCCAATGAAGTAACTTAAATAATTGTACTATTATAGCATTTTTTGGAGATTTAGTCTTTAACTGCCGTAACTAATACTTGGTAGTTTATATTATGTCATGCTGAACTTAGGGAGCGACGGCTGAAAGCCGATAAAATGCTCCGGTGGAGCATTTTAAGCGAGTCTCCGAGCAGCTATGCTGCGAAGGGGCAAGCATCTATTATAACGATTCCGAAACTAGTTCGGAATGACAATTGATTTCTTTAGGATTTATCACCGCAATCTGAAATTCATCTTCGTATATGATTTCGCCGGGGATTTCTTCTGTTTCTGATTTATAAAGCTCAATACCATACTTGCTGCACATCTGACGGTAAAAAGTCAGCTGATTCCAGATATCCCTACCCTGCTCTGTATCTTTGAACCAGGTAATTGCGTGATCCGGATTTCCGTCTTTATAAAATGGTGGAACAGGAAGTACCTTTTCAAAATATTCACGCTGTTTCCAATATTCGGTTGTTTCTTCTTTGGTTAGAGTCTTTGCATCTACAAGTTTTCCAACTGTAGTGAAAATGCCACGAGGTTGTTTAGTTAACCAGGCAATATCAGAAGTGTGTACACGGAAATATTTCATAAAGAAAAATTATCATAGGAGTTTGAAAAAAAATCAATAAAGCGTTTCTTTAATATAAAAAAAGAACTGGCTTTTAAAAAACCAGTTCTTGTATAATTCTTTTTTCGGTTATTTTAATTTAATTGCAACTGCTTTGGATATGCATATACTTTATAATTATTAATAGTATTTGTATTTACAGTATTTGGTAAGCATAATGAAGTTGCTTCAAACCCAATTCTACTACCTGCTGCTAAATCATCAGTGATTATATCTAATAATACTCCAATTGGTTTTTCATTTGAATTATATAAAATTCCAACAACATAAATAAGGCCATCTTCGTCTTTAGATGTTGTATTTGTAATTCTTCCTATCATTTTTGGACCATTATAAGTTGTATCAGAAATTGAAATTTCACTTACATCATATCTTATACAAGATACTGTAGCCTTCTTTGCATTGATTCTTGGTATAACAGTGATGTTTCCTTGAACTGAATTTTCTAAAGTTGTTTCATCGTACATATATCCTTTTTCACCACTCTTAATAACATCTGGATAAGTTGAAATATATTGTTTACTTGCTATTAATTGTCCATTTGCATCTTCCAAATCATAAGAACTTGATGATAAATAAATAGGAACTGTTCCTGTATTTTTTATTTCTGCTATGACTTGTACCCATGTTGTTCCAATTGAATTTACCCAAGATTCAACATTCTTATAAGTTATTTCATATTCAATTTTAGGTTCAGGTTCTTTTATACTAACGTAAAAATAATCTGTTTTAGTAATTCCATTTTCGGTGTACTCAACTGTAATTTTTTGTAATGAATCTTTCTTGGTGTTATCAAAACCTGAAATCTTTACATTATCTGTTACATCTTTATTAGTAAGATCTGTATAATACGCTTTTACAACCATTCCTGATTTATCAAATTCTTCACCAATAATGTATGATGTTTTTGTAGGTTTTGAAGTAACACTTATTGAAGATAGGGTTACTAAAATTATAGGCATATTGTCTTTCTTTTCGAAAGAACAAGAAGTGATAAAAAGTGATATCATTTCAAAAAGTAAAAAACTTATCCATAGTTTTTTTGATTTCATAAATTCCTCCTTATTTCTATGTGAAATACACATTTCTTAAAATAGTATAAAATAAATAAACTTATTTGTATATATAATTTATACTTTTATATGTTTTATTCATTTTATATCTATGTAATAATCTGAAAATATAATTAAAAATGAATAATATGCAGGATTTCGAGATAAGAACTCGTGTAGCTGAAAATATCCGTTCAATTCGAAAACAAAAAAAATTAACTCAATTTCAACTTGCAGAAAAATCCAATCTTTCTGAAGCTACTATAAAAAGTATTGAATTAGCTCATTCATATCCAGAAGAAAAGACCCTTTCCCAAATCACAGAAGCTTTGGAAATTGACGTGGTAAAACTTTTTTTGCCTATTGGAGAATCATTCAAAAAAAATAAAGAGAATAGTGCAAAATTGAAATCTGCAATTGCAAATGATATAAGAAATTATGTAAATGAAATTATAAAGGAGTTTGATTAAATAATAAAAGCCACCTCCATGAAGTATACTTCAATACGATGGCTCTTTCCTAATTTTTATAATCCACTAAATCAAAGCTTTCAAATATTTCGAAGTCGGAAGGATTAGCTGTCCAAAGTTCTGTCACTCCTGCTTCTGCAAAAGCAGAAGCCATATGTGTATCTTGAATTCTTTTACGTCCAAGTTTGTACATGGTTGTCCATAATAAGGCTCGCTTAAGAGAATTCTCTGTTGGATAAATTATTTTTATTCGCTCCTGATCAATCCAAAACCATGTTCGGTCTATTGCCTGTTCCATTGAAATAGGAGAGACAAATCTTTTGCTATCTGTAATTACATGTTGAAATTCAAGAAAAGTCTGATAAAAAATAGCAAGCACGGAATGCTTTTCTTTCTGCCATTTTCTAAATAATTTTACTGCTCCTGTATGACGTGGAGAATCTTCAATTTCAAGGTCAATTAAAAAAGTTGTATCAATTCCTATCAAAATTCTCTTCCAAGCATTTCATCCTGATAATCTTTATAAATCCAATCTTGAGATTTTGATTTTATTCCACCAAGAGAAACAGGCTTCCAATCATTAAAAGTTTTTTTGCTTTGTTTGTGATTCTGAATATATTCATCCATAGCATCACGAACTAATTCTGCAGCTTTTCTGTTTTGTTCTGCAGCCATCTGCTGAAAAATGAGATATTTTAATTCCTGTAAATAAACCGTAACCGGCTTCTTTTTTAATGAAACTGCCATACATAAAATATACATATGTTATGTATGTATGTCAAGAAAATATTTTATGGTATGTCTTTGCCTTAAAACTTTCGCTGCCATCTAACTTTGAGTATTCAGTGTCTTCGTAGAAGGTCATTCCTAACTTTTCCATAACACGGCGTGAACCATTGTTGTCTACTGCAAAAGTGCCTGCTATTACGTGAAGGTCATATTTGCTTTTTGCGTATTCAATTATTCGGGAAATAGCTTCTGGTGTATATCCGTGATGCCAGTAGTCATAAGCAAGGTTATAACCAACGCTCCAGACATCAATATCTTCATGATAATAAAGTCCGCCGCTGCCAATGAGCTCGCCACTTGATTTAAGTACAAAACCGTAGTCCAGTTTCTTTTCATCTTCGTATAAAGATTCCAGCCATTCACGACCATCTTCTGCAG
>CAKUWD010000098.1 GCA_934699065.1 uncultured Treponema sp.
CAATTTTGATTACACAAGAACTTCGACCTCTGCATATATGATGAGAGATGATAAAGCTCCATGGTTCAGCGAGTTTGTTCGTCGAGAACTTTCAGGCATGATTTATGGTTCAGATGATATTTATACATCAGGCTTTACAGTAAATACAACATTAAATCTTGCGCATCAGCAGATTGCTCAGGATGTAATGGCAAAATATATAGAAGATGCAAACCGCCGTTACAAGCGTGAACATTCTTCTAAAACTGGCGTTGCAACAAATGTGTTTGTTCCTATGACAGAAATGCTTGCCCTTCTCTTTGATATTCCGGAGCTTAAGGTCAGCGAGCAGCGCACTGAAATTGTTGCAAATAATACTTATGTAAATCAGATAAATCCGGTTCTTGATGTTGTTGCACTTTTAACAGGCACTGAAAAACTCAAGGTAAACATTGTAAACAGAGCAACTGCAATTGCAAAACAAAATGAAGAAAAGACAACTATTGAAGGAACCATGGTTGCTCTCGATCATTCTAACGGTTATATTGATGCTCTTGTAGGCGGAAGCAAGTTTGATTCTGATAATCAGTTTATTCGTGCCACACAGGCAAAGGTTCAGCCAGGTTCTACCTTTAAGCCTCTCTACTATTCTGCTGCAATTGATTCTCGTAAGTTTACTCCTACAACTCAGATTTCCGACTCTATGGTTGTATTCCACACTGCAGATGGAAAACCTTATATTCCTTTAAACTTCCGCGGCGAATGGGAAGGAAATGTTTCTTTGTGGTATGCTCTTACACGTTCTATGAACGTTCCTTCTCTAAAGATTCTTGATGGCATTGGTTTTGAAGCAGCAATCGACCGTGCATCTAAGCTTCTTGGTATTCCTCAGGATGAACTTGAATCAAGAAGTTTTGTTCCGGTATATCCTCTTGGCCTTGGTGTTTGTTCTGTACGACCTATCGAAATGGCACGCGCTTACGCAATTTTTGCTAACGGTGGTAAAGAAATCACTCCAATGGCTATACGTACTGTAGAAGATAAAAATGGAAATGTTATTTTGAATCCTGAACTTGACATCAGAAAAGAACAGGCTGCTAAGGGAGATAAAATTCAGGTTATATCTCCACAGACATCTTTTGTAATGATAAAACTGCTTGAGCAGACTGTAAATAACGGTGGTACTCTTCATGCTCAGAAATGGCACTTTGATTACCGCGGTGAAAACGGACAATATTATACTATGCCTGCAGGTGGTAAAACAGGTACTACACAAAACTGGGCCGATGCCTGGACATGTGGTATTACTCCATACTATGCTGCAGCCTTCTGGTTTGGTTTTGATAAACCAGGCCAGTCGCTTGGTTTGAATATTACAGGTGCAACTCTTGCCGGTTTTGCCTGGGGTGAATATTTTGATAAAGTTCATGCAGATCTTCCATTCAAGAACTGGATTAAACCTCTTGAAGGTGTTATTGAATGTACTGTTTGTGCAGACAGCGGAATGATTCTTACAGAGTCTTGTGAACACTCTACAACACAGTGGTATCTTGAAGGAACTCAGCCTACAGAAATCTGCCCTATTCACTCAAGTACTTCTAATTCAGTTATTTCTATTATGCGTCTTGAAAAAGAAATGTATAAATCTGGACAGAGAATGACTTTTGATTTTGACACAACTCCACTTTCTTTTGATTTGAATGCTCCTCTTACTACTGAATATGACAGCGAAGAAGATGAGGAAAACGAAAATAATTTTGTTGATAATACTTCAAACTTGGATTATAACTATTTAATGGATTAAACAATTTCGTGATATACGTCCACGTCAAGGCACGCTTAGCTTAAAACCTTGACATGTCCGTTTATTGGTTATTGCGCAGGAGTTTATAACCGCTATGTTAGTACAGATTAAGGACATCAAGATAAAAAAACGAGTTCGAAAAGATCTCGGAAATCTTGAAGATCTTAAAGACAGCATGAAACTCTATGGACTTATGAATCCAATTACCCTCAATAGCCGGTATGAGCTTATTGCGGGAGAGAGACGACTTCAATCTGCAATCCAGTTAGGCTGGACAAGCATAAACGCAAACATCATTGATAATCTCTCCGAAGTAGATCAGCTCGAAATGGAGATTGAAGAAAATAATCAGCGCAAGGAATTTACAGAAGCAGAACTTATGGAAGGTTATAAAAGACTCCAGAGACTGCGAAACCCCAATATATTCTACAGAATCTACCTCTTTTTCAAACATCTTTTTGAAAAGATTGCAGATTATTTCAGGAAAAAATGAAACATTTTTTAAAAACTACATTAATTACAGTATCAATTTTATTTCTTTTTACATCAAAAATTTTTGCAACAGGGGCAGGAATTCAGGCAGGACTTATTCCGGGACTTTTTATAAATGAAACTTCTTCTTCAGTAAAAAATCTAACAGGAAACATTACCGGTACAATCAGGATGTCTAAGTTTCCTGTAGTAGCTGGAGCCGGATTTGAAGGTGGAAAACTCTTTTCTGATTTTAAATATGGTTTTTCTGTATTTGCTGATTACTGGGCTGTAGATCTTCAAATTAAAAATACCTGGAGTTTTTATTCAGGGTTCGGTTTTAGCGGAAAGCTTTTAACTTCAGATTTTAAGAAGTGGAACTTTGCTGCAGGGGCACGTTTCTTTGCCGGAACAAACTACACTTTTTATGACAATTTTCTTGAGCTTTATGCTCAGCAGAATATAGTACCTACTTATATAAAAAGCCTGACTTCTTCTGGAAATGATGGAATGTTTATGTTCTGCTTTCCCTTTGAAGCCGGCTTGAGAATGCATTTTTAAGTTCAGGTAATTACAGACATGCTATCGTATCAGCATATTTTTCATGCAGGAAATCATGCAGACATTCTCAAACACAGCGTACTTATTTATGTTCTAAAGTCATTAAATAAAAAAGATAAATCATATACGTTTTTTGATACTCATGCTGCAAGCGGACTTTATGATTTAACTGATAACAGAAGTCTAAAAACAGGAGAAGCGGAAAAGGGAATATTGTCTCTGTCTGCTTCAGAAGAGCTTCCTCTACTTCTGAAAGAGTATCTTGATTTTGTAAAACCTTATATTACTAATTCCAGATATCCTGGTTCGCCAGAAATTGAAAGAAGTCTTATGCGTACAGGGGATACTCTTATTCTTTCTGAACTGCACCCTCAGGAAATTGAAAATCTGAAAGAAAACATGAAGAAGCCAAGTCCAGATCTGCCGGCTCACACAGAAATCACAGCTTTTCCTTCAATTCAGATTCATAAACGAAGCGGCTGGGAAATGCTTAAGGCCCTTACTCCTCCACAGACAAAACGTGGAGCAGTTTTAATTGACCCAAGCTACGAAGAAACTTCTGATTATAAAGATGCAGCTGATACAATCTGTACAGTCCATAAAAAATGGAGTAACGGAATTATTCTGTTATGGTATCCCCTTCTCGCTCACCGTGAAAATGAAATTAATTCCATGCTCTCTCAAATTACAGACAGTGCACATTCCCTTAATCCGAATATCGAAATTTCAAATCTGCAGCTTCAGGTATTTGATAAAGATGCCCACAAGGAAGTTACTCTCGATGAATTCCGTTCCCAGTCACAAGGAGACAAAAAAAATCCGCCCCGTTTATACGGCAGCGGAATTTTAGTATTAAATTCTCCCTGGAAGCTGGAAGAAGAAGCTGATAAAGCAATCAGTTTTATTTGTCATTCCCGTACTTAACACACAAATGACACTTTATGCAATATCTACTTAGTAAAAATCAGTTTTCCACCTTCTGATCGCACTTTGATTGTTTCACCTTCGAGAACACTTCCAGCCAGAAGCTCACGAGCAAGAGTATTTTCTACGTAGTTCTGAATGGCTCGTTTTACCGGGCGGGCTCCCATTGTCGGGTCGTAGCCTTTTTCACATAAGAAATCCATTGCACTCTGGTCAAAATCCAGCGTGATTTTTCTGTCTGAAAGACGGGCCTGAACACGTTGGAGCTGAAGTTTGATGATTGAAGCAATGTGTTCTTTTCCAAGCTGCTGGAACATTACAATTTCATCAATTCGGTTCAGAAATTCCGGTCGGAAGGTCTGACGCAAAAGAACATTGAGCTGGTCGCGGAGACCTGCCTGTTTTTCTTTTGTATCAGCTTCGAGGATTAAATCGCTACCGAGGTTGCTTGTCATTATTATGATAGTATTTTTGAAATCCACTACACGGCCCTGCCCGTCTGTGAGACGGCCATCATCGAGAACCTGAAGCAGAACATTAAAAACATCCGGGTGAGCTTTTTCAACTTCATCAAAAAGAATTACGCTGTAAGGTCTGCGGCGAACGGCCTCTGTAAGCTGGCCACCTTCATCATAACCAACATATCCCGGAGGTGCACCGATAAGACGAGTCACAGAAAACTTTTCCATATACTCAGACATATCAATTCGGGTAAGAGCCTTCTCATCATTGAAGAGAAAATCTGCAAGTGTTTTTGCAAGTTCTGTCTTACCAACACCAGTTGGACCTATGAACATAAAACTACCGAGCGGTCGGTTCGGGTCATTAAGTCCGCTGCGGTTTCGGCGAATTGCATCACTTACAACATTTACAGCTTCGTCCTGACCGACAACACGTTTGTGCAAAACATTTTCCAGTTCAAGATATTTCTGTTTTTCGCCGGTCATCATTTTTGCAACAGGAATTCCAGTCCAGGTAGAAACTACCTTTGCAATATCTTCTTCTGTTACAGACTGACGAAGCAGCGAATCACGTCCTCCTTCGGCCCTTTCTTTTTCTG
The DNA here is from genome assembly GCA_934699065.1 of uncultured Treponema sp. Classification (GTDB taxonomy): domain Bacteria; phylum Spirochaetota; class Spirochaetia; order Treponematales; family Treponemataceae; genus Treponema_D. Next base: position 4,800 of record CAKUWD010000098.1, read on the forward strand.
CAGCAAGAGCGGCATCAAGTTCCTTCTGCAGACTTGGAATTGTGCTGTATTTGATTTCGGCCGCCTTTTCAAGATTTCCTTCACGTGTATTTTTTTCCTCTTCAAAACGGGCCTGTTCAAGCTGTTCTTTAATCTTACGAGACTTATCAATACTCTCTTTTTCGTTCTGCCACTGAAGCTTCATTGCATCGCGTTTTGCCGTAATTTCCGCCAGCTCTTTTTCAAGTTTTTCAAGACGTTCTTTTGAAGCCTGATCATCTTCCTTACTCAAAGACTGCTTTTCAATCTGAAGCTGCAGCATTTTTCGTTCAACCTGGTCAAGTTCTGTAGGCTGACTTTCTATTTCCATTTTAAGACGGCTGGCAGCTTCATCTACAAGATCAATTGCCTTATCCGGCATAAAACGAGATGTTATGTAGCGGTTAGAAAGCGTTGCGGCCGCAACAAGAGCTTCATCTTCAATTCTAACACCGTGATGTATTTCATACTTTTCACGAAGACCACGAAGAATTGCGATGGTATCTTCTACGCTTGGTTCGGCGCAGTAAACCTGCTGAAAACGGCGCTCAAGGGCAGCATCTTTTTCTATATACTTACGGTATTCATCCAGAGTTGTGGCTCCGATGGCACGAAGTTCTCCTCGGGCAAGAGCCGGCTTAAGTAGATTCGAAGCATCCATACTGCCTTCAGAAGCACCAGCTCCTACAAGGGTATGAAGTTCATCAATAAAAAGAATTATCTGCCCTTCACTCTTTGTAACTTCGGTTATAAGAGCCTTAAGACGCTCTTCAAACTCGCCTCGGAATTTTGCACCTGCAACGAGAGAACCCAGGTCAAGGGCGAGGAGACGTTTATTTTTTAGACTTTCAGGTACATCTCCGCTTGCAATACGGCGGGCAAGACCTTCAACGATGGCAGTTTTACCAACACCAGGCTCACCGATAATGACCGGGTTATTTTTTGTTCGGCGGCAGAGAACCTGCATAACACGACGGATTTCTTCGTCACGTCCGATTACAGGATCAATTTTATCCTGTCGGGCGGCAGCGGTAAGGTCGCGGCAATATTTTTCAAGAGAGCGTGTTTTTGCTTCCGGATCATTTGAATCTACAGTCTGATTTCCACGAACTGATTTCAAAGCTTCAAAAACAGCCTTATGATTTATTCCGCATTTTCTAAGCAGATCTCCTGTACGATCATCCGCTTCTGTCATTGCAAGGAGAATATGCTCCGTAGAAAGATATTGATCATGAAGAGCATTCATTTCGTTCTCAGCTTTTGCAAGAACTTTTTGCATTGAAGACGAAAAATAAACCTGTGCTGCACCAGAAACCTTTGGATTAGCTGCAACAATGTCACGGACCTTCTTAGTTAATTCTATAGAAGGAACTCCTACCCGTTCTACTACAGGAGCAATAAGGCCATCCTGCTGTTCAAGCAAAGCCTGAAGAACGTGTTCTGTTCCAATCTCTGAGTTATCGTTTTTGTTGGCAATTGAAGAAGCCTCCTGTAAGGCTTCCTGAGTTTTGATTGTAAAATTTTCGTAATTCATAATCATCACCTTCAATTTTAAAAATAATAATGAATATGAATTATGACAAGAAAAAAATAAAAGTCTGAGTTCTTAAGGTCATGATCTCCCCCATAAAAAAATGGCTGCAGCCAACGTGATTATGTTGTCTGCAGCCATTTTTTTATTTCAAACACGACTTTAAATTACCGTGTATTCCTTGTCATTGTTAAAATTCGCCTTCCTCAATGTGACCGAATTCACAGATTACTTTTGTTAGAGTTGCATGTTCTATCTGTTCGAGTGTGTTTCCAATATGTTTATAGAGTTTGATTTCACCCGTTCCTGAACCACCTTCAAGAAGATTCAAAACCTTACGCTTGCCTTCCGGAAGTTCAATGGTTCTGTTATTAAGCTCTCGAATTTTGCAGAAGACATCAATATCAATTACCCATTCCTTACTGTTAAGGCTGACACTCCAGTGTAAAAGATTTTCTTCGGGATTTTCTGTTTCCGGCATTTGTGTACAATCCCAGACAACAGAGAACTGACGTTTCGAACCATCTGCACAAAGCTCAATATCAGTATCTTCAAATTTTCCTATGAAGGAAACTCTCTCATCAAAAATTCCATTTACTGCAAAAGAAGACTCAAAAAGAGTTTTTCCTGAAATAACACTTGTAAGATTTGCAGAAGAAAGATGGAAATATGGCTCAGGTATTCCTTTCCCCCAGAATCTTTCAGAATAACCAGAGCAGCGTCTTGGATCAACAGCATATTCAGTACCATCAAAATGAATAGTTCCAGAAAACTCTGTCTGAAGACCAAAAGGAAACCATCTGATTAAATCTGATTTATAACCGTTTTTATAATCCTTCTTGATTGTGTAAGAAAGATCCCACTTTGCATAGCCCGAATCACACAAAAGCTCAGGGTGTGCAGCTTTTTCTTCTTCCGGGACATTTATAAAACCACCAATTTTATTTTCATTAAAATATTTATTATCTACAATGATTTCAAAAGGTTTGTTATTAAATTTAACCTGTTTTACAGGATAATATGAACAAAGCTGTTTACCTTCTTTTCCGAAAGAACCAATTCTTACAGCGCAGTAAGAAGGCTGTACAATTTCTTCAGTAGAAATACTTTTCGCAGAATCAGTACCGGCAAGAGCGTACTGTAAATCATCTGCAGAAATATTGACACGCGGCTTAAAGCCTAGCTGAACAGCCTCTACAGATGTCCATGCATTAAGCATCTCAAACTCAATATAGAACATCTGTTCTGCACCTGAAAAAGTATTTACAGCATTAAAAACAAAACGCCAGTTATTAATACCAAGTTTTTTCTTTGCGCCTGTAAATCCGAATTTATAATCGTTTGATATCTTTGTGTTCGAGTTCATTTAAAAACCTTTATAAGAAACCTATTCTCTTATATTTTCGACATTTAACAATAAAACTTAATCTGTAAAATAAAAAAAGCCGTCTGAATCATTAAGATTCATGGACAGCTTTTTTTTATAAATATCAAATACTTTTTGCTGATTAATGAATTAAAAAACAGAATTACTTAAAGAGTTTATTAATTGACTTATCAAGTTCTTTCTGCTCTTCCGGGAAATTGTCGTTTAAGTACTCAAAGCACTCTACGGCTGCACGCTGTGCATGCTCATACCAGATTTCATAAAGCTCATTTTTAAGTTCTCCACCAGGAAAAGGTGCACCCTGAACATCAGAAACCAGGTCTCTAAGCATTTTTACACACTGTTTAGTTTTTTTATCCATAACTTTTATCTCCTTTCTTAATTATGGAATCCGATAGAAAAATTATAGCGGAATTTTAATATTATTTCCAGCAAATTTATCTGTTTTACCAGTTTTATTACAAAAAACAGCCTTAGAGCATTTTTTGACAGCAGCTTCATAAATTCTATCTGCAGCTTTTTCAACATCATCTTCTGTAACTGCAAGAATATTATCAATTCGTTTCTGTCTAAAATCCTGAGGATTTGCATAGAGCATACCTTCAAAGCTGCGCGCTCCGCGGTCTTTAGGGCAGGCAGGAACAATCGCATTTCCATAAGCGGCTACAATTGTTTTTTCAACTTCTTCCTGAGGAATCGGTGTACTGCAAAGCTCCTTTAGAGACTGAAGATAAACATCTATAGATTTTTCCGGAGTAGGATCCCGATAAGTTGTCATAATAATCTGCTTTTCAATATTGTCTACAAAGCAGTTTGCTCCATATGCTCCACCTGTTGTTCTGATTTTATCCCAAAGGGTGTGACTCGAAATCCATGCGGCAAAAATATTTTCCGCGGCAGCTTCTTTTGTAAGATATTCTGATGCAGGAGTAATAGCCGCTGCATAACCAGTCTGGCCGGCAACATTAATAACCTGAAGCTTATCCGATTCAGCTTCGCTGAACTGGCTCACATACCGCGCCAATTCCTCTTTTGAATATGAATGTCCAGGTAAAAGTTTTGTAATTCCCGCATTCTTAGCAAAAGCCTCGATAAGAGGTCGGAGTGTTTTGAGAGATTCTTCATCTGCTGTAATATGAATTATTCCGCCAGATTTCAGGCATTCTGCATACATATAGGCAAATGTTTTTAAGAGCTTTTTTGCCCCACTCTTTTTATAATCTGCTACGGTTTTAAGCTGGCTCACACCCCACATTATTTCATTTAAAGCAAGGTTAGCACTCCAGGAAGCACGGGCACGCTTTTGGGCATAATCGCGGCCATTGGAAATAATGCTGTTTTTCTTTTCTGCTTTAAGTTCGCCAATCAGAGTTTCCAGATGCCTGTAATCATCAAAATCCATCTTCGTGATTATTTCTGCAAGCATATTCAAAGCTTCTTCTGCACGCTCGGTAAGAGCCTTACAAATAAGACCAATCCAGTTACGGCCGCAGAAGTTATAGTTACGATATTTCTCTGCCTCTGTTCTGCACTCCGGAGCATCGCTAATTGCCCCGCAAAGAGTACGACCCCAAATATCCCCCATAACACAGGAAGATTCTGAAGTACAGGTATCCCAGCCTTTACCGTTCCAGCCAAGATTTGTAATAACGTCTGCAAGGAAAGGAACATACTGAATATATTGAGGTTCAAGATTATCAAAAGGGAATAAAACATCAATATAGAAAATACCGTTTGTATCTTCCTTACTTATAAAAAGCGGAACATCTGAACCATCAGCCCCCTTTACAAATTCCAGATCTGTATGCGGTATATCAATTATTGGATTGAGTTCGCTCAATTTAGTCGTTGGAATACATGCCGTCTCCGCAGCAGTCTCAATATGCTGCTGATAAGCATGCAGTTCGTCGAGGTCCTTTTTGAGCTGCTCCCTGTCTAAAGTTTTTTCAAGTTTTGAAATCAAAGAAGCCTCAGCTTCTTCCCTTTCCTTAAAATATTTATCCGACGGTTCAGAAACAAATTTTACCTTTACAGCGTCTGTATCCAAAAAATATTTTTTTATAAGTTTTTTTGTATAATCCGGATCAGACCGAAGTGCAGTCTTAACCTTTTCAAAAGAAGAAATAGGATTCAACTGACTTGCACAGGCATCCCCATTGCACCAGCCCTTAAGAGCTTTTTCCATAAGCTGAATAGAAAATGGGCCCCAATAGCGGTTTACTTCGCGCAGGGCAAAATCAATTCCCATAACGGCAGAATCAATATCCTGCTGTGAGACACCCTTTTCGTAAATATCTTCAAGTGTATTTTCAACAAGCCTGAAGACTTTTTCTTCGTTTCTTTTTTTTACTCCCCAAAGTCCTGCTGTGTAGAACTCTTCCTTAAACTGTCCAAAACTCTGAAACTGAACATCATCTCCAAGTTTTGAATCCTTTAAAGCACGTGAAAGCGGAGAACTGTCATTGCCGCAAAGAGCCTCACTGAGGAAATATTTTTCCATGTCAGCTTTGCCCGAATACCAGTTAAGGCTGACAAAGCTTCCTGTAGAGCCTGTTTCAGGCGCATATGTTTTTATGCTTTTTGATTCT
>CAKUWD010000099.1 GCA_934699065.1 uncultured Treponema sp.
TAAATACTCTCATCGTCTAAATTTGCCAAATTAGGTTTCCCTTTTTTTAGTAACTCAGTATAAAGAGCCAACTTTTCTTGATCCAGAGATGGCAATGTTGCCCTTTGTACTCCACGAATATCATCTTGATATTTTTTTTTATACGCTTCGTAACTATAGACCTCATATTCAGTCATAGGTTCATCGCTATCTCCTACTCGTGTATATGACCCCTTCAAACGGCCTTTACCTTTGTAAAACACTGGCCTGTCCGCTAAATCAACCCCTGGAATTTCAGCCGACACAAAAGACTTGCCTTCCTTTTCTACAACCGTTAATAACGGTCGAACAACAGGCTCCATTTGCAAACATTGTTCATTAATTTTTTTCTGTATATCCTGCGGATCATAAACCCCCACTTCTTTATAATCCTGTTTTTCATCAATTCCAAAAATTATTATTCATTTAAGCATGATTATAAATCTTGCTCTTTCAATTATTATTCTTCTTGTTGTTATCAGAATGCCACGTCCTTCTGATTTTCAGACTTTCCCTCGTGTAATATTGTTTCAGACCATGTTTAGTCTTGGAATTAATATTTCATCAACCCGCCTGATTCTTACAGGAAAAATGCAGGGAGGCGCACTTGCAAATCAAAGTGATATGGTAAAGTCTTTTGCACGTATCGTTGCAGGTAATAACCTTGTTGTTGGTTTTGTAATCTTTATTATATTAATTGTTGTTCAGGTGCTCGTTGTAACAAAAGGTGCCGGCCGCGTATCAGAAGTTGCAGCCCGCTTTTCTTTGGATTCCATGAACCAGAAGCTTTTTGATATTGATAACCGTTTGAATTCAGGTGCTATAGATGAACAGCAGGCCGAAGTTCTCAAAGAAGCTGTAAGACGTGATATAGACTTTTATTCAAACATGGACGGTTCATCTAAGTTTGTAAGCGGTAACGTTAAGGCTGGAATCTTCATTACAGTAATCAACCTGCTTGGTGGTTTTCTTGTCGGAATGATTATAAACCACATGAGTTTTAGTGATGCTCTTAATACTTATTCCACTTTAACTATAGGTGATGGTCTTACATCTCAGCTTCCATCATTAATCATTTCTTTTGCTACAGGTTTGCTCGTAACTGGTACTAAGTCTGATGAATCACTTGATCAGCAGCTTAAAGTTGAATTTACCGGCGATGGACATATTTATGAAATTCTTGGTGGAGTTCTTATAGTTGCAGGCTTTGCTCTTCGCGGTGGTACACAAATTCTTTTGCTTCCGGTAGGTGCTCTTGCAATCTTCATTGGCTTCAATATGACCCGTGACAAACAGAAAGCAGAAATTGCCGCAAAACAGGAAAGTGCACAAAAAGCTTCTTCACAGGCAGCTAATGCAAAAGAAGAACCAATCGTAATGCTTGATCCTCTTTCTCTTGAACTCGGCTACGCTCTTATTCCTCTTGTAGATAAAGAAAAAGGTGCAGAGCTTCTGGAACGCATTTCACGTATTCGTACAGAAGCTCGTCATGATATTGGACTTGATATTCCAAAAATCCGTATTCAGGATAATATGACTCTTGAACCAAATGACTACAGTTTTAAGATTGCAGGAATTGAAGCAGGTCATTCTTCTGTGCGGGTAGGTTATGTAATGTGTCTTGATACGGGTACAGTTACAGAAGCAATTGATGGAGAAAAAACAAAAGATCCTGCTTTTGGTATGGATGCAATCTGGCTTCCTGAAGACCGCAGAAATGAGGCTGAAGGAGCTGGTTATGTAATTGTGGATCCGCCAACAATAATTTCAACACATATTACAGAAATTATCAGAAATCATGCAGCAGAACTTCTTGACCGTCAGGCTGTTTCTGTTATTCTTGATACTGTTAAACAGAAAAATCCGGTACTTGTATCTGAAGTTCTTGATACTGCAAAAATCTCTTACGGTACTATTGAAAAAGTTCTTCAAAATCTTCTCGAAGAAAAAGTTTCAATCAGAAACTATGTACGAATTCTTGAAACAATGGCTAACTATGCCGGTGTTTCACGTAATATATGGGATATGACACAGAAGGTTCGTGATGCTCTTGGTTTACAAATCTGTATGCAGTATGCAGATGAAAATAAAAAAGTCCATGTAATGAGACTTTCTCAGGAGCTTTCTGAGCTGGTTGCAGAGAGAGCTGTAAATCCTGAAGATGGTTCAAAACCTTATGTTGGATTTGATCCTGTAGATCGCCGCCGATGGTTAAAGGCAGTAAGTGCTTCAATAGCAAAAGCAAATCAGTTGAATTATCAGCCAATTATAATTACGGTTAGTGCAGTTCGGCAGTTAGTCCGTTCTGCAATAGAAAGAGAAATGCCTGGTGTAGTAGTACTTAGTGATACTGAAATGTATGCAGCCGGTTCCAGCATAAGTCCAGAGATTATATGCGAAATCAGTGATGAAGAAGAGTAATTCAGGTAAGAAAGGAAAGAGAAAAAAATGGCATATGAAGAAGAAATAGAACAGACAATTACCGGCAGAACCTACGAAGAGTGTAAGGAAAAATTGTTCAACACATATGGAAAGGATTTTAGAATAACAGATAAAAAAATCGATTTTCGTCCCGGCGGTTTTTTATACTTAAAAAAGAAGCCTGTAACTGTTGTAACTTACGTTGTAAATCATCAAAAATCTTACTCTCCAGATAGTGGACGTTATTCATATCAGGAAAAATATTCTGAAGAAGAGCTGATGGCTAAAAATCGCGAAGCAATTCTTCAGAATCAGAGTAATGTAATGCTCAATAAAACAATCAATGAAATGAGCAAAACGATTGAAGATATGAAAAATGAAATGAGTAATCAGCTCAAAAATATTTCTATATCTGCACAGGAAAAACATGAATCTATTAAACGAATCGATGAAATGCTTGAGCAGAACGAATTTTCATTTTCATATATAAATATGATTGAAGAAAAAATCCGAAATGATTTTTCTCTAGAGCAACTTGATAATTTTGATCTTGTTGAACGCCGCGTTGTAGACTGGATCGGCGAATCTATTTCAGTTGCAAAAGATACTACATTCAGACCCCCGCATGTATATATTATCGTAGGGCCAACTGGAGTTGGAAAAACAACTACTCTTGTAAAACTGGCTGCGCAATTTGTAAAAAATTATGCAACAACACACGAAGGCAACAGACCTGAAATCTGCTTTATCACAACAGATACAATGCGAGTTGGCGCTATGGAACAGCTTGAACGCTGGGGAAAACATATGGGATCCAGAGTTTATAAAGCAGAACGTGCAGAAGATTTAAAAACTCTATATGATGAAAACAGAGCAAATATGGATGCTATTTTTATTGATACTTCTGGTTTCAGCCCTAATGATGCAACTCATATAGCTCAGATGAAGCTTCTGCTCGAAGTTCCGGGAATGAATCCGGATATTTATCTTGCCTTTACAGCAGGAACAAAAGCCCGTGATCTGCAGAACATAATGCAAAACTATGAACCTTTTGGTTATAAATCTGTAATCGTTACAAAATGTGATGAGTCTGAACAGTTTGGAAATGTAATAAGTGTATTGTTCGACAAACATAAATCTATTTCATATATAACCCATGGACAGGTAGCTTCAAGGGATATCACAAAAGCAAATGTAATTGATTTTCTTATCAGACTGGAAAATTTCAAGGTAGATAGGATTCATATTGAAGATAAATTTGGAGATGACCGCTAAGGCGGAGTTATTCAGGAGAAAACTATGGAAGAACAGGCAGAAGGATTAAGCGAGTTGTTAAATGAGAGCAGCCCAAAGACTGAGTCAAATACAAAAAAGACTTCAGCTGCAGCTGCAATCAAAAAAGAACATGGTACACGAATAATCGCAATCACAAGTGGAAAAGGTGGAGTAGGTAAAACTAACTTTGCTGTAAATATGGCAATTGCTTATGCCCAGCTGGGTAAAAAGGTTATTCTTATTGATGGTGACCTTGGAATGGCAAATGTAAATGTTCTTCTGAATATAGTGCCTCAGTACAATCTTATGCATGTAATCAATAAGAAAAAGACCATGAAAGAAATTATCATGGATACAGAATTTGGAATAAAATTTATTGCAGGTGCCAATGGTTTTTCAAAAATTGCAAATCTTAGTGTAGAAGAGCTTGAGTATTTTGCAAATCAGTTTGCAACTCTTGGCAATGCAGATATTATTATTATAGATACAGGTGCTGGTATTGCTAACAATGTCCTTCAATTTGTTGCAGCTGCAGATGAAGTTTTTGTAGTAACTACACCAGAGCCTACTGCCATTACCGATGCTTATGGAATCATAAAAATTATTACAACAGAAATAGTTGACCGTACGGTAAATATCAAACTTATCGTAAACCGTGTACATTCTCCAGATGAAGGTAAGAGAATTTCTGAACGAATTATTACGATTGTAGGCCAGTTCCTTGGTTATAAAATAGAATATCTTGGTTGTATTCCGGAAGACCCTCTGGTACAGGCTTCGGTAATCAGACAGAAACCTTTTATTGTTGTAAACCCGACTTCTAAACCATCAGTATATCTTAAACATATTGTAGGCCGCATCGAAAAAACAGAACCTGAGTTTAATGAGGGAGTATCAAGCTTCCTTAAAAAATTCTTGAGTAAGAAGAAATAGTGGTGTATAATATTTATGGGTAATTATATTTGGGAGGAAAAATGCGAAGCGCAAAATATGTCGGACTGTTTGTAGCGTGCGGATTTATTTTGTCCTTCGTTTCAGGTCTTTTTTCCCATTCTTCAATTTTATCCATTTTATTAAAGGCTTTGATTTTTGCCTTAGTGTTCGGAGTGCTTGGTTTTGGAATTTCGTTTATTTACAGTAAATTCCTTTCAGACGGTTCGGGCGGCGATTTTCAAGGTGAATATACCGCAGACTCTTCATCTGGACTTTCCCAGCAGTCAGCTTTGGGACAGAATGTTGATATAACAATTCAGGATGAAGAACTGAAACCCAGCGAAAGCGAAAATCATTTTGTTGTCGGTGAAAATCATCAGATGCTTAATGAATCGGATGTTCGCAATTCAGGAAAAGCTGCTGCTACGGAACAGGAGGCTCCAAAAGGCTTTGTTCCATTAAGAAATTTTGAAACTGTTAATAATTTTTCCGGAAAAGAAGCGGTTGTGCCTTTTGAAGCAGCTGCTGCAAACCAGAACTCTGAAAATAGTGCTGGTCCTTCGGAAAATATTGGAGCAGGTGGTTTGGACACGCTGCCGGATATGGAAAACTTTGTTTTCAGTGAAAGTGGAAGTTCAAACTCTGAAGATGATGATGCGCTTGCATCTGGAACAGGTTCAGAATTTGTAACATCTTCAGGTTCACATAAAAAAAATGATGCACCTGCAGAAATACAGGATGCCGCGCTTATGGCGAAGGCAATCAGTTCTGTTTTATCAGATGAAAATTCTTTATAAGAGGAAGAGAATAGATGCCAATTAATGACGAAAAAGAAGAAGATGATCTCTGGGAAGAATTCAAGAAGACCAAGTCTCCGGCTCTCAGGGATAAATTTATACGGCAGTATATGCCTCTTGTAAAATATGTAGCCGGTAAGGTTGCTGTCGGGCTTCCTGCTTCTGTCGAATTTGATGATCTTGTTGGATATGGACAGTTTGGACTTCTTGATGCAATCAACAAATATGATCCTGCAAAGGGAGTAAAATTTAAGACTTACGCAGTTACCCGAATTCGTGGTGCAATTTTTGACGAACTTCGTCAGATTGACTGGGTACCACGTTCTGTACGTCAGAAATCACGTGAAATTGAAGACGCAATTGTTTCTCTTGAATCACGTTTAGGCCGTACGGCTACAGATTCTGAAATTGCAGGCTCGCTCAACATGAGTGAAGATGAATATCATAGAACAGTTATGAAAGTTTCCGGTACAAGTGTTCTTTCTCTTAATGATGTATGGTATGCCGGTGATGATAATGACAATATGTCAATCGGAAACAATATTGAGTCTCCTTCAAGCTTGAATCCGGATGTAATTGCTGAACGTGAAGAAATAAAAAAGGTTATTGCACAGGCAATCAGCGAGCTTCCGGAAAAAGAAAAGATGGTAATTGTTTTGTACTATCACGAAGATCTTACATTCAAAGAAATTGGTGAAGTTCTTGAAGTAAGTGAATCACGTATTTCACAGCTTCATACAAAAGCAAATCTTCGTCTCCGTGCAAAGCTTACAAATCTCAGAAAAGGAATTATTTAATAACAGGAAAAAAACGGCTGTAAAATGGTAACGCTGGAAAAACTTCGTGAAGACATGAATACGCTTCTTCAGGTAGATAAAAACCTTCACTTTGTGGAGGTTAATGCTGATACTATTGATGAAGCTCTTGCAGATGCCGTTGTACAGCTGGATACTAAACTTGCTAATCTTCATTACGAAGTTGTTGAAAAAGGGAGTGATGGAATTTTGGGGTTAGGAAAAAAGCCCTGGAAAATAATGGTCTATCAGGATCCATCAACAATTAAAAAATCAACAAAACTTGCTTCCGAAGGTTTGTTCGATACTGATGGAGAAACTGAGACTGCAAAAATTACAAATCGCGACGGACTTTTCTATGTTCGTCATTTCAAATCTGATATTATGCTCAAGATTATCCTTCCTTTGGGAGAAGGCATTCCAATTGAAGTTAAAGATGTTCTTGATGAAATTAAACGTCCTGATACAATCAACTTTGATGAAGAACTTGTTAAAAAGTGCGTAAAATCTGGTACAGATAATGACTACTGTGTTGTAGGGCAGTTTAAGCATGTTCCTGCAGGTGATGTTGTAATTGGTGTTGAAGTTACAAAAGATGAAATGACAGGTTCTATTGTTGTTTCGCCTCCTTCTATGAGTGGTAGTGAAGCTTCTTTCGATATGATTAAACGTGCAATTTTACAGCAGGGGGTTGTTGAAGCTTGTATCGAAGAAGATAAGATAAAAGAGTTTGTTGATACTCCGGTTTATAACGTTCCTTTTGAAATTGCAAAGGCAATTATGCCAGTTGATGGCCATGATGCCTATATATCATATAATTTTGAAACTGATCCTAAAAAGCTTAGAGCTCAGGTTGACTACAAGAAACTTAATAACATTCAGAATGTTATTGCAGATCAGCCTCTTGCACAAAAAATACCTGCCGAGCGAGGAAAGGGTGGAAAAACCCTTTTTGGCCGATATCTCGAAGCAAAGAACGGAAAAGACATTCAGATTCAGCTTGGTGCAAATGTTAAACTCGACCGCGACGGCGTAACAATTAAGGCTGAAATCGATGGTGAAGTTATGCTTGTAAACGGCAAAGTAACTGTAGAACCTGTTAAGTATCTTGATGCCGTTAATGTAAAAACCGGCGATGTTAAATTTGTTGGAACTGTCGTTATAAAAGGTAATGTTCAGGAAGGTTACAAGGTTGAAGCTACTAATATCGAAGTTAACGGTATTGTCGATAAGTCACGACTTGAAGCTACTGGAAATATCATTGTACGTCAGGGTATATTTGGTAAGGGTGAAGGATTTATCAAAGCCGGAAAATCACTCTGGGCTAAATTTATTAATGATACAACAGTTGAAGTTGAAGAAAACGTTATTGTCTCAGACTCAATTGTAAATTCTACTGTAACTGCCATGAAAAATATTGTGCTTCGAGGTAAAAAAGCACAGATTATTGGTGGACATTTGATGGCAACAGAGGAAATATGCGCTCGTAAAGTTGGTTCCCCAGGTGGTGGTACAGAAACAATTCTTGAAGTTGGTGTAGATCCTCGTGCTAAAAAAAGACTCGAAGAGCTTCAGAATCAACAGGCAAAAAGTACCAAAGGATACGAAAACTGCGATCTCGATATTCAGACTCTCGAACAGCAAAAGAAGCTTCGTAAAAAGCTTCCTCAGGAAAAAGAAGAAAAACTCAAGACTCTCAAGGAACGTTGCGAACAGATAAGTGAAGAACTTGAAGTAATGACAGATGAAATAAATAAAATTCAGGAACATTTACGAGACCTTAAAGCAATCGGAAAAGTTAAGGTTGAGGGTGATGTTTATGCCGGAGTAAAGATTTATATTCGTGATGTTCTTGATGAAGTAAAAATTGATACTAAGAGTGTAACATTCTTTTACGATAAGGCCTTCAGTAAGCGTGGTCCATATGAACCACCTTCATTAGCCGAGGAGCAGCCGGATGGGTATTCAGCCGATTGACCTTCAGACAATGTACACACAGCTTTCTAATGTCTCAAAAACTATGGCGGGTAGCCAGCAGGCTCAGCTTACAGAAGCAATGCAGCAGCAGAGTAATATCCAGAGAAATATGGAAAATGCGGCTAAAGTTCAGCAGACATCAAACGAAAAATCGAATACAAACAGTGTAAATCAGAATGGCTCAAATTCTTCTGGTGCTTATGGTGGAAATAAACAGAGAAATCAAAATCATAAAGAAGAAGATGATGATATTAATGAGATAAGACCTCCTAAAAGCGACAATTCATATCTTGGAACTATAATCGATATCACGAGGTAAAAATGGCTGCGTATATAGCTCTCTTCATTTCACTTGTCAGTCTGATATTAATGGTTGTAATTCTCGTCCGCTTTAAAAAACTGTTTTCAACTGATGCAATTATAGAAAAAACAAAGTCTCAGATGAATCGTGTTATTATGGATGTAAATAATAATGCAAACCGAGATCTCGAACTTATAAATGAATCATCAAGAAGACTTAGGGCTCTCTTAAATGAAGCGGATAAAAAAATGGAATCATTCAGAGAGGCAACTCAACTTTTACGCGATACAATTGCCGAGGCAGAAAAAACAGGAAGGGGAAGAACAATAAAATCCGCTTTTGTAGAAAATGAAAGATTTGCAGAAATAAAACCGGTAGGGCAGAAAAACAAAAAAAATCCATATATTGATCCAAATGCTGCATATACAATTAATAAAAACGCTTCAGTTCAACAGGGCTCTTTATTTGACGAGCCGGAAGAAAAATCAATTTTAAAAGATGAAACTGTAATTACTCCAGATGGAGCAGCTTATAAAGAAGTTCCACTTATTGTAACAAAGGTTTATGATGATTCTAAAGATTCAGTAAAAAATCTGAACTCTAACAGTTCTCTGAAAGAAAAAGTAGAAAAACTTTTTAATCAGGGAATGCAGGTTGATGATATTGCTCAAGAATTATCTTGTCCTGCTTCTGAAGTTCAGTTTATAATAGATATGCTATAGATTACTTCATCGCAATGTAGAGTGAAGTAATTCATAATATAAAGGAAGGAATAGAATGAAAGTAAGCAAACAAAAATTCGGTATGCTTAGTGATGGAAGCAAAGTACATCTTTACACAGTTGAAAACGGCAATATGTCTTTTTCATGTACAGATTACGGTTGTACAATTACAAGCATTATTTTGAATGATGGAAAAAATAAAAAGACTGATGTCGTTTTAGGTTATTCGACTTTAGATGGATTTATAAATGGCACTGTATTTTTTGGTGCTATTGTAGGCCGCTTTGCAAATAGAATCGGAAAAGCTTCCTTCGAACTTAATGGAAAAAAATATGATCTCGACAAAAATGATGGTCCAAACTGTCTGCATGGTGGTTTTGACTCTTATAATAAAATGATGTGGAAGGGAAAGATTATTGATGACGGAAAGCTTTGTGGTGTTCGTTTTACAAGAACTTCTCCTGATGGTGAACAGGGCTTTCCTGGAAATGTAAAACTTACAATTACATATCTTCTTGATGATAATAATAATCTTTCTTGCATTTATAATGCAGAAACAGATAAAGCAACACCGATTAATATTACTAATCATGCTTATTTCAATCTTGCGGGAAATGGTAATATTGGAGGACATACACTGCAGATGAATTCTGAAAAGAGACTTGAAGTGAATCCAAAGCTTATTCCTACAGGAAAACTTCTTGATGTAAAGGGAACTCCTTTTGATTTTACTAAAGAAAAGAAAATTGGTAAGGATATCAAAAATGTTGGAGTCGGTTATGACCACTGCTATGTAACTGAAATGTATGATCCTTCAAACGTTCATTGTGGACTTCCTCTTGATGATAATGATCTTGTAGAATTCTGTACTGTAAAAGAACCTTCATCAGGTCATGCAATGACAGTATTTACAAATATGGAAGGATGTCAGTTCTATACAGGCAATTACATAAAAGG